>CAZNYT010000041.1:0-21558 GCA_964577315.1 uncultured Desulfovibrionales bacterium
CCTCCAACAACTCCACCCTTTTTTGATGCCTGCCCCCTTCAAATTCAGCTTGCAAAAAAACCTCCAGTATGCTTTTAGCCAGATCCGAACCGATGATCCTCTCTCCCATGCACAGGATATTGGCATTGTTATGCATCCTGGACATCCTGGCCATGTGCTCATTGGCGCACAAAGCGGCTCTGATGCCCTGGAAGCGATTGGCAGCCATGGACATGCCAATCCCGGAACCACATATCAGGATCCCCAGGCAGTTCAGCTCCAGAACCTTTTGGCAGGCTTTTTTGGCATACACAGGGTAGTCGCAACTGGTCCCATCCTGCGTGCCTACATCCACTTTTTCCCACCCATCGCCCAGATGTTCCATCAAGGCGGATTTAAGCACAAATCCGGCATGATCGGAAGCGAATACCAGAGTTCTGCCCTGCATAACTACTCTTCCCCCAGATACCTGGCCCGACGCTGCTCCAAAAAAGCATTGCGCCTAACCTGGAGCTCTTTTTGCAAATGGGCTATTTCCTCTTGCAAAAAGGCGACCTGCCCCAAAACCAAATCCACGTTTGGATCCTTCAAATCCAAATACCTACTGCCGGGATCGGATTTATGGGCCATGCAAACCTTATCCGCTAGCTTTAGCTTTTCCTGCTGCAGCCTTTTCTCCAACTGCTTTATCTCCCATCTCTTGGACATCCGGATAAGATTCCACTTGATTTCGCTAAAAATCAACCTCCATCCAACCAGAAAAAGCTGCCAGGGATTCAACTCGTGGTTGCGCATGCACCGCTGGATTTGCGCTTGAGAAGGCATAAGCATTCCTCCACTGGGTTCTGTGTTTCTCTAAAAAGCCAATATGGCAACTATTCACCAGATATTTTATAGATGGAGTGAATAATTGCAACTAATATAACAAAACGGTTCTGGAATCCTCTGGTAATTCCAAGGCGAGCTGCCCTTCATCCCAGTCCCGGTCCAGATCCAGGGACTTAATCCTGATAACTGCCTGCTTATCGCGGGATAGCTGCATTTCCAGCTTGGAAAAATAAAAATGCTCACCATCCATTTCCGGATCCTGGAATTTTACTTCCCACTCTTCTCCCACCACCTTCTGCAGCTTGCCCTCCTGATTCAGGACTGCCTTCTGAACTCGATGGTTTTCAAAATGGTATTCCCATTTGTGATCCCGGGATTCAACATGGTGGTACTCCTTGGGAAGCAAGTCCTGAAATGAGCCCAGCAAAACCATGGATGTCTCCTGCAAATTCAAGGGGGTGGGATATCCTAGCATGGTCGCCCCTTGACTGCCGTCGTGGTGTACATATTGGGTATTTTCCCTGGGAAAGTAGGCTTGCCATTGCAAACCGTCCTCCAGCCACATGGCAAAAGTCTGGCCGAAACCAGCGGAGAGATCCATGCGCACCGGGTAGTCCGTGTTTCCCCACAAGGATGCCTGGAAACGTCTACTCTCTTCTTGAGTGTAAAAATTTACACTCACCTGCATCATGAAGGATTCTTCCTGGTCATAGTTGGTGCTTTGCGCCCAGAAATCCTCCCACACCACCTCAGGGGGACGCTCCAAGGGTGCCTCCTTCGGGGCGCAGGCGGCGACCAAAAGGAATGAAGCCATTACTATGCACAACCATCTTGCAATCATTGATAAATCCTGGCCGAACCTTGATCTTTCTTAAGCCGCAGCTTATCCATCTGTTCCCTGATGCGCTCGGGATCGTCAGGATCGTGCTCCAAGGCCAGTTCGTATCCCTGAAGGGCTTTTTCAACTTTGCTTACAGCCTTGGCAATATCCCCGTAGTGCTCCCAAATCACTGGATCGTCATCCACATAATCCACTGCCCTCTGAATCTCTTCCCATGCACGACTATAATCGCCCTGCCGGTAATAAATCCAAGCCAAAGAATCTATATAATACCCATTGCCCGGATCCATCTCTATGGCTTTTTCCACAAGAATCAAGGCCCTTTCCAGGTCCTGATCCTGTTCAGCCAAGGTATACCCTACGTAATTCAGGGCCTCATGATGCTCTTGATCTATAGAGATAACCTCTTCCATGACTTGCAAAGATTTTTCCTGTTCCTCCTTTTTGTCCCAAATGACTCCTTTCCGGAACAGTAAATCCGTATCTTGGGGCCATCTTTGCAGGGCCTTCTCCAAAATGCTCATGGCTTGGTCGTATTTTTCCTGGAATTCCAGAATAACCGCCTCGAACAAATAGGGCCTGCTAACATCCGGATAGTTCTCTTGGAGCCCCTGCGAAATCTTTAGGGCCTGTTCATATTGTTCCAATTCAAAGTGCATCTGAACCTGAAAGGATCGAGCCTGTAGGTGGTTGGGATCCTCTTTAGATACTTCCTGCAGATACTCCAGGGCCTGGTCCGGATCGTTTTCACCCTCATAAGATATAAGGGCCCGGTAAAAATAGATACTCCCGGGATATTCCTCCGCCGCAGCCACATTCTGGATAAGGCTCCGGGCGTGATCATAGAAACCGCTATCTATAAATTCATGTATCACATCCAGTTGAAACCTGGTATCCAAGGACACCTCGCTCACTATATCCAAGGCCTGATCCGGATCATTCAGCAAAAGATTCAGCTCCACAATGCGCATTACCAAATCCGGGCTGGTTTCCCCCAGGTTGAGAATTTGCCTGTAAGTACGTTCCGCCTGGAGATAGTTTCTTTGTTGTTCATGAATATAGGCCTTTTCCAACCAGGCCCGCAAGAAATCCGGTTGTTGCTCCACAGCGGATCGCAGATGCCTAATCGCCTGAGAGCTGTTCCCTAACTCATTTTGAGCGCGTCCCAACAAGTAATTGATCTCTGGAGTTCTTTGCGTCTCTGGCACCTGCTGCAAAAGATCCACAGCCTGGGCAAACTCCTGCATATCAATATAAAAGTAGGCTATATTCTGATAGGTTTCCCAATCCTCAGGAACCAGTTCCAGGTAATTCTCTAAAGTCTGCAGTGCTTGGGATTGCTTGTCCTGTCCCAGGTAAAATTCGGCTAATAAATGATATAGCTCCGGATTTTGCGGGAAACGCTCAAGGGCCTTTTGCAAGGTTGATACCGCTTCCCCCCTTTGGCCCTTACTCCAATAGGCACGAGCCAATTCCTGATACAGATAAGGATCCGGACCGATTACCAAAGCCTTTTCCAAGGATAAAACGGCTTGCTCGTAATCGCCATAGGCCTTGTAGTCCAAGGCCTGCAAATAATGGAAGGTTTTCTGGGCCTGCGGGGATAACTCGGGCTCCTCTTCCAGGGAGGATTTATAGGAGGGGTCTGAAGAGCTGGATACATCCTGATCCGTCTTGGGGGCGCAAGCAGTGAGTGCCAGAGCCATTGCCAGGAGCAACCATTTTTGGGGCAACATACTCATTCTTCTACGCCTTTTCTGCTTTTCTCCTTTAATATCCGATACACCTGCTTGCCAAGCTCCAATCCGCACTGGATGAACTCCGGGCCGTACAGCTGACCGGTGGGGGTCCTGAAAGTATCCTGGATACTGGTGATGTAAGTAAGACCCTTGGGGAACCTCTCTATGATCTCCTCCAGGGACCACTGCTCAAAAGTACATATCTCCCACAAGGTGGTTATAAAATTGTCCGGTCCCCAACGAAACTTGTCCGCATCGTACAGGACACCGCTTAACAGTTCCTGTCTGTTATTGTCTGCTGGCAAGACCTCCTTAAAGGCCTCGTGGTTCTGCACTGCAAAAGCCAGATCCTCGCGTTCCTGCCGGGATAAAGGATAGTTGTTCAAAACTATCAGAGCAGCTTCCGCCCCCTTGCGGGCATGATCTTCTTCCCACCGACTGATATCGTGCAGCAATCCGCTCATTTGCGCCAAGAGACACAGTCTTTTAATCTCCTGAAATTCTTGTGCCAAGATCCTGGCCTCAATCAGGGTCAAAGCACCGGCATCGATGCTCACCTTTTTGCTGTGCTCCACCCCGTGCCCGAATCCATCGTTTAAAAAAGGCAGCACATCTTCCCGCAAACGGTATATCAAAGGATGGCTAAAGAAGATCTCCCTGGATATACCGTATTCCTTGGCGAAATGGGCATAAAACTCCAGGGAATAATTGTTTGCCAAAAACCTGGCCTGCTCTCGGACAGCTTCCAGAGCTTTATCCATCCTCTATCCACTCCCTGGAAAAATCGCTTACATTCTCCTGGATATGGGCTTTGATCTTGCTTAACAATCTGGATTCAATCTGGCGCACCCTTTCCCGGGTAATGCCATATTTCTCACCAATCTCCCTCAAGGTAATGGGATCTTCAGCGAGTAGCCTTTTTTCAATTATCTCCCTTTCCTTCTCGCTAAGCTTGGGCATAAGCTCCTGTATATTTTCTTGGAGAATCTGGGCGGTTTCATCCTTTTCGGTTATTTCCTCCGCCCCTGCACCCAGGGCGGGAATTACGTTCATGGGAGTAACATCGGATTCCTCGTTATATGGCTTGTCCAGGGAAAGATCGTGCTGTCCCAGCCGTTGCCCCATTTCCACAACATCGGATTCCGAAACATCCAGATTCTGGGATATGGCGCCAGCATCCGCGGTTATGCCCATGGATTCCAGGCGCTGCTTTTCCTTGCTCAAGTTATAGAACAATTTACGCTGAGCTTGGGTAGTGCCCACTTTCACCATGCGCCAATTGTCCATTATGAACTTGAGGATATATGCCCGAATCCAAAAAGAAGCGTAATAGGAAAACTTAATTCCCTTTTCAGGATCAAACTTTTTCAATGCCTTCATGAGGCCGACATTACCCTCTTGGATGAGATCCAGCACATTTTGCATCCACTTGCGTTGGAATTCCATAGCGATTTTTACCACTAAACGCAAGTTGGACGCGATCAGGGTCAAAGCTGCTTCCTGATCCCCATGGTCCCGGAACTTCCTGGCCAAATCGAACTCCTCTTCCGCGGACATGGTGGGAAACTCGCTCACCTTGCGCAAATATATTCGCAAGGCATCCATGGGCACAGGTGTATTGTCCGGAAGAGGGCTGATTTCTTTTCCCAAAACATTCTCAAGTTTTTGGGACATTTGCTTTTCGCTCAGCTTCTCGTTATTGCCCTGCTCTGATTCTATCTTTTGATCTTCGCTCATAACTGATCTTCTCTATAGAGTTTTCAAATTTTTCACTCTAAAAAAATAAAAATAAATCTTTTACCATCTTAAATCAATATCTTTACCAGACTAATTTAACCTAAAAATACCGCTTAAAGCTCCCTGAACTCAGAAGACACTAAGACTATTATGACATTTATAACAAATAAAAATTTTTTTTAGCAACCCATGTATTCAACCTTTGCTTTTTTTAAAGGAAAACTCCCCCCAAGAATAACACCTGAGTTTCCATTACCAGGAAAACTCTTCTTTACCTCCGCGGCAAATAAAGATATACGTCTTTGCATGCGATTTTCTAAATTCTTATCCAACAATCAGATCGGGATCTTTGACGGAGGGATGGGAACCCTGCTCCAGTCCAAAGGATTAAAACCAGGAGAATCACCTGAAGAATTTGGTTTAAAGACCCCGGAAAAAATCCGTGAGATTCACTCGGCTTACCTGGAAGCAGGAGCCGATTTTTTAACCACCAATACCTTCGGCGGCAACCGGTTCAAGCTTCCAGAGGACGTGAACCCTGTGGAGTTCAACCGGGACATGGCCAGGCTAGCCCGGGAAGTTGCCGGTGACAAGGGCTTCGCTGCCGGCAGCATGGGCCCCACCGGAAAAATGCTTGCCCCCTTGGGAGAGCTTGAGTTTTCCGAACTTCTCGAGGTTTACCGGGAACAAGCCCGGGGGCTGGCCCAGGGGGGTGCGGATCTTATCCTGGCAGAAACCCATCTGGACCTGGCTGAAGCCAAGGCCGTGGCCATGGCTGCCAGAGCGGAAAGCGATCTGCCCGTGGCCATTTCCATGACTTTTGAGAAAGGAACTAGTCTTACCGGGACCTCGCCCGAGGTATTTCTTGATACCATGCAGAACCTGGGAGTGGATGTTGTCTCCATCAACTGCAGCTGCGGTCCTGAGGACTTTGTTCCCCTAGTCCGGTCCATGCAGCCCAGAATGCATACTCCCCTGCTCATCGAGCCCAATGCCGGAATACCTGTCCTGGAAAACGGGGAGACCGTTTTTAAAGTGGGACCGGAAGAATTCGCGGAAAAGCTCAAAGTGTTCCTGGACATGGGTATCAAATTTTTGGGCGGTTGCTGCGGAACTACCCCGGAGCATATCAAGGCCTTGAGAAAAATGGCTTCCCAGGCTAGCTACAAACCCAACAAACCCTGGCAAAATCCCTGTATTGTCACCACCTCCCGGAGCCAAACCCTGCCCTTTGGATTTGAATTTCCACCGGTACTTATCGGGGAACAAATAAATCCCACTGGGAAGGAGGAGTTGACCAAGGAGTTCCAGGGGCTGGGATACTCCCGTGCGCTGGAGATTGCCGAGAGCCAGTTTTCCCAAGGAACCCGAATCCTGGACGTCAATGTAGGTGCTCCCATGGTAGAGGAAGAAAAAATGCTTCCTGCCCTTTGCCAGGAGCTGGTATCTAGGTTCGATCAGCCCCTGTGTATCGATTCCAGCAACATCCAGGCCATTTACAACTCTTTGCTGGCCTACCCCGGCAGCCCCCTGGTCAACTCCATAAGCGGGGAAAAGGACAAGATGGAGCGCTTGGGTCCCATATGTCGCGACTTTGGAGCCCCGTTCATTCTGTTGCCCTTAAGCGGCGGGAAGATGCCCCAAACCACCAAGGAGCGTTTAAACATAATCCAGGATCTTCTGGACAGGGCGGAACGACTAGGTATCCCCCGGCGGCTGATATTGGTGGACGTTCTGGTCACAGCTGTGTCCTCAGACCCTAAAGCCGCCATGGAATGCATGGAAACTATACGTTATTGCCGCCAAAACTGGGGAGTCGGGGCCATGGCGGGACTGTCCAATATTTCCTTCGGCCTCCCTGCCCGGGAGCTGATCAACTCCCATTTTCTGAGCATGGCCCTGGGACAGGGACTGAACGCCTTTATCGGAGACCCCCACTCCGTGCGCATCCGGGAAGCCATGGATGCGTCGAATGCTTTACTGGGTCACGACCACCAGGCCCAATTCTTTGCCCACAACTATGCCGGATGGACCCCCTCAGGTGAGCACAGCCGAGTATCCTCCCAGGAACAGGAATTTGAGTCCTCGGTCCAGGAAGCAGTGGTCAAGGGCAAGAAAGAAGTTATTGTTTCCCTGCTGGAGCAGGAAGTCCAAGCCGGGACTAAGGCATTTGAGCTTGTGAACCAGGAAATGATTCCGGCTATCAACCTGGTGGGAGAGAAGTACGAGAAAAGGGAGCTCTTTCTGCCCCAACTCATTCTAAGCGCTGAAACCATGAAGCAGGGGTTTGAGTATCTGCAGCCCCTTTTGCGGGAGGATCAGCAAAAACAAGGGCCTACTGTGATCATGGCCACAGTGGAAGGGGACATCCATGACATTGGCAAGAATATTGTCTGTTTAATGCTGAAAAACTACGGTTTTAATGTGGTGGATCTGGGGATTGATGTTCCTGCCCAGGAGGTTGTAAAGCAAGCCAGAGAACATGACGCTAGCCTAATAGGATTGTCTGCCCTGATGACCACTACCATGGTCAAGATGGAGGAATGTGTCGATCTCGTTAAGAAGGAGAATCTTCCCTGCCAGATCATGGTGGGCGGAGCTGTGCTTACCCAGGACTACGCGGACAAGATAGGTGCGCACGGCTTTGCCCGGGATGCGGTATCAGCCATAAAAATGGCTCAAAAGATGTGCCCGGATAACTAGCAAACAAGTATAAAAAACCGTTTTTTATTTCAAGTTGAAGAACCTGTATTTGCGCAAAGCCAGAATTGGTGACGTAAAATCCATTCATGGCATACTCATGCAATGTTCCCAAGGTGACTTGCTTTTGCCCCGGTCCTACAGTGACTTATACAGTCATCTCCGGGACTACTATGTGGTAGCTGAGGATCCAGGGAACAAAATATACGGCTGTTGCGGCCTAAGCATAGTCTGGGATAATCTGGCTGAAATCCGCTCTTTGGCCATAGAGCAGGAAATCCGCAACCTGGGCTGGGGCAGAAAACTGGTAGAGGCCTGCTTGAGCGAGGCCTTGACCCTGGGGATTTACCGGGTATTCACCCTAACCTATCAAACCTCTTTTTTTGCCCGGCTGGGATTCCGGGAAATTAGCAAGGACGTATTGCCTCAGAAAGTCTGGGCGGATTGTTTGCAGTGCCCCAAGTTTCCGGATTGCGACGAAATAGCCATGCTTATGGAGATGTAAGCCTTGCAACTGTTCAGCGTATTTTACAAAACCTTACTTGCCAGTCCAAAGTTCTCTGGCTACACTTTGTTTTTATTGGCCATTTACATATTTTTTCGTGTCCCTAGCCATAACTGATTCAATCTCTTGATTTCTTTGTTTTTTATTCTTGAAAAAACCTTATAACTTGTAACGAAACTTTCTTCATTCCAGAAAAGGAGAACAGGGTATGGGGAGAAATTCTAAGCTCTAGTGGAAGCTGATCACTGACTTTTGGCCCTTGACCACTATTTATAGGATTTGAAATTTTCACAATTAGTTACCTTAGAACCCTATATCCTATGCGATCAGCGGAGATCAGTTTATCCAGTGAAACATGCCGGAGGCATCCTGCAAAGCAGGGTTTACCAGGGCGTAATCTGTTTACCCGGTTAAACCGGGTACCCCTTTTGGGTGTTTAACTGGGCGGTTAAAACATTCTTCTGCCTTTTCACAGATATACCATCAACGGAAAGAAAAAAGAATAAAACCGCAGATCTCGCACCAAATCTTCGCAGATAATGGAGAAAATATTTTAAGCTCACACGTTGCCTCCGGATTATAAATTTCGCTGTAGTGTTATTACACCCACAAAAATAGCTGTGTTTTACTAGCATGCAATTAAAAGAGATTTTGACTCCCCAAGAAATCAATACCCGGGTTAAAGAACTGGGCACTGAAATATCCCGGGATTTTGCAGGGCAGCAAGTACTTGCGGTATGTATCCTCAAGGGCGCCTTTATCTTCTTTGCTGATCTTTTGCGGGAACTAACCATTGACCCGGAGATAGATTTCGTACGCATGTCCAGCTACGGGGACCGGGATACTTCCTCTGGGCAAATCTTGTTCACCAAGGATATTGAAAAGGGAGTCCGGGATAAAAACATCCTTATAGTAGAAGATATCGTGGATACCGGATTATCCCTTAGCTATTTCAAAGATATCCTTTATTCCCGGGGAGCTAACCAAGTCAAGATCTGCGCCTTGATCGACAAGTATGAACGTAGAGAGGTCCAGATCCATGTGGACTACCCGGGATTCACTCTGCATAAAGGATTTCTGGTGGGATTCGGATTGGATTTTGCCGAACAATACAGGCGTTTGCCCGGGATAAATGAAATGCTTCAGGACCAGGAGGAATAAAAAAACCAAGTCCTGATGGGAGCTGTTCATGATTGTTCAATGCCCAAGCTGCAATACCAAATACCGCTTTGACGACTCCAAGCTGAAAAAGGATCTCAAGGTTCGGTGCACCAAGTGCGAGCACGTATTCAAGCTTTCTTTTTTGTCTGAGGATGAGGAGGTCCCGGAGCCCCCTCCCACATCCTCGGAAAGCGAGTCCAGCAAAGACCAACAAGAATTGTTCCAATACCAGCCCGGGGCGACTGATACAGAGGACTTCTCATCCCAGGAGGAGCAATCTCCTAGGAGCAGGAAAAGACTCAAGACCCTTGTCCTAGTGCTTTTGGGGATCCTGGTCATAGCAGGGGGATTTTACCTTTCCCTGCCCAAGATCGCGGAACATGTATACATTCCCTACATAAGCACCCCTGAAGAGCCCGATCAAGTTCCCGAAAGACCGGTATCAGCCCAGGAAGAGGTCCGGGACATCTCTTTGGAAAATGTCCAGCAGTACTTTGTAAACAACGAGGAGATCGGGGAATTGTTCGTGATCGAAGGCAGGGCAGTAAATGAGTCCCCTACACCCAGAGCCGGAATCAAGATCAGGGCCTCTGTCTATGACGGGGACGGGGAAGTGGTCCAGGAAAAAGAGTTTTTTTGCGGCAATGTGGCCTCCTTGTTCCAGCTCCAGGTTTCCTCACGCCAGGACCTGGAAGCCACTCTGGAATCCGAAACGGGCGTTATGACCCGGGAACAACATGTGGACCCCGGCACTTCCGCTCCCTTCATGGCCGTATTCTACAACCCCCCGGAAGAGGTCCAGGAGTTCGGCCTGGAGGTTATCGAAGCCCGTATTCCGGAGGAATAAAGGGCGGGGATGAAAACCAAAACCATTTACAGCTGTTCTATATGTGGCTCCACCTCCCTGCGCTGGCAGGGACAATGCCCTAAATGCGGGGAATGGAACACCTTACAGGCCCAAACCAGCACACCGGATAAAACCCGCCCGGAAAAGACCACTACCTCAGCCCCTCAAAGGCTCTCGGATATAGATACAGCCCAGGCTCACTCCTTTTCCACGGGTATAGCGGAACTGGACGAGATCATGGGCGGCGGTTTGGTCCCGGGATCAGTGATCTTGCTGGGCGGAGAGCCAGGCATGGGGAAATCCACCCTGCTCTTGCAGCTCTGCAGCCTAACCGGGGACAAAGACAGGCAAACCCTGTACGTCAGCGGAGAGGAATCCCTTTCTCAACTACGATCCCGGGCCGAACGTCTGGAGTTGAAACAGGACAGGATCCGAGCCCTGGCCACCAATTCCCTGGAGGATATCCTGGCGGCAATCGGCTCGGATGCCTCGGACCGGGTAATAATAGTAGATTCAGTGCAAACCATTAGCACCTCGGAAGTGGAATCCATCCAGGGTACAACCAGCCAGATCCGGGGAGTAGCCTCCCAACTTATCCAGAAGGCCAAGGAGACTGGAACCTGTATCATCCTGGTGGGTCACGTAACCAAGGAGGGCCAGATTGCAGGACCCAAGCTCCTGGAACACATGGTGGACACAGTTATTTACCTAGAAGGAGACAAGGAACATCTTTTCCGGGTTTTGAGGGTGATCAAGAACAGGTTTGGCCCCTCGGATGAACTTCTTCTCTTTCATATGAGCGGCATGGGCCTGGAAGTTGTCCAGGATCCATCCACGTTCTTTTTGCAAGCCAGGGATCCTACCCTCAGCGGAAGCGCCGTGGTAATGGCCATGGACGGGCAAAAGCCCTTTGCCGTGGAGGTCCAGGCCCTGGCCACCCCCAGCTTCCTGAACATACCCAGGCGGACTGCCTTAGGCTTTGATCTCAACCGCCTGCACCTTCTCTTGGCGGTAATGGAAAAAAAGCTTAACCGCAGCCTAGCCCAATTCGATATCTATACCAAGATCGGGGCGGGGCTGAAACTGGTAGATCCCGGTCTGGACCTGGGCTTGGTGGCTGCTGTACTTTCCTCGTTTCACAATAAAAGCCTGCCGGAAAAGGCTGTTTTCTGGGGGGAAGTGGATCTCAACGGCCAGATACGCCCTGTTCTGGGCCAGGACCTAAGGCTTAGGCAGGCCTTCAAGCTGGGCTACAAACCCATTTTCTGTCCCCGCCAAGAGAACTCCGAAGTGGGGATATCCACCCTTATGGAACTACAGGACATGCTGTTCGGTTAACTACAACGAAACTTAGTTCTGTAACCATGGCTCTATAAACAGCCTTAACATTATGGCTTCCACTCTTTCCCTGGGTCCGAGGGTTCTGCAAACTGGGCGTAAACTGTTCGAGGGACGGCCTGTTTGCAGAGTCCTCGGACCTCTGGATAATAAGTTTCGTTGTGGTTTTAAACCTTCCTTCTCTTGCGCAACCAGCTAAGCAGCCTGGGCTCCTGACCCTGATCCTTGGGATGGTAGAATTTGCGCTCCTTAAGCTCCTGGGGAAGATATTCCTGTTCTATCCATCCCCCGGGATACATGTGGGGATACTTGTATCCCCGGCCGTATCCCCATTCCTTTTGCAGGCTCGTGGCTGCATTCCTGAGATGTAGGGGCACAGGCCTGGGACCGTTCCTGCGCACCTCCTGCTGGGCTGCCAGGTAAGCGGCATAAGTGGAATTGGACTTGGGGGCCAGGGCCAGGTAAACCACTGTTTCGGATAAAGGGATAAATCCTTCGGGCATGCCCACGAATTCCACAGCATGCTGGCAGGACACTGCCACGGGCATGGCCATGGGATCCCCTAAGCCAATATCCTCGGAAGCGGCAAGTATCAGCCTGCGGCATACAAACTCCGGATCCTCTCCCGCTTCCAAAAGACAAGCCAGGTAATAGAGAGCTGCATCCGGATCGCTTCCCCGGATGGATTTGATCATGGCAGAGACATACTCGTAATGCATATCCCCGTCCCGGTCACCTTTGACCACCATCTCAGGGAGCAGGTTCCTGAGCTTCTCTGGCTCGGTATTCTCTGGCTCCAACTCCCGAACGTATTCCATCAAGTTCAGGAAAGTACGGGCATCGCCTCCGGCAAGGGAAGCCAAAAGCTCCACGCTCTTTTCCGGAAGATCCTGGTCTAGTTCCTTCTTGGCCTGTTCACCTATCTGCTTCAGCTCCTCCTGGCTAAGGGCCCTGAGACGGAGAACGGTCAACCTGGACAAGAGCTGGCGGGTAACGCTAAAAGAGGGATTCTCAGTGGTGGTGGCCAACAAAACTATCTCCCCGGTTTCCAGAAGGGGCAGGAAAAAATCCTGCTGAGCCTTGGAAAACCGGTGCAGTTCGTCCAGAACAAGCACTTCCACGCCTTCTATTTTTTTGCGCAGATCAGGCAAGCCCACTTCAGGTGCGCTGACCCGCAAATAGGGCCTGCCCTGACTTTTGGCTATTATCAAGGCCAAAGTGGACTTGCCGCAACCGGGTGGGCCGAATAAGAGTGTGCTTTGCAAACGCTGGCTCTGGCAAAGGGCCTTGAGCCGGGTACGAAGATGGCTTTGTCCTATGAATTCTTCAATACTGTGAGGACGAAGATTTTCAGCTAAAGGTTGTTGCATGTTCAAAAGCTGTCCTGGGCCTAAAGCTTCTCTGCCTCCTTGATGGCCCGGGTCAACTTGGCTTGATCATCCTTGAACAGCTTGTAGTTCAAGGAATCGTCCAGGGCCTGGCGGCTGGCCTCGATGATGTTGTAGGAAACCCCTACAGTTACCCATCTGGTGTTGTGATCTGCGGACTCGATAAGCACCCGGACCCGGGAGGCGGTTCCGGAATAAGTGCCGGAATCGTTGATGGAAAAGACCCGAACCTTGAAATCCACCAGATGCATCTCTTTCAGGGAGGGGTAAAATTTTTCCAGGGCTTTGCGCAAGGCATTATCCATGGCGTTCACCGGCCCTTTACCCGTGGCTGCTGTGTGTTCCTGCATCCCGCCTACCCGCACCATAACTGTAGCTTCGGAAAAGGGGTCCTCGTTCACATCCTTTGTAGACTCCAGAACCCGAAAGGATTCCAAGGTAAAATAACTGCGCGCCCTGCCCAGGGTTCTATTCAAAAGGAGCTCAAAGGATGCCTCAGCCACTGCGTACTCGTACCCCTTGCTCTCCAGGTCCTTGAGCTTGGATAAAAGATCCAGGACAAAAGGATCGTCCTTATCCAAATGGAATCCGTATTGCTTGGCCTTGAACAGGATGTTGCTCTGCCCGGCCATATCCGACATCAGAATGCGCTGCTTATTTCCCACCTGTTCCGGGACAATATGCTCGTAGGTCCGGGGATTCTTTCGCACTGCGCTCACGTGGATCCCGCCCTTGTGGGCGAATGCGGACTTGCCTACAAAAGGCTGACGGTGAAATGCACCTATATTGACTACCTCTGCCACGAAATGGGACGTTGAGGTTAAGAGGCTGAGCTTGTTTTCCGGCAGACAGGAATAACCCATTTTTAGTTCCAAATTCGGTATCACCGAACACAAGTTGGCATTGCCGCACCTTTCCCCGTATCCGTTTATAGTCCCCTGAACCTGCATGGCTCCCAGATCCACCGCCACCAGGGAATTGGCCACAGCCAGCTCCGAGTCGTTATGGGCGTGAATACCCAGTCGCGCATCAGGCAGCTCGCTTTGAACCTCTTGGATTATTTCCTTGAGTTCCATGGGCGTGGTTCCACCGTTAGTGTCGCATAAAACCAAAATATCCGCTCCGCCTTGAATGGCTTGGTGCAGGCAGGACATAGCGTATTCCTTGTTGGCCTTGAACCCGTCGAAAAAATGCTCGGCATCAAAGAAAAGCTCTTGGACCTTAGGACGGAGATAAGCCAAGGAATTGTATATCAGCTCCAGGTTCCTATCCAAGGTGGTACGCAAGGCATCCTGGACATGAACGTCCCAGGTTTTGCCGAAAATAGTAACAACATTGGTCTTGGCTTGAATCAGCCCCTCCAGGTTGGAATCCTCTTCCGGGGTAGTCTTGGCGGGGTGGGTGCTCCCGAAAGCTACCAGCTTGGATTTGTGAAGGGCGTAGTGCTGCATTTCCTGGAAGAATTTCTCGTCCTTGGGACTGGAACTGGGCCATCCCCCTTCAATATAGTCCACACCCAGTTCGTCCAGCTTTCTGGCAATCCTGATCTTGTCCTCAGTGGACATATGTACGTCCTCTGCCTGACTGCCGTCCCTCAATGTGGTATCGTAAATCTGAATCTTGCTCATTTCTACACTCTTTAAATCTTGGTGCTTAGCTTAGAGGATTTTCTGTTATCATGCCGCATCGTCCTTGCCGGTAAATTCCTGTAGATTTGCCAGCCCAAATGCCTCGTGCAGTGTGCGAACTGCCAACTCGGTGTATTTTTCGTCGATCAGGCAAGATATCTTTATCTCGGATGTACTTATTATCTTAACATTAATATTTTCCTTTTTCAAAGCAGAAAAGGCAATGGCTGCCACCCCGGAATGGTTCCGCATCCCCACTCCGATCACGGACACCTTGGCCACATTCTCCTCGTACAGGATCTCTCTGGCCCCGATTTTGTCCTTAACTTTCTCAAGGATGTTCAAGCTCTCCTCAATGCTGCTCTTGGGGACGGTAAAGGTCATATCCGTGTGGCTGCCTTCCCGGCTGGGGTTCTGCACGATCATGTCCACCACTATGTTTGCCCGGGCAATGGGCTCAAATATTGAGGCTGCCACTCCGGGAGAATCAACTACATCCACCAAAGTAATCCGTGCCTGATCCTTGTCATAAGCCACTCCGGAAACCATTGCTGCTTCCATGCTCTTATCCTCCTTAACAATATATGTCCCGGGCATGTCTGAAAAAGTGGAACGTACATGTACCGGGACATTATACTTTTTGGCGAACTCCACGGAACGTATCTGTAGGACCTTGGCTCCCATGCTGGCCATTTCCAACATCTCGTCGTAAGCGATCTTTTTTCTCTTTTTGGCTTGGGAACAAGTATTGGGATCCGTGGTATAAACCCCTTCCACATCGCTGTAAATCTCGCACAGCTCGGCATCCAAGGCTGCGGCCAAGGCCACTGCTGTGGTATCTGAACCGCCCCTACCCAAGGTGGTGATGCGCATCTCCGAATCGCAGCCCTGAAACCCAGCCACTACCAAAACATCAAAATCCTGCATAAGCTCCTTCATTCTATCCTGCTCCACATCCAGAATCCTAGCCCCGCCAAAACTGCGATCCGTTTGTATCGGGATCTGAAAACCCAAAAAAGATCTGGCGCTTACTCCTATGTCCCTGAGAAGTATGGAAAATAGGGCCACCGAGACCTGCTCCCCGGTAGAAACCATAACATCCATCTCCGAGGGATCCGGGCGCTTGGAGCACTGCTTGGCCAAATTCAAAAGCCGGTCCGTCTCGCCGGACATGGCGGACAATACCACTACTACCTTGTATCCTTTGTCCAAGGCTCTGACCACCTTGTCCCGCACCTTTTGCATGCATTCTATATCCGCAACAGAACTACCTCCATATTTCTGGACCAACACCCGCATATCTTGATACTCCTTCATACTAAGCCATTTATGAACTTTTCCAACACAGTACCTGCTCCGAAAAAACTTACCCGGGCCATTCTTGCATCCCCGGAAAAATCCAGGACAATCACCACTCTGTCCCTGGGCATAAGACCCAGGCTCAAGTTCTCGCTCCACTCCACTACTACCAGCCTATCCGGATCCTGTAAAAGCTCTATCACTTCTTCGTCCGGATCCTGCCCTTCCAGGCGATAAAGATCCACATGAGCAGTCTCTGGCGTGGTGGGATAAATATTCACCAGATTGAAACTGGGGCTGCTGACCTCTGCTTCTTCCCCCCCGGGCAAGGCTGAAACTATCCCCCGTATCATGGTGGTTTTGCCCGCACCCAGATCACCCCGGAAAAACACTGCCGGAAAGATCCCTGCACTATTAAAACCTTGTCCCAGCCGAATTCCCAAGGCTGAAGTAGCCTGGTCCTCAGGCAGATATATGGAGAACTGATCCAGAGGCATTGCAGCGTATAAGCATTGCAAGGTAAAATATCAGCTTAGGCTTCCTTGCCCACCAGGGTCTTCAAAACATCGGACTTTCCCACCACTCCCAACAACTTGCCATCTTTTTCCACCGGTAGGGTATGATATTTCTTGTCTACCATGATCTGAGCAAGTTCCTCCAAAGGGGTTTCCCTGGTAACAGAAAGAGGGTTAGGAGTCATGGCCTCTTCCACCTTGGTGGCAGCGATCTTTTGAACCTCTTTTTCCACCCTGGACAAGGAACTAAGGGGCACCAGGCTATCCAGAAGCGTAAACATGGAAGGCAGGGGGAACTTTTTCTGCATGGCCACCAGATCACTTTGACATATTATTCCCACCAGGTTGTTGTTTTCATCCACCACCGGAACACCGTTAATATTTTTTTCCAGGAGCACTCTGGCTGCTTCTGCGATATCCGTCTGGGGATACAAGGATATGGGATCCCGGGTCATGATGTCTTCAGCTGTTTGCATATACCACTCGTTTCCTTAATATCACTGTAAGATTGTAATTATTCACCATTTTTGTCCACAAAAAATTTAACATAAAGCATGTATATCATCACCGATAGCCTTTTGTTTGAACTTGGCCAAAACTTCAGGCAAGGCATCCGCAATTTCCCGGGCAAAATTTCCCCTGTAGGGATAAACATTTTCCAGTTCCCTGCCAGCCAGACCATGCCAGTACACGCCAATATTGGCTGCATCCAGGGCTTTCAAATTTTGCCCCATGAGGCTTCCGATCACTCCGGACAAAACATCTCCGGCTCCACCCACTGCCAAATTGGGAGTGGCAAAAGGAGAGATGTAAAAATGTTTATTATTGCCGGTGATTATAGAGGCAGCCCCCTTAAGAACCAGATTTAAATCGTGCTTGGTGGTAAATTCCCGGGCATAGTGACTGCGGTCCTGGTTAAGCTCCCGGGGCGAAATGTTAAAAAACCTGGCCAATTCACCTGGATGCGGGGTTAAAACTACATCCCTGGACGAAGACAGATACTGCATCAAACCTTGATCCTGGGCAAGAAAATACAAGGCATCCGCATCAAACAAGGATCTAGGATGCAGGTTCTTGGTATACTCCCTTAAGAACTCCCCCGTTTCTGGCTCTCTTCCTATTCCCGGACCGATCACCACGGAATCAAAGCTAGGAAGCAGATCCTTTAGCTCCTGCAGCATTTCGGGATGCCATTTATCGCTGTCGCCCAAGGGAATAGTCATGATTTCCGGCCAGGAACATCTTATGGTCTGGGCCAAATGAGAGGGACATGCCAGAGTGACTAAACCTGCCCCGGCCCTTAAAGCGCCCAAACAAGTCAAAACCGCTGCTCCAGCCAGCCCCTGAGAGCCACCCACCACTAGGACATGCCCCCCTTCTTTCTTGTGCATGGTTTTTTTGGGGGATACCAATTGATCCAAGATATCACTTTTTAGGGCATAGTGTTCCGGAGGGCTGTCGTCTTTAATCCTCTTGGGAATGCCTATGCTGGCAATAGTCAAACAACCGATGAATTCCCGGGCTTCCGGCTGAAAAAGACCCAGCTTGGCCTCTTCAAAAGCCACTGTAGCATTTGCCTGGACCGCCACCGGGCTGGGTTTGCCAGTGATACCATTTATGCCTGAAGGGATATCCAGGGATAGAACAAAGCTTTTTGCTCCCAGTTTGTTAATGGCCCGGATCCACTGGACATAGTCCTCGCGCAATTCACCAGCAAAACCAGTGCCCAGCAACCCATCTACAATAATATCCACTCCTTTGAGAAAATCCAGATTATATTCATACAAATACATGTACGGTACATCCAGATTTCTGAGCAGGGAGAGATGGTAGCCCGCAGCCCCTTGATATTCTTTAAGTCTCTTGGAATGCAGAATCATGACCTTGACATCGCTGTTCCACAAATGCCTGGCTAGAGCAAAAGCATCTCCGCCGTTATTGCCCGAGCCTGCAAATACCAAGGCTGTACGTCCCGAAAGTTCCGAGTATTTCCCCCTTATAACCCTAAAGGCTTCACGGCTGGCGTTTTCCATGAGGATTTCCGGCCACAGCCCGAAGTCCTCCATACAGGTCTTGTCCCAGGCAGCCATTTCCTCCGGGGAAGGTAAACGCAGGTACATAGGCAATCTCCCGTGCAAAGATTTAAAATTCATCCCTTTCCAAAATAACTACTGCTACTGCCGAATCCCGACCATGGGTCAGGGATAAATGCACCTTGTCAGCCCCCAGGGAATCAAACCTGGCCCGGGCCGGACCGCTAAAAAAGAGGCTTGTTCCCCCTGCCTGGCTTTTCACAATCTTTAAATGGTGCATGGTTATTCCCTGGGAAAAACCTGTCCCCAGGGCCTTGACCCCGGCTTCCTTGGCAGCAAACCTGGATGCCAGGTAGGCAACTGAAGGTTGCCTAAATCCGGATAGCTCCTCCGGGGAAAGAATCTTTTGCTCAAAACGACCAGGGAATTTTTTTTGGATGGACTTTACCCTGTCCAGCTCCACAATATCCACGCCCATGCCCACAATCATATCCTGCTCGTCAATCCACAAAGCCCCGAATTATTTCATTCATTTGCTCCACAGCCCTGGTCATTCCCATCAATACTGCCCTGGAAACAATGCTGTGCCCGATAGAATACTCACAAATCCCTGGCACCCGGGAAAAGGCCAAAATGTTCTGGTAATTCAACCCGTGCCCCAGATTTACCTTGAGACCCAGGGACTGGGCATGTTCGATCCCGGCAACTATCTTTTCCAATTCATTCCGGGACTTCACAACATCCGGGGCATCAGCATAATGACCGGTATGTATCTCCACGTAATCCGCCCCAGCCTGGGCTGCTGCATCAATTTGCCCGGGATCTCCGTCAATAAACAGGCTGGTGAAGATATTTCTCTCCTTGAACGGTGCCAAGAAATCCTTGATAAAATCCTCTTTTCCCTGACATTCTAAACCACCTTCTGTGGTCAGCTCCTCCCTTTTTTCAGGGACCAAACAAACCATATGGGGTAAAATGTCCAGGGCAACACCTTGCATCTCCTGGGTAGCGGCCATTTCCAGGTGCAGGTTGGTGGTCAAGGTAGCCTTGAGAAGTTCCAAGTCCCGATCCCGGATGTGTCTACGGTCTTCCCGCAGGTGTACAATAATGCCTTGTGCCCCGCCCAATTCCGCCAGATGGGCTGCGGTAACAGGCTCGGGCTCGGTTCCCTTTCTAGCCTCTCTTAGCGTGGCAACATGATCTACATTAACGACCAGAACCGGCATAGATCTCTCCTATATACTGAAATCAAATTATTTCTTTTGACTTATGGAGCTCAAAAAGTCAAGATGGGTAATCCCCTTGTTCCAAGGTATAGGAACTATGTAGTCTAATACAAAACCAAAAAGGTATCAAACCCCAAGGAGGTTAACATGGCCAGATTGTCCATTACAGGCATGTCCTGCGGGCACTGCGCAAAAACAGTAGCAGAGGCCCTGGAAAATTTGCCTGGGATTTCCAATGTTCAAGTAAGTTTGGAGAACCAGGAAGCCGTGTTTGAAGCGGACCCGAATACAGATATGGAAATGGTAAAAAAAGCAGTACAAAACGCAGGGTACCAAGTAAGTGAGTAAGCAAGTAAGAAAGGCTTCTATTATGCCATGGAAGTAGCAGGCAGCAGACAGATTAAAGCAGTAGGGATGAGCCTGCAAAATGTTACTTTGCAGGCTCATCTGGGAAGGTTAAAATCATGATTTCTTGCGCTTTTCCCAAAGACGCATCTCTTGCATCTTTTTTCGCCTTTCCCTGGCCAAGCTTTTACAAACCAAGGAGGCATTCTTTTTATAGCCCCACTTCTCTTTGTATTCCTCGGGAGTCAATCCATGAGTGGCCAAATGCTTCTTGGTAAGAACCTTGAATGACTTGTTGCATTCCAGACAAACAATGCTTTTTTCCTTGATAGCCTTTTTGGGATCCACAGCAGGAGGCTCGGACTGTTCCTGCTGTTGTGGCTGATCCTGATCCACCAAGCCTTTTATACCCTGGGTCAAGGTCTTAATCATGGAATTGATTTCCTCTTCCGTCATATTGCGTACGCAAGCCTGGGCTTTGACTATATCCAGTGCCTGCTTTATATAATCATCCATACCCCCTCCATCTCGTTTCTCATTAATAATTTTAAGCCTATATGACACACAAAGTTCCAAGAGGAAATAATAATATATTTGTTATTTGTCAATTGTAGCTAAACACATATTTATTATTGCAATAAAAGACTTGTTCAATTATACGGTGTCTCAGACTAATTGCTGTTAAATTATGAACTCTTTAATTTGCAGAACATCAGTTGCCTCGAGCAATAAACACATAAATCCCTATTTCCTGACTTACTTTTGTAAGGCTTCCCTGATGATCTACTTCTTACCTTTTGGGGGCTTAAAAAGTATACGCTTACCAGGAGGAGACGTAATAAGAGCGCATCAAGCAAGAAAGAGTCGTTTAAACTGCTTGCAACTGTTCACTATGCTTTACAAATAATCAAGCAAATCCCAACAAGATACAAGACAGGAGTTTATTATGCAGGACAAAAAGGAAGAAACAAGCCAGGCTATCCATGATTTATCCCAGGTATTTAAATTTGAGCTATGGTTGCGTTTTTACTTTATTCAGGAAAAAGAAGAAAAACTGGTTCTGAACCTGGATGACCAGATCTTGCAAAAAATCCGGGAAAACTACGGACATCTGGCTGAGTTAGCTCAGGAGCTGAATCAAAAAGAGGAGCTCACCCCGGAGATCTGCCGCAAAGCAATTGTGGACCACATCCAACACCAATTTGACGGACACAAGTACCAAGCGGGTTTAGTGCCCCAGATCCTGGATCACTCGATCTTCAACACCGAAATCCAGCTGTTCAATACCTGGGCTTCCTTGCATGAGGATCAGCTGGACCAAAAAGTTCTGGATTTCGAAAAATGGCTTGAACTGTTCAATGAATGGAAACAAAGCGACAGCGCTCAAAAGGTAGCTCAATCCATAAAGATGGAAGAGCAGCAACAGCATCCTGGATCTCAAAAAATCCA
>CAZNYT010000042.1:0-20838 GCA_964577315.1 uncultured Desulfovibrionales bacterium
AGGTAATGCTCTTTGATGAGCCTACTGCCAGCGTGGACGTGGAAAACCAGGCAGTGATAGAGGGATTGATCCGAAAGATTCTCAGAGAACAAGATATCTCTGTTATCTTTTCCACCCACGATCGGATCCAGGCCTACAGGCAAGGGGATGCAGCAATATATCTGGATCAGGGAAAGGTGGGGGGTCCAGGTGCAGAAAATCGCTTGCCTGCCAGGGTTGTGCAGCAGAACGGTAAAAGCCTATGCAGTTTTGGGGGGGATCTGTGGTTCGAAGTCCAGAGGACAAAAAGCGGTCAGGTCAGGGTGATGATCGACCCGCGAAGAATAAAGGTGGAGCCTGTACACAACAATGCAAATGCGGTCGATAGTATGATCTCTGGCAAGGTGCTGCAGATGTCGGTAGAGGAGAAGGGAGTGCGATTGCTCCTTGATGTAGGGGTGCAGCTGTCTGCCCTGCTCTCCAGGAAAGAAGTCCAAATCAACGGAATTGTTGCTGGAGACAAGGTTTGGGTCTGGTTCGCCCCAGGCGCTGTCCATGTGGAAGAAACGTGAACGAAGTCCGCAGAGCCAGGCTCTCATGGGGTTGGACGTTAATGTCTGCTACAGGACCTTGCGCTTTACATTCCAGGCTTTTTCCTCGTCAAACTCGCCCATGTTGTAAACCCGGATCTTGGTGCTCCGGGGGAACTCCCTTTTAACCAGAGTCTTGAGGAGCTTTTTTAGCTTCTTGGCTGGCACCTCTTCGTAGCGCTCCCGGACAAAGCCATTTTCAATAACCAGGAAATCATCATCCTCTTTTTTCACCAGGAGCAGACTGCGGTTGCGCTTGTAGGTGCGCACGTCCAGGTAGTGACCCTGCGGCAGGTTGTGCAAGCGTTCCAATAAGGCCGGAATAATGTTGTTCTTGTCGATCATGCACTCGTCAGTCCAGCGTAAATTTTTTCCAGCAAGCATGGAGCAGTTCCGGCAAACTGACAATCCATGCGTCAAGCCTGTGTTGCCTTGCTTTAGCTGCTTAACTTGCTGCACAGCTTAGCTGAAGTGATATTGTTGTGGCAGCTCGGGACACGGGGTTACCCTGTAATGTATGTAGCTGCATAAGTAAAGGGTTAAGCTTGAGTGGAACAGGCAAGGAACTAATGTTTTATGTCTACACAGTAAAAGGCTGGAGGGATTTTGGCCCCGACTGCAAGGAACGCCTGGGGCGTTCCTTGCTACGGGACCGGGGGCCGAAACTTTCGGTTTCGACCCCGGTAGCGGTTTATTTTAGACCATGGGCCTTCTGTTCTTGAACAGCTTGGCAAAGGCCTCCTTGCGGGTATAGCGTTTGGGACCGTGCAAGCTGGCTACAGCAGAATGAAAGTACTTGTCTGGAGAAGTCTGGAAGAGATAGATCACCCGCACCCGGTTGGGATCGCCCAGTTCCGCTTCGGGATAGATCTTTTTAACTTCCTGGAGCCTCTTTTCTGCAAGTTCCTTCATCTCGTCCAGATCCCCAAAGTTCATTGCCCCGGTGGGACAGGAGAGTACGCAGGCCGGGAGCATATCGTTAAGTACACGGTCAAAGCACATGTCGCACTTGGAGATAAGGCCGCTCTCCTCGTCAGCCCGCGGGATGTCGTAGGGACAGGAATTGCGGATCTCGTCCGGATAAAGGTTCTTGGTCCGGGCAGTGAACATAACAGTACCAGTACGGTCATCCTGCAATATAGCCTGTTCATCGTCCATATCCCCAACCATTTTGCAGGGCGGGCTAATGCAGTGTCTGCACTGATCCGGGAAGAAGAGCCAATCCTTCATCTGGCCGTTTTCCACGACTTCCTCGAAGCGTACCAACTTGTATGTGACAAAAGAGAGATCTTCAGGGTTCTGGTATGAACCCCAGTTACGTGTCTCTTCCGCCGGGAGGTTGTGCCATTGCTTGCATGCCACCTGGCAACCCCGGCAGGCCGTGCATTGGGTCAAATCTATAAAAAATCCCTTACCCATGAATTAGTCCTCCTTATTTTTTGCGGATGTTGACCATGAAGGCCTTGGTTTCCGGAATGCCGGTGTTGGGACAGCCCACGGACGGTGTAAGCAGGTTGGCGGAGTCTCCGCCGTATTCCGGATATACCCAGCCATAGTGCCAAGGCAGGCCTACCATGTGCAGATCGTACCCCATGACTTTCATGGGCTGCATCCTGGGCGTGACTATAGCTACGGCTTCCACTTGGCCACGTTCGCCTTCCACTACGACCTTGTCCCCGTTTTCGATTTCTTTCAACCTGGCCAGCTCTGGATCAATCTCAGCGAACATCTCGGGCTGGGTTTCCAGCAGCCAAGGAGTCCAGCGGGTCATGAGACCGGTCTGCCAGTGCTCGCACAGCCGGTAAGTGGTTCCCACAAAGGGGAAGCGCGGGTCACAAGCTGCTTCCTTGTCTTCCTCGAAGTGCAGGGCAGTGGGATTGTGCAGCTGGCCTGAGAATGGCTGTTCCTCGTACGGGCATTCCAAGGCCTCGTAGTGCTCAGGGAACGGTCCGTCAGCCAATCCGGGTCCAAAGAGTTGCGCATGACCTTCAGGCCGCATGATAAAGGGATACTTTTCCATGGGCGGCCATCCGCCATCTGGCACGTCCCCTTTCCATTCGCCGTCCTCCCACTTGATGACGGCCTTGTCCGGTGCATAGGGCTGGCCGTTCTCGTCCACAGAGGCCCGGTTGTAGATGATGCGCCGGTTCACCGGCCAGCACCAGGACCAGTTGGGGTAGAGGCCGATGTTGGCCTGCATGTCGGTCTGGCTGGGATCCCGCCTGGCCATCATGTTTCCGTCCTCGGTGTAGGACCCGCAGAAGAGCCAGTTTCCAGAACATGTGGAACCGTCGTCCTGGAGCAGGGCAAAGCTGGGCACCTGCTCTCCCTTTTTGTAGGTGGTCCCGTCTATGGTGGTATCCTGGGTGAAGTAGCCGTTATAGAGCTTGGCCACCTTGTGTGGATCGAACTGTTCCAGGAAGCCGCCGTTCTTGTTGGCGATATCCTTTTCGTTCAGGTTCAGTATGGGTTCCGGGAATACACCGCCGTCCTTTTCGTACAGATCGCGCACTCTGCGCCAGATTTCCAGCATCATGTCCCCGTCCCGGGCGCACTGTCCCAAGGGCTTGGGGCCCTGGTAACGCCACTGGGCCCACCGGCCGGAATTGGTAACCGAGCCTTCCTTTTCGGCAAAGAGGGAGGGCGGCAGATGAAAGACCTCGGTTTTGACCTGTCCGGGGTCCATGTTGGGGCCTTTCCAGAAGGAAGCGGTCTCGTTGTCAAAGGGGTTCACCGCTACCAGCCAATCCAGTTCTGCCAGGGCTTCCCTGGTCTTGTTGGCATTGGCCCCGCTGCCTGCCGGATTCATACCCCAGGAGAAGCATCCCTTGAAGGTGCCCTTGTGCATCTCATCGAAGAGAACCAACCAGGAGCAGTCCTGGCCCTCGTCCAGCTTGGGCAGCCAGTTGTAGCTGTCCTTCGGGTCCTGATCCGGGTACATGGCTTTCAGGAAGCTGGCTATGTACTTGGGCCGGTTCTGCCACCAGTTGGCGCTCTTGGGATCTTCGGTGGTTGGGGTGGTATCGTTGTAATCCTCCAGGGTAGCCAGATTGGCCCTGGGAGTGGGCATGTAGCCAGGAATGATGTGGAACAGAAGGCACATGTCAGTGGAGCCCTGAACATTGGAGGTGCCGCGCAGAGCATTGACGCCACCGCCGGCCACGCCCACGTTGCCCAGCAGGAGCTGGATCATGGCCATGGTCCGGATGTTCTGGGTTCCGGAGGTATGCTGGGTCCAGCCCATGGCATACATGATGGTTGCGGCCTTGTCCTGCTTGCCAGTGGCTGCGTAAGCTTCGTAGACTTCTCTCAGTTTGTCCTTGGGAGTGCCCGTGGTTTCGGAGACCCGGTCCAGGGTGTAGCGTTCAAAATGCTTTTTCAGGAGCTGAAACACACAGTTGGGATCCTGCAGGGTGGGATCCTTCTTGGGTATGCCGTCCGAGTCCCTTTGAAAGGACCAGGTTTCAGGATCGTAGTCCCCGAAATCAGCGAATTCCAGTTCTCCTATCTTTTGGAACCCGCTGAAAACGCCTTTTTCTTCGTCAAAGTAGAAGTCCGGGTTTACCAGGAAAGAAGCATTGGTGTAGTTCTTGACGTATTCCTCAAAGTAGAGGTTGTTGTCCAGGATGTACTTGAGCATGCCGCCTAGAAAGGCGATGTCAGTGCCGCTGCGCATGGGGGCGTAAACGTCTGCCTTGGACGAGGACCGGGTGTAGCGGGGGTCGACACTGAGCAGCGTAGCCCCGTTCTCCTTGGCCTTCATGACCCACTTCATGGAAACGGGATGGTTTTCCGCGGGGTTGGACCCCATCATCAGAATGCAGTCGCTGTTTTTGATGTCAATGTAATGATTGGTCATAGCGCCGCGTCCGAACGACTCTGCCAGAGCCGCAACAGTGGCGCTGTGTCAGATACGGGCCTGATGTTCGATATAGATCAGGCCGAAGGAGCGCATAATGGCCTGCAGGTACCAGTTGTCCTCGTTTTCGATTTCAGCGGAGCCTAAATGGGCTATGCCCTCGGTGCGATTGACCACCTGGCCCTGGTCGTTCTGTTGCTTAAAGGTCTCATCCCGGGTTTCCTTGACCTTCTGGGCGATGCGATTCAGGGCCCAGCGCCAGGGCGCATCCACCCATTGATCCGTGTGCGGGGCACGGTACTTGACATTGGTGACGCGGTTTTCATTCTCCAGGGTCTGGGAGAGGGCTGCTCCCTTGGCGCAAAGGGAACCTTCGTTGATGGGGTGGTCCGGATCTCCCTCCATGTTGATGCAGCGGCCGGAACCGGACTTGTCGGTGTGTACCAGCAGGCCGCAGCCCACGGAGCAGAAACAGCAGATGGTGGTTGTTTCCTGGGCCCAATGAATGGGCAGCATCTGGGCCTTGGCAGTGGACGGCTGCAAGTTAAAGCCTAGACCGCCAAAAGCGGTCACGGCTGTCGCAGTCGCCGAAAGTTTAATGAAATCTCTTCGACCTAGTTTCATAAGACCTCCTGCTTGTTGGTTAAGGTTAACTACCTCTAGTCTCCCGGTTCAAGTAAATTAGCAGTTCTATACCTGAAGGGAAAGTTGATAAAAGCTTGTTGTTGGTCTGGATATTGGCGGGGATGGATTGGGAAAAGCACAGAGTGAGACTAAAGCGTAAAACCGGGGCAAGATCAAATCCCAAGCCAAAAAAAGGAAGGGTGTTGTGTTGCATGTGCATACCCCTTTTTGTCTCTACTAAATTAAAGGATCGAATAAGAAGTATTTATTGTGTTATAACTTTCACTTATTTCAGTCAAAACAAATTGTCAACAGAAAATTTTGTTTTGGGATTTTATTTTATCCAGATGCCAGGTAGAAGAAAAGGCCTAGGGAGAAAACACGGCTCCGGGGATGGAGAGCATGGCTCTTCAAAAAGAAAAAGGTGTATTTCCGGAAAACATCGTTTTTTATCAGGTAGCAAGAAAATGTGAAAATGGTACCAATTTCTGCGTCCTCTGCCTGCTCGGTTAAATCGGGGTGCCCCGGAAGAAGCCCAGTTAAATGAAAAGAAAATTTAACGGGCCAGGGGTTTAACCGGGCAAGCCTTTGGGGTATTTAACTGGATGCCTCTAGCGAAGGGGAGTAGAGCCTAAAATATCTTGGGCTAGGGTCGAAGCAGTTCATATAAGTTTCAAACCATTTCCAGACTACATGCGCTTAAATCGAAAGTCCCAAAAAGATTTGCTGAATATTGGGGTAAATTACAACGAAACTTATTGTCCAGAGGTCCGAGAATTCTGCAAACAGGCCTACGTCGCTCACACAGTTTACGTTCAGTTTGCAGAACCCTCGGACCTTGAGTGCGAGTTGCTGCCATAATAGTAAGGCTGTTTGTAGAGCCATGGTTACAGAGCCAAGTTTCGTTGTAGTATTATGACAACCAGTTGAAAAGTTTTTACATTAGGGCTGTTTCTTTTCAAACACATAAGTGCCAACATCCGGGAGCTCTATGATAAAACCCTTATCAGTTAGTTTCCCAACTATGACCCCGCTGGTATCGGTATGCAACCATATCTCCCCGTTGCGAATGCTCCAGCGAAAATCAACTGCATCCACTTCCGTTTCCCAGGTGCCTTCCTGGTTGTCCTGGAGCTCGATTGTGGAGGCTTTACCCGGGGTGGTTTCGGATACGTCTTGATAGGTTCCCGCCATCTCAGGCTCTCGGGAGCAGGCCGCAGTCCCAAGCAGGGCTGCGGCAAGGAGGATCAAGGTTAAATGCGCGGCGTATTTTATCATGACTAGATCCTTTTAACTTGAGAGTTAAAAGTTATCAGTTATCAGTTAATAGTTAAAGAAAAAGATTTGTGATTTCAGGTGGTTATATCTTGAAAGCAACTGGAAAGCTGGAAACTAAAAAATACAATAATTCCAAGGTATTGTACGAGAACTTTTGACTGTCCAGCTTTTAAGCAGGGCTAGGAATCTGTTTTCCAAATGCAGCATGCGGTCAAAATAGTAGATATGAACGATCATGCCCAGCCAAATCACATCCCGGAGCACGGTATTCCAGCCTATAAGTTCGTCTTCAGTGCTGAAGCAGCCACAGTTAATGGGTGTCTCCTAAATCACATTTATTACCAGCACTAAAGTTAACATAAACATTAAAACCCCCAGCATCACTGTAGCGGCCTTGGCCCTGAAGCCCACAACAAGCATAAGACCCAAGATCAATTCCGCCCAAGGCAGGGTCACTGCCGTAAAGTTAACTGCCCAATAGGGCAGTACTTGGTAATTGGCAATGCTTCCAGCGAACTCCAGGTCGTAATTGATCTTGTCCATGCCCGGTATAAATGCACAAGCCCCAAGATATGCAGACGTGGATCAAAAGGATTCCCTGGATGTATTTTACCCGAGTAGGTAATACAGAGCGCCCATCAGGATCAAGCTCCCCACGCGCAGGCTCTGGTTGTAAAAGATCAGCTTCAAGGCCAGCCCGGGATTGAAAATACCTGCATAGTACGGAAATTGATGGCGTACGGCCCGCATGGGAGAGGAAAGGATATTCCCGGTAAGCAAGGCCAGGACTACTTCCCGGATACCCAGGGCCCCGCTGTCCAAAAGGGACCCTGCTGCTGCAAGCCCGGCGGAAAGCTCCGCAGCCAACTGCAAGGCTACAATGGTCATGGCCTGGGGGGGCAGCCAGGCCAAAAACTGGACGTGTTCCGCCATGGCTGCTTCCAACCAGTCAAAAATACCCAATTGTTGCAGGATAAAGAAAGCGGTATAAATGGGTACAATAAAAACCATGATCCTCTTGAATCTTTTCTTGAAGCGCCCCCAGACCTTGGCAATAATATCTTTCCAGTTCAGTTTTTCGTCGCCAGGCAATTCGCTTTGGATGCGCTGGGCATCCTTGGGATCCAGCATTAGCCTGCCCAAAACGACTACTACCAAAGTGCGCAAAAGGGCGGCAGTGATTGTCAGCAGCAGGTAAGGCAGGGCCGCGGCCTTGATTAAGGGGACCATGATAAAAAAAGTGGTGGGTAGATGCAGAAAATACGTGGGCAGGGAATTGAACAGGTTGGAAAGGACCAGCTCCCGGTAACTGAGCTTTTTTTGGGAGTAGGCCTCGGCCAGCATGGTATTTGCGGTTACCCCGGAAAAAAAGGCCATGGAAAAGCTGGCCCCGGATACGTCCCGGAGGCGTCCCAGCCGGATCAAGGGGGCGGCCAGCTTGGCCATGAACCGGGTCCAGTTCATGGCTTCTATCAGGTTGCCTATAAAGACGCCCAGGGCTATGAGCAGGCAAATCCTGAGCAAGGGAAAGCCCAGTCCGGACCAGAGTTCGTACAGGGTAAACATAAACCGGACGCGGCTACGAGGATCTGGACTCGGCCCAAAGTGCTTCCGGATTCACTTCCAGCACCTCTCCCTTTTTCTGCACCACGTTGTGCATTACGAGCTCTTCCAGGGCCTGGTCCAGTTGTTCCTGGGAGGCATGCCACCGGGGTTGGATGTTTTCTTTCTCCAGGGGAATACGGAAAGAGTCCAGGTCGTACAGGATGAGATACAGGGAAATTGCCTCTACCGAAAGCCCCAGGGTGAATATCCTGTTGTTCATTCTGTTTCCTTTGCTGAGTATTGAAAAATATTGATCTCGGAGCCTAAAATACCGGGCATTTTTTGTTTGCAGCCAGTTATTAACTTGCCCTGGATCCTTGCAAAACTTCAGCGATCCTGGCCTGGTCCTGCCCGTTCAGGTACGGGTGCATGGGGAGGCTGAAAATCCTTTGGGCCGTGTTTTCACTTACAGGAAAGTCCCCTTCTTGATGGCCCAAGTAGGTGAATACCTTTTGAAGGTGCAGAGGCTGAGGATAATAAATAGCCCAGGGTATGTCCTGTTCTTTGAGCGCATTTAACAGGCTCTGCCGGTGTTCCCGGTCCCTGGCTAAAAGGCTGTACTGGGCCCAGGTGCTTTGCTTATGTTCCAACACTGCAGGGGTGGTTATCCCGGGAACCTGGTGCAAGAGCCTATTGTATTCCTGGGCTACTTCCCGGCGCAAGCTAAGTTCTTCGGGAAAAATTTCCTTTTTGGCCAAAAGGATCGCTGCCTGCATGGTATCCATACGGGCATTCAGCCCCACCCGTACATTCTCGTATCTGTTTTCGCCCTGGCCGTGAACTCTTAGGGACCGCAGAAGCTTGGCCGTGTCCGCGTCGCGGGTAAAGCACATCCCACCGTCCCCGTAGCATCCCAAAGGCTTGGCCGGGAAAAAAGAAGTGCAGGCTATATCCCCCATTCCGCACGGGGAACGTCCATGATCCAAGGCACCGAAGGACTGGGCCGCATCTGCGATGAGCCATAGTCCGTGTTGCCGGGCAAGACTGGTCAAGGCTTGGTAATCGCAGGGCAACCCGAATAGATCCACACTGATGATCCCTTTGAGATTGGATGCTTGAATGCGCGGAGTGCTTCGCGGGTTGGATTCTTTCTCTTTGTCCAGAATTTTGGGCAAGGGATGAATACTAGAGTCGCCTGCCTTAATTGCCTGTATCGCCTTTTCCGCCTGGATTGGATCCAGGTTGAAGGTGGCCGGGTCGATATCCACGAATACAGGTACCGCTTGGAGCATGGCAATAACTTCAGCAGTGGCGCAAAAGGTGAAGGGAGTAGTCAGGACCGCATCCCCCGGACGGAGATCTTGGCTCATAAGGGACAAAAGCAAGGCATCCGTGCCCGAGGAACAGGCCACGGCGTGCTCCACTTCGCAGTACTCGGCAAGCTCCCTTTCCAGCATTTCGATTTCCGGGCCCATGACATAGGCCCCATGCCCTAGCACCCGGTCCATGTTGGCCTTGATCCGGGACTTTAAGCGGTTGTACTGGGTGTTTAGATCAATAAAAGGGATGGACAATCTTTCCTCCAGCGAGCTTAATTGGGTCTAACCATTTGCTCTAAAATGTTCATGGCTGTTTCCAGGGCAGCAATTCCCTGTTCTCCGGTAACAGCGGGGTCCCTGTCCTCTGCAATGGCCCGGGCGAACTCTTCCAGTTCCAGCTGCAGGGAATTTACCTCCGGGGAAGAGGGCTTTTGGCAAACAATATTCTTGCTGTGTTCACTCGTGCCTATCTGGCTGATCAGCTGATCCCCGGGATCTTGTTCAACCCCCGGGGTGTGCAGCTTGAAAATTTCCGCCTTTTTTTCCAAAAAGTCCAGGGCCAGGTACTGGTTTTTTTGGAAGAGGCGCATTCTTCGCATAGGCTTAAAGGCTATCCTGCTGCAGGTCAAGTTGGCCACGCATCCGGTGGCGAACTGCAGGCGGACATTGGCGATATCCTCGTTCTCGGTTACCACGCTCACGCCGCAGGCATCCAGGTGGGTCACCCGGCTCTGGACCAAATGCAGCACTAGATCCAGGTCATGGATCATGAGATCCAGAACTACGCTTACATCGCATCCCCTGGGATTGAAAGGGGTCAAGCGGTGGGCTTCAATGAACATGGGCTGCAAGGGATGGCCTTCTATGGCCAGCAAAGCCGGATTGAAGCGCTCGATATGGCCGACCTGGACTTTTTTGCCCTTTTGCCTTGCCATGTGTACAATACTACGGGCCTCGTCCACGGTAGCGGCAATAGGTTTTTCCAGGAAAATATGGCAATCAGAATCCAAAGCCTGTAATGCAACGCTGTAATGTTCGTTGGTGGGCACTACGATACATACTGCCTGGCACTGCCCAAGGAGCTCATCCATCTCCTTGAAGACCCTTGTGCCACAGTTGGATCCCACGTGGTCTGCTTGGGAGCGGTTCAGATCAAATACCCCTACGAGGTTGATGCTCTCGGATTGAGCAGCCAACCGGGCGTGAATGGAGCCTAGATGCCCCACACCTATTATCCCTAGGTTCAATTTCTCCATGATCGTGGTATTCAGTGTTTTCTATTTCATGGCCTCTCAGCTGGGCTTGGGCTCATGGTGTCCAGGATCAACTGGGCACATGCAGGAGTAGCCCTTTGCTCACCCAGCTGGTTCCTGACCTTTTCCAGGTCCCTTAAGGCAAATTCTTTCTCTTGGGGATTATCCAGCCAAACTCGGGCCGCATGCAAAATATTCTCCAGATGGGCCCGGCTTTGAATAAACTCCGGAAAAACCGGGCGTTTCAAAATCAAGTTGGGCATGCTGATATAGGGCACATCAATGAGCAGCCTCCCTACCATGTAGCTGATCCAGGAAAGTTTATAAGCTACAATTGTCGGAACATCAAGGATGGCACATTCCAGGGTAACTGTTCCGGAAGCAGCCAGGGCCAAGGAGCTTTGACTCAAAAAACTGTGCCGGTTTTCCGGGGCAATCCAATCTAAAAAGGGCTCCTCCGGAAGATATTTGTGCAAGAAATCCGTATTTACCCCTGGTGCCTGGACCACGCCAAAGAACAGGTTTGGATAGGCTTGGCGCAGTTCCCTGGCCACCGAGATGAACAAGGGCAAAAGGGAAGCGATCTCTTTCTTGCGGCTTCCGGGCAATATTGCAACCCGGCTGATATCAGCATTCCTGGACTCGAGGTTGCCGGTATCCAAAACCTCCATCAATGGATGGCCGACATAGGTGGCAGCTAGTCCGTGCTCCTGGAAAAACTCCTGTTCAAATGGAAAGATGCAGGCTATGTGGCTCACGTATTTCTTGAGGAATCCGAGCCTGGACTTGCGCCAAGCCCAAACCTGGGGCGCGATGTAATAGACAACCGGAATGCCCAGCTTGGAGGCCATCTTGGCCAGTCTGAAGTTGAAATCCGGGGCGTCCATCAGTACCAGGACCCCTGGACGCTGCTGCCGCAGTATTCTTTTTATCCTGCGCAAATAAAGGGCTATTTTGGGCAGGGCAGAGAAAACCTCGGTGAGGCCGACCAGGGACAGTTCCTCTGAGGGGTAAACGGTTTGCAGGCCCTGGGCCCGCATGGCTTGTCCGCCCATGCCCATGATCTCTATTTCCGGGGATAGATGCTGCAACTCGCGCATGAGCAGGGCCCCGTAGAAATCTGACGAGGCTTCGCAGGCATTTATCCATATACGTGCACGGCTCATGGGCGCTATTTGCCTATACAGAAATTTGAAAAGATATCCTCGAGAATATCTTCAGTTACAATTTGTCCCGTGATTTCGTCCAATTGGGCGCAGGCGAAATCCAGGCTTGTCCCCAAAAGGTCGTATGGCACGCCCTGCACGGCTTCCCGGGCCAGGTTTTCAAGCTCTGCCCGGGCTTTTTCCAGGGCATTTTTTTGCCTCAGATTGGGAGCCATATGTGAGGGGGCCTCAACTTGGTGCTTTTGCAGTATCCGGGTTCTGATCCTGTGGCTGAGTTCCTCCAGACCCTGGTCGTGTTTTGCGGATACTGGCAAAACTTCCAGTCCTCGAGGGGTAAAATCCTCTACCCAAGAGGGAGTATGCGAGAGCAGGTCCCATTTGTTTGCAGCGACCAGTATTTTGTCCGGCCCCACTTCCTCTAATACCGCCCAGTCCTCGGAAGAAGGTTCCAGAGTGGAGTCCAGGACCAGGACGCAGAGTTCAGCAGAATTTATCAGATCCCGGCTGGTTTCCAGGCCCATGAGCTCTATTTCGTCCGGGGATTCCCTGCGTCCGGCAGTATCCACCAGGCGCACCGGGAGACCGTCTAGATTGATGCCCTCTTCCAGGTAATCCCGGGTGGTACCTGGGACAGAAGTCACAATGGCCCGCTCCCGTCCGAGCAAGGCATTCATAAGGCTGGACTTGCCTGCATTGACTCGTCCCGCCAGCACTACCAGGGCTCCCTCCCGGTAGACACGGCTGTGCTCGTATGAGGAGATAAGTCGCTCAATTTCCTGGAGGCACTCCAGAACCCTGTCTCTGAGAATCTCCGGCGGGAGGCACTCCAGATCCTCCTCTGGAAAGTCCACTGCCAGGCAAAGCTGTTTCTTCAGATCTTCCAGCCCCTGGCGCAAGGATTCCACTTTATTCTTCAAATGCCCCTGCAGCTTGTTTCCGGCTAAAAAGGCACCGGACTGAGTGGGTGCGTTAATGAGCTCCTGGATGGCTTCGGCCTGGGTCAGATCCAGGCGGTTATTCAGGAAGGCCCTTTTGGTGAACTCCCCAGGTTGTGCGGGTTCAGCCCCGCTATCATACAGGGCTTCCAAGGCTGCTTCCAGGACCGCCGGTCCGCCGTGGCAATTGATTTCCACCACCTCCTCCCGGGTATAGGAATAAGGGGCAGGCATGTAGGAAAGCAGCACCTCGTCGATGGTTTCGGATCGCTTGTTTTGAATCCAACCGTAGTGCAACCTGTAGCCCTGAAAACCCTTGAACCTGGGGCCGGGTATAAAGAGTTTGCTGGCGATCTCCAGGCTCCTGGGGCCGCTTAGCCGGATGATTCCCACCCCGGCCTGTCCCATGGGCGTAGCTATAGCTGCTATGGTGGTGGTGTCGGACATGAGTTTACCTATGGCTGGATCCATTGGGTTGATACCGCAAAAGGCTAAGCAAGTTGGTCTTTAGGTCCGGCTTCCCCATAAGCCTCGCCAAGAAAACCAGTGAGCTCCCGGCGAAAGCAAGCAAAAAGCTCCGGTGAATAGTTTGGTTATAAATACGGTGAATAGTCACTCTTTAGGTACCAAAAAAGGCGGAGAAGCTATCTCCGCCTTCTTGAGGGTGAGTCAGGACAGTTGGATCAAATTGGTAAACAGTGGAGTCAGTTCTGTTCCTTCTGTTGCCCCTGGCGGGAGCGCTGCTTTTTCTTGCGGCTTGTCTTGGGCATGATCAGCACTCTTTTCATGGGGCCTTCCCCTTTGCTTTTGGTTCGGATCTTGTTTTCCTTCTGCAGGGCCAGGTGTACTATGCGCCGGTGATAGGAACTAAGGGGCTTGGTGCTCATGGTTTTACCGGCCTTGATAGCCCTTCGGGCTAGTTGCATGGCGTCCTGTTCCAGCTTTTCACCCTGTTTTTCCAGAAAATTCCCGGTGTCCAGCTGAATCCTGTCCGCCTGGGGGTAGTTCTTGGCTATAATCCGATTGGCTATGTACTGCAAGGAGCTAAGGGTTTGGCCGTCCTGTCCCAGAAGTAATTCCGAGTTGTGGCTCTCCTGAATACTTACTACAACAGGGTCTGTTTGCTCGTTGATCTCGATTTTGGATTCTGGAGCAAGAGAGCTGGTCAAGTTGCTCACCGTTTCCCGGATAAATTCCCTTAATTCCGGATCCAGTTCTTTGGGGGCACGGTTTTCTAGGGCTTCTTCCGGGACCTGGGATTCTTGGGGCTCATGGTCCGGGGCCTTCTGGGGCTCCTCTTCTTGGGCAGAAAGAGGTTCATCCGGTTCCGGCTCGGGCTGCGTTTCCGGCTCTTGCAGCTGGCTTAAATCCTCCTGTGTTTCCAGGCTTCTTTTTTTGGCCTTGATTTTGGCTTTTTTTACTCCCACCAGTCCAAATATTCCAGAAGAACCTCCACTCACTATCTCCACTTCCAGGTGAGCTCGGTCTATGTTGAAATAGTGGCAGGCATTGGATATGGCTTCATCCACATTTTTACCAGTAAATTCAGTATAGTTCTCCATGCTGGCTCCTTAAATAAAATAACCTTTCTCAATCCGGTTTTCGCTTGCAGGCCTCCTTTTGGTGTAGTTCCCTGTATATTTGCTTGCTTCCATCAGGGACATACCAGGGGCGTTGCGAGTTCTGGGTTCAATCTTGCGGGTCCCTAAATAGGGAGAGGCCAGGGAGGTGCAAACCTGTGCATTTTTCAAGTATGTAGTTTTTTTGCACTGGTTAAGACCAATGCAGGGTGCTTACCAACCAGGATCGGATATAGACAAAAAAACTCAGGTGGTATCAGAATCGATCCTGATTGCAGGGGCCAGGCAAAAAGTGGCCAAGATCCCAGGCCCTGTTCAGAGCATGCAAAGGTACAAAGCCCGATGGGGCGCACAATTTCTGGGGCCTGAACCGGTTTTCAAAGAGCAGGTTATTTTAAATTGGTTTCGTGATTAATGCACTCTTAAAGAACGGGCCTACTTCTTTTTCTTCTTCTTTTTCTTGGGAGGACCGGTTTTTTTCTGCTGATCCTGCTGGGCAGACTGTTGCGCAGACTCTTTTGACTCCGGTTCCTCCTGGGTTTCGTCCTCTATGGGCAGCCCAGTGTCCGGATCCGTCTTTTGACCCTCTTTTTCTTCAGCCTTTTTCAGGGGCATATCAGCGGATTTAAGCATATACCACTGCTGACCTATAGACAATACGTTATTGGCCAGCCAATAGATAACCAATCCCGAGGGAAAGGTCATGAAGATAAATGTGAAAACCAGGGGCAGAAACTGCATGAGCTTCGCCTGCATGGGATCTCCCGGAGCCGGGGCCATCCTCTGCTGCAGAAACATGGTGGCACCCATTAATATGGGTGTAATAAAGTATGGATCCCGGGATGATAGGTCAGCCAGCCACACGATGTCAGTAAACGGGATGTGTGAGATAAACGGGGCGTGCCTTAGCTCCACTGATCCCAGCAGTCCTTGGTACAAGGCTATGAACACGGGTATTTGAACCACTATGGGTAGACACCCTCCCAGGGGATTGACCTTGTACGTGCGGTACAAGCGCATCATCTCCTCGTTCATCTTCTTGCGGTCATCCTTGTACTTCTCCCGGATCTTGGTCATTATGGGCTGAAGCTTTTTCATCTGGTTCATGGATTTGTAGCTCTTGTGGGACAAGGGCCAGAATATGATCTTTATGACCAAGGTGAGTAAAAGGATGGCTATCCCGTAGTTGCCCACGTAGTCGTAAAAGAAATTCAGCACGCGCATCAGGGGCTGGGACAGGAGGTCGAACCAGCCGTAATAAATGGATTCCCCCAGCTTGTTGGGGGCTTCGTCCAGGTATGTTCTGTCCTTGGGGCCCAGGTAGTAGACTGTGTCCAGGTTGTAAGCAGTCTCCGGAGACAGGGACATTTCCTTGCTCAAATTGACCTGGAACATGTCGTCCCGGTAATCCCCATCCAGTCTCACATCCGGGGAGCTGGGGACCATGGCCAGCAAAAAGTATTTATCTCCTATCCCTGCCCATTGAAACTGGCTGTCTTTTTGAAAGCTGTCACCTTCATGGTTTAATCCATCCAGGTCATAGTAGGCTATCTCCGTGGGGTTGAGGCGACTGTCGGAAAACTTGGGGCTGGCCAGAACCTGGCCGATGGTTCCGGTGGCAGATGCAGAGGAGGTATTAACAAGCTCGATGTTTTCCTGAATCTTGTAGGTATCAGCCAGGAATGTAAGCTCCCGGACGATTTTAAGGTCTCCCACTCGCCCGGTAAATGTAAGGGTTTTTTCCTCGCCGGGCTCCAGCTGCAGATCATCACCTTCGAATGCCCATTCCCCTTGTTCCCAGGTGGGGCGATCGTTCCAGATTATGCCCATGGGGCCCCTGGCCAGAGAACGGGGGGTGACCAAATCCACGTGGGGAGCATCCGGTTCGATGCTTTGCTTGTAGTCCTTGAGCTTGAAATGTTCCAGCACCCCGCCAGCGGTGTTGAATGTGGCCTGGTACAGAGGGGTCTCCACCTGGATCTGTTCTCCCTCCACGGCTTCAAATTCGGGGATTTCGTGTTCCGTGGGCTCGCGTGGTTCCTCAGGCTCGAGAGGCTCAGTTCTGGGGTCCTCCTCGGGATGGGGCTCTTCCAGGGGCTCTTCTACCACTTCGGGCTCTTCCTCAGGTTGCTCTGGAGGTGTGGCAGGGAAGAAAATGTTCCAGGCCACGAGAATAGCCAGGGATAAAACCACCGCAAGTAGAACTCTATGTATTTCCATGTTCTTTATGTGCTCCCAGGATGGATTTTAGAGAAAAGGTTCCTGGTACAGGATCCAGGCCCGCGGAAAAAAGGGGATTACATCTAAGGATTCTGAAAAGGGACAGAAAGGCCCCTTTGAACGCCCCATGCAGCTGCACAGCCTCCCGGGCATATTCGGAGCAGGTGGGGAGGTAGCGGCATGTAGGCGGAAAAAGGGGTGATAATATCCTTTGATATACCAGGATGAGCTTAATGATTATATAGCGCATGATTTTATAAATCCCGGAAAAGTATTTGTTTTATTCCCGGGATTGTTCTTTGTGGGATTCCTGAATTTTATTCAGCAGTTTCAGGATCTGTCCCTTGACCGTGTCCAAATCCAAGTCCCAAAGGTCGGGTCTCTTTTTGCAGACCACCACAATGTCTGCTTGAAGCGTTATTTCCTCCTGAGATAACCGGAAAGCTTCCCGTACCAAGCGTTTGATCCGATTGCGAAGTACTGCCGGGCCGATTTTCTTGCTGGCAGTAACTCCTAGGCGCCAATGCCTGCGTTGATTGCACCGGACAAAAACAATGAAATGTTTGGTATGATATTTACGCCCGTTTTGGTAGCATTTCCGGTAGAGTGGACGCTTAAGCAGCCTGAATTCTTTGGGAAAAGTTAAACTGCCAATCTTTTTCTGCCTTTGGCCCTTCTTCTGTTGATTACGTCCCGTCCCTTTTTGGAGCGCATACGCACTCTGAAGCCGTGGGTTCTTTTTCTTCTGATCTTGCTGGGTTGATAGGTTCTCTTCATGAGGCTCTCCTTAGAAAAATTTAAAAGATTAGCATAACTCCTGCTGGGTTCTTAGTCAACCCGGAGATTCAGCAAGGACAAGGATCCTGTAAATCCTGGAAAGTAACTTAACCTTTTATGTTTAGCAAACGCAACTATTTACCAGGTTTTACTAGCAAACAAGTTCAAGGTGGATACGGAACTTCCTGATTGACCAAGTTTTGCTGTCCGGTTTTTCACGGGTGGGATTATAGCAGAAAAAATTTTTGAGGGAAGATGGCTAGATTGCGTTGAGTTCGGAATTCAGATAAAAACTGGCCTGAATGTGGGGACTGCAAAAAGTCTTTTTTGCAGTCGCAGGAGTCAGGAGGCAGGCAACAGGAATCAGTAAAAACAACAAGTTATGTTGTTGGCTTGTTTCTGAATGGTTCATATTCCGACTTTTTGCAGGCACATCCTGGATCAGGGCGTAAGGATAGCTGCAGAGAAAACTTATATGGGCTTTGTAAACAGGACTCTTGTACGGCAATAAATTTGTTAAACATAACGAATAGTTACCATGTATTTTTCTATAACAAGTTTTGGGGTAGTGATGGTTCTGGCTGAAAATAAAAGGCAACTATTCACCATATTTCACCCAAAATATTCACCGGCTCTTTTTGCGTGCTTTCGCCGGGAGGCACGGCACGCAAAAAGATTTGGTGAATAGTTACAACAAAAGAACCAATCAGGTTTACAACGGGGGAAAGGTTTATGACCGCCTCTTCCATGGCAGAGGAGCTTATACACCGGGCGGGCTTGGAACAGGAACAAGTCCAAAGAATCCGCCAGGAGCAGAGCCAACAGAGAGTGGATTTCGTCCGGGCGGCGCTTTTGACCGGGGATATATCCCAGGAACAGTACCGGGATTTCATGGCTCAACACTTAGGGTTACCCGTGGCTGACCCTTCTGCCCTGCACATCCCCTCGGAAATCTTGGAGCTCTTAAGCAGTTCCGTGTGTTCCAAGTACCAGGCCATTCCCTTTTTCGTGCATAACAATAAGCTCTACTTGGCTTGTTTTGAGCCCAACAATATCACTGCCTTGGACGATATCCAGTTCATGACCGGTATGGAGGTTGTGCCCCACCTGGCCACCCTTTCATCCATTCAAAAGGTCTGGGAGGGTTTCGGGGATTCTGATGAAATGGACACTTTTATGTCCCAGATGCAGGAGGGGGAAGCCTCTTGTGAAGCAGCTCAGGAAGTCCAGGAGGAGGATGCCGCTACTTTGGAGGCCGCTTCCCAGGCCCCGGTGGTTAAAATGGTCAATTTGATCATCCAGGAGGCGATCCGCAAGAAGGCCTCGGATATCCATATAGAGCCATATGAGCAGTCCTTCAGGGTCAGGTTGCGCTTGGATGGGGTGCTCCGGGAAATCATGCGGCCGCCCATCCGCATGAAGAATGCCCTTATCTCCAGGCTGAAAATCATGGCCCAGCTCAATATTGCCGAAAAGAGACTCCCCCAGGACGGCCGGATCAAGGTTCGTACTCCTCAGGGGCAATCCCTGGAGTTTCGGGTTTCCATAATGCCCACCCTGTTCGGGGAAAAGGTGGTGCTTAGGCTTATGGACAAATCCATGCTGCAGTTGGACATGCACAAACTGGGCATGGAGGAGCACTCCCTAAGTGTTTTTGAACAAGCCCTTAATAAGCCTTACGGCATGGTCCTGGTTACCGGTCCCACAGGGTCCGGCAAGACCACCACGCTGTACTCCGCCTTGAAGGAGCTGAACCAGGAAGGGGTGAACATTTCCACGGTAGAGGATCCTGTGGAATTCAGCCTGCACGGGGTGAACCAGGTCCAGGTCCAGGAAGGTGTGGGGCTTACATTTGCTTCTGTTCTGCGCTCATTTTTGCGCCAAGATCCAGATGTGATCCTGGTGGGAGAAATCCGGGACCTGGAGACGGCGGAGATAGCGGTAAAGGCTGCCCTTACCGGCCATCTGGTTTTGGCCACCCTGCACACCAATGATGCACCCAGCGCATTGACCCGGTTGACCAATATGGGAGTGGAGGGTTTCTTGGTGGGTTCCTCGGTAAATGCCATTCTTGCCCAGCGCTTGGTGCGCTGTCTCTGCCCCAGTTGCAAGACGCCGCTGGAAAACGGGACCCAGAAACTCCAAGAGCTGGGCTTGTCTCTGGATGAAGCCGGGGAGAGCGGGATCTATGAGCCCCGTGGCTGTCTTGAATGTAACCAGACCGGGTACAAGGGGAGAACCGGGGTGTACGAGGTCATGCCAGTAACTTCCTCGGTCCAGGAGTTGATCCTGCAAGAGGGCAAGGAGCTGGAGCTGAAACAAACCGCTGTCAAGGAAGGAATGATAACCATGCGCCGCAGCGCCTTGAACAAGATGCTGCGAGGCGAAACTTCGTGGCAGGAAGTTTTGCGCGCCACTGCGAGCGAGTAGATAGTCATGCCCATATTCTTGTACAAGGCTACCACCAAGTCCGGCAAAAAAACCAAGGGGGACCTGGATGCGCCCAGCCTGGACATGGCCCATAGTATACTCTCCAGGAGGGGGCTGCGCGATATCCAGGTGAAACCCAAACCCAAGGATATTTTAGAGGGCACTTTTCTGGAGGGCCGGGTCACCACCAGGGATATGGTGATCTTCAGTCGCCAGTTTTCCACCCTGATCAATTCTGGAGTCCCCATACTGCAAGCCTTGCAGGTCATGTGCGAGCAGACCGAGAACAAGATCCTGAGGCGCAAGCTCTACGAGGTAAAAAATGACATAGAGAGCGGGTCCTCGTTATACGAGAGCCTGAAGAAGCACCCGGATGTATTCGACGACCTGTACACTAATATGGTGGATGCCGGGGAAACAGGCGGGGTCCTGGATACAGTTCTGGACCGCCTGGCCCGGCATCTGGAAAAGGCAGCCCGTTTGAAATCCAGGGTCAAGAGCGCCCTGATCTACCCGGCTGTGATTGTGACTGTGGCCTTGGCGGTCATCGCGATAATTCTTATCTTTGTGATCCCCACCTTTGAGGAGATGTTCGCGGATTTCGGGGGCGCCCTGCCCGCACCTACCCAGTTTGTAATCGGTCTGAGCAACTTCGTGAAGGAAAATATCTTGTGGATTCTCGGGGGGTTATTGCTTCTGGGCCTGGCCGGCAGGATGTTTTACCGCTGGGAGCGGGGCAAGATGCTGGTGGACGAATGGATTTTGTTCCTGCCCATTTTTGGACCGCTGCTGCGCAAGGCGGCCGTGGCCAGGTTCAGCCGTACCATGAGCACCATGATTTCTTCCGGGGTTCCCATTTTAAGCGCCCTGGACATCGTCTCCAGAACAGCCGGAAACAAGGCGGTGGAGCGGGGTGTGCAGGAGGCCAAGCAGAGCATCACTGAGGGTGAGGGTCTTTCCGAGCCCTTGGGGGAAACCGGGATCTTTCCTCCCATGGTGGTGCACATGATATCCATAGGGGAGGCTACAGGAGCACTGGATTCCATGATGGAGAAGATAGCCGACTTTTACGATGATGAAGTGGATGTGGCAGTGGATACTTTGACCTCTCTCCTGGAACCGGTTATGATTGTTTTCTTGGGAGTGATTGTGGGGGGGTTGGTGATAAGCATGTACCTGCCCATCTTCCAGATCGCGGATGTGGTGGGCTAGAGTTCAGGGGCCAGTGGTCAGTAGTCAGTAGCCAGTGGTCAGTAGCCAGTAGTCAGTAGTCAGTAGCCAGT
>CAZNYT010000043.1:0-19880 GCA_964577315.1 uncultured Desulfovibrionales bacterium
GCCGAAGTGGTGGAACTGGTAGACACGCTAGGTTCAGGGTCTAGTGGGGGTTACCCCGTGGGAGTTCGAATCTCCCCTTCGGCACCACTAAATTTACGAACCAGGGCTTTGGCTTCGCAGCCAGAGCCCTTTTTTTGTCCCCTTACAAGTGCAGTGGCAAGCGCTTCTCGAGCGCGATCCCGGAGGAATCGATCCTGGTACTGTAGGCCAGGACCTTAAGACCCTCTGAAATAGCCCGGGAGAAAACCTGGGCAAATTCGGGATCAATAAAATCCGCCGGCCCGAAACACTTTCCATCCGATCTTTGCACCAAGTAAAAACAGGCCACATTATAACCGGCCCGGGATAGTTGAATCAGCTCCTCCATGTGCCTAGCTGCTCTCTTGCTCACCGCATCCGGGAAATAGGCCTTGTCATCCTCCACCAGGGTCACATTCTTGGCTTCTATCCACAATCTCCCTCTGCTTCCTTCCAGCCTGGCGTCCAAACGGCTCTTTCCTGTACCTGCTTCGGAACGGAAGTGTTCATAGCCTGCAAGTTCCGGGATCAATTGATCTTGCCAGGCAAGATGCAGCATTCTGTTGGGAACCAAGGTGTTCACCCCTACCCAGAATCCTTCCACGCGGATCATTTCCAGGGTGTATGGGAGTTTTCGCTTGGGATTTTGGGCCGGAGAAAGCAGAACAGTCCGTCCTGGTCTTAAAAGGCCCAGCATGGACCCCGAGTTGTTGGTGTGGGCCAAGATCTCGTTGCCGTTTCTGCTAGCCCGGATCAAAAACCTTTTTTCCCGGGAATAAAATCGGGCCTGGATACAGTCTCGGGGCAAGTTGATCTTTCCAGGGGATGAATAAGTGCTCATGGAATCGGTGCCCTTTCTGAATTTAAATTCGGCTTTTTTGTTTGAACCTGTTGACTTTCCGTCATGTTTTTGACAGCAAACAAGAAAAAAGTGCGGGGTGGTTATGAATATCGATACCCAGGATATAATCGGACAAAGCAAGGTTTTGAGCGAGGTTTTCGAGATCTTGCGTAAAGTCGCGCCCACGGACACCACGGTGTTAGTGTCCGGAGAATCCGGTACCGGTAAAGAATTGCTGGTACGTGCATTACACAAGAATAGCTCCAGAGCAAGCAAACCCTTGGTGCCTGTGAACTGCGGAGCTATTCCCAAGGAGCTTTTGGAATCGGAGCTTTTTGGCCATGAAAAAGGGGCTTTCACCCACGCTGTCCGGGCCAAGGCCGGCCGTTTTGAGTTGGCTGAGGGGGGAAGCTTGTTCTTGGATGAAATCGGGGAGCTGGATCTTAGCTTGCAGGTCAAGATTCTGCGGTTTTTGCAGGACAAGGAGTTTGAAAGGGTGGGGGGCTCCAAAAGCATCAAGGCTGACGTCCGGGTTGTTGCCGCTACCAACAGGAATTTGGAGGAAGAGGTCCAGGCAGGCAACTTTCGAGAGGATCTGTTCTACCGCTTGAACGTCATACCTATTACCATCCCCCCTTTACGGGAGCGCGGGGATGACATTTTGCAGCTCGCTGATTACTTTCTGAAGAAATATAGCCGGAATCAAGGGCACAATCAAAACCTCTTTCTCTCCCCTGAGGCCAAGGAGCTGCTTCTTAATTATTCCTGGCCGGGCAATGTCCGGGAACTGGAGAATTTCATGGAGCGGATGAGCATACTTTGCGATAGCCCGGAGATAAGGCCCCAGGATTTACCCGAGAAAGTTACCCGAGCCGCAGGAATGGAGCCCAGGGCTAACCATCAGAGCAAGCCCGGCTTTGATTGGCCCAACTTGGAGGATATGCACGCTAAGAACATGGATCTCAAGGAATTTTTGGACTACATAGAGAACAATATTTTGGTCCAGGCCTTGGACAAATCCGGTGGAGTCAAGAATCAGGCCGCGGAAATTCTGGGGATCAAGAGAACCACTTTGATTGAGAAACTTAAGAAAAAAGACATTTCCTCCCAAGAATGAGTCCGGAATTTGCATGCAAGTAAGGAGTTCAAGAGGTGTCATGGCCATGAATTTTGTCGAAGAGGAAAAAATCTGGGCCCCAACATGAGAATAAAGCACTGCTTAGCTGTCATTATGTTCTGGGCACTAGTACTGGGGGTGATTCCCTGGGCTCAGTCCATGGAATATTATTGGGGGCAGCATCCGGACCATGAAAGGATAGTGTTCGAGTTCCAACAGGAGCTTCCGGAGTTCAGCGCTGTGCGCAGCGCCCGGGACAGGATCGGGGTGAATTTGCCCCGGGATATCTGGGATCGGGCCCAGATGCCGGAGCCGGTGGATTTTGAAACCGCAGAGTTGATTCGCGAGGTCCAGGTCCAGGATAACAAGCTTTTTGTACAGCTAAGGACGGATGAGTTCGGTTACATCACTTTTACCTTGCCCCAAGAGAACAAGATAGTTCTGGATATTTTTCCGGATCCACTTGGGGCCAGATGGGAGAGCGTGGTGGAATTCCCGGAGCTGGAGGAGTTGGTGGATGAACCCAAGGATCCGGAAGAACCTGTTCGGGAAGAGGATGTAGTTGAGCCCGAAGAGCCGGTTCTGGAAGAAGATCCGGAGGAGCCGGAGCCAGAACCCACTCACAGGGTTAGGAGAGAAATCCAGAGGGTGGGGCCACAAGAATTGGGACTGGTTCATGCGGAGCAGCTAGCCCCGGATGCAGCAGAAGAGCTGGACCGGGAGCCTGGAAGAGAAGTGACTGATGCGGAACCCAGGGATCCGGATCCAGTGGATAAGGAGAAATACCAAGAGCTCATGGAGGCAGCCCAAATAGCCATGTCAGGGGGAGAGTACCAAACTGCTGCTTCCATTTATGAAGATTTGAAAAGGGATCCGGAACTGCCGCAGGAGTTCATGGAGGAAGTGCTTTATTCTTATGCCCAGGCCAATTTCCAGAAACACCGAGGCGATATACCTGCTAATTTTCAGGAAGTGCTGCGGCCATTTGAGCAGGCTATTAACTACGATCCCACCTCGGAAAGAGTGCCCGAGGCCATCCTGAACAAGGGATATACTCATCTTCAGGTGGGGAACGAACCCGAGGCAGAGGGGAATTTCCAGTATTTGCGCAACAACTATCCCGAGCACGAAACAGTGCCTGCCACATACTACTATCTGGGTGACCATTATCATGAGCAAGGGGAATACGAACAGGCAGCGGATCAGTTTGAGCATATAGTTCAGGAATACCCCCAGGACGATCTGATTAAGCCCTCTGCGGTAGCCTTGACCCGGGTCTTGAACGAGATGGATCTACATGGGCAAGCCCTGGATATATTGGACTTCGTGGAAAACCGTTGGCCGGATTATCACCTGGAAGATCCGGAATTTTTGGTCCTGGCAGGTAACATCCTTTACGGTAACCAGGAATATGACCGGGCCCGGGAAAAATTCATGCACTATATCAACCTGCATCCCGAGGGAGAGGAGGTGGACCTGGCCATGGCCCGGGTGGGTGATATCCTGTACCAGCAGGGCCAGGAGGATGCAGCCCATGACATGTACGAGGAAACCGCGGCTCAGTTCCCGGATGCAGAAGGCGGACTTGTTGCCCAGATGCGGCTTGCAAATCGCTTCGACGACGAGACTTTAAGGCCCAAAACCATTTACTCCCGGATTAGCGAGGAGTTCCCCGAGAGCGAATTGGCGCCCCTGGCCTTGCTGCGCTTGGCTGAATGGAACCGGGATAACGAATTTTACCAGGAGGCCATGGAGGATATACAGCGCTTTGAGCAAAGGTATGATCACAAGGATATATGGCCCAGGGCCAGAAATGTGGGAGTGGATGCCTTTAAGCAGGAGGTGACTGAAAGATTCCCGGACCAGGAATACGATGCCATTACCTCTACCTGGGAAGAATATAATTACTTGAGGCAAGACCTGGATCAATTGGACCGAGACACTCGGCTGGCCCTGGCGACTGCTTACTGGGAGGAGGATCAACCGGAAGAGTCCCTGGATCTGGCAGAGCCCTTCCTGGACATGGAGGAAATTGACGAGCACAATATAGCCGCGCTTTCTCTTATCTTGACTATTCTCCTTGATACCGGGGATTGGCCTGCAATTCTGGACTTGGCCGAGCAGGTACAGGGATGGGATCTGCCAGAAGATAAACGATTGCAATTGGATTATGCCCACGCTTTGGCCCTGCAAAATCAGGGCAGGGAAGATGAAGCCAGGCCCTTATGGCAGGATCTGGCAGTGGATACCGATCTTCCCGAGGAGCAAAGAGCGCATGCCCTGTTCTTCATGGCTGAGCATTCCATGCAGAGAGAGGACTACGAAAACGCATACGTATTTGCCCAGGAATCCCTGGCCCTGTTTAGAGAGCAGGAGGAAAAGAATGTACCCCGGATTAGAACCAACCTGGAATTTTTAATGGATGCTACTGCTATTACTGGCAGGCATACCGAAGCCTTGAGCTGGGCCTTGGAATTCGAGGATTATATTGACGAGGATGACCCTGAATGGCCAGCTTTTCGCTATAGATTGGCCAATCTGTATCGTTTGAACGATGATCATGAGCAGTGGGAAAGAATCCTGCAGGAATTAAGGGATCAATATCCTGAGGATTTACACGGCAGAATGGCGGAGCTGGATTTGGAGGGTCAGGTCCTGGACCGGGAAATGGATAGGTTCAGGCCTTAAAACTATAACTAAAAAGACACTTGGGCTTGGGTCTATAAACAGCATAGGAAAACACGGCACGCAAAAAGACCTGGTGCATCGTTCTTGCGAACCCGGTGAACAGTTACGCCAATTTTTATCTGGATGATAAGCGTTGCTACAGTGCTACCAAACAGTAATAATCCGGGCACGGACAAGGAATCAAGAAAGACACAAAACTTCAGGGAGGGATATATGCAAAGACAGCCGGTGGTGGCAGGGCAGTTCTATCCCGGGGCTGCGGATGCGTTGAAGAAGCAGGTAAACGAGTTTGTTCGTGGAGAACGGTCTGCATCCAGGACCCTGCTGGCCATGGTTCCCCATGCCGGATTCATGTTTTCCGGGCCAGTGGCGGGTAAGGTGTTGGCCCGGGCCAACTTGGCAAAGAAAGTAATCCTGCTGGGTCCTAACCACAGCGGCAGGGGCAAAAGAATCGCAGTTTGGGGGGACGGCCACTGGAAGATTCCGGGCAAGGAGGTTCCAGTGGACGAGCAATTGGCCTCGGTAATTGCTCACCTCCCGGGATTTTCCCTGGATTATCAAGCCCATTTATCCGAGCATTCCCTGGAAGTGGTTCTGCCCTTCTTAACCCATGTGCAGCCCCAATGCACCATAGTCCCCGTCAGTGTGGCAGAGCCGGACGAACAGGCCCTGCTCCGGGCAGGAGCGGATCTAGCCAGGAGCATCCAAGAGCTTGGCCAGGACGTATCCCTGGTGGTGAGCAGCGATATGAGCCACTTTATTCCCCACGAGCATGCCAAGCGCTTGGATACCATGGCCATCGACAAGATCCTGGACCTGGACGCCCTGGGCCTGTATCAGGTGGTCAGGCAAAACAAAATTTCCATGTGCGGCGCCCTGCCCATGACCATGGGACTGGCCTGCGTTCAGGAAATGGGGGCCAGGAATACGGAATTCGTGGACTACTCCACCTCGGGAGAGGTTATCGGCGATTACAGCAGTGTGGTAGGCTATGCAGGTGTTCTGATCAGTTAGTTCCCACCCGGCAATCCCGGGTGGGAGCCAACCGTCTTTGGGGTTATTCCTTGCCGAACCACTGCATGGCAATGGCCGGGCCAAAGTAGATGGCCTGATCCTCCAGGTTCTCCTCGATTCTTAGCAACTGGTTGTACTTGGCCATGCGGTCACTGCGGCTGGCGGATCCGGTCTTGATTTGTCCGGCGTTGGTGGCAACCGCCAGATCCGCAATAAAAGGATCCTCTGTCTCGCCGGAGCGGTGCGAGATGATCGTGGAGTAAGCCGCAGACTTGGCCATTTCAATAGTATCCAGGGTTTCTGTAAGGGTCCCGATCTGGTTGAGCTTGACCAGAATGGAATTGGCCACCCCGGTGGTAATTCCCTCAGCCAGGATGGAGGGGTTGGTTACGAAGATGTCGTCTCCCACTATCTGCAAGCGGTCCTCGACCATGGAAGTGAACTTGCGCCATCCTTCCCAGTCGGTTTCGGACAGGGCGTCCTCGATACTGATCAAGGGAAATTTGTTCACAAGGTCCTGATAAAAATCTATCATCTCATCCACGCCCAGGACCTTGTCTTCCCCTTTAAGATGATATTTGCCGTCCTGATAGAATTCCGAGGCAGCTGCGTCTATGGCCAGGGCGATCTCGGATCCAGGTTGGTACCCGGCCTCCTCTATGGCTTTCATGATGTACTCAAAGGCCTGGGAATTGCTCTTGAGATTGGGGGCAAAACCTCCTTCGTCTCCCACTGCGGTGGAAAGCCCGTCCTTGGAGAGGAGTTTTTTCAGGGCGTGAAAGGTTTCGGTGCCCATGCGCAAGGCATCGGAAAAAGAATTCGCACCCAGGGGCATGATCATGAATTCCTGGATATCCAGGTTGTTCGCGGCATGGGCCCCGCCGTTCACGATGTTCATAAGGGGGACGGGCAGCACCTTGGCGTTTATGCCGCCGATGTACTGGGGAAGGGGCTGCCCGGTAAAAGCGGCACCAGCACGGGCCACGGCCATGGACACGCCCAGGATGGCATTGGCGCCCAGCTTGGACTTGTTTTCCGTGCCATCCAAATCGATCATGTATTCGTCGATTTCTACCTGGCGCAGTGCATCCATCCCGATGAGATCACCAGCGATGTCCTCGGATACATGCTTTACAGCCAAGGATACTCCCTTGCCACCGTAAGCCTTTTCCTGGTCCCTGAGTTCCAGGGCTTCCCGGGAGCCGGTAGAAGCACCTGAAGGTACTGATGCTCTGCCGATCATTCCGGACTCCAAGATTACTTCCACCTCCACCGTGGGGTGCCCGCGGGAATCCAGTATCTGTCTAGCCTGAATATCTGAGATTATACTCATTGCCTACTCCTTGGGTTTTAAGATTGCATGTTTTATTCCTACATATCTAAGACCCTGCAAAAGCAGGGTGGGTTGCAAATCGTCAATGCAGTGGCAAACAGGAGACAGATTCAGGGATGCTCCTCCAGTGGCCACAACCAGAGTGTCTGGAGGCATGTGTTCCTTGAGCCTGGCTATAAGCCCTTCCACCATGGAGGCAAACCCGAATAGCGTTCCTTGGGCCAGGCTTTGTACCGTGTTTCTGCCAATCTCCAACCCGGGCCCGGCGTTGTCCAGGGAGAACCAGGGCAGTTTAGCGGTTTGGGAGCTAAGGGCCTTCATGGAGGTATAAACTCCGGGACAGATCAGCCCCCCTATGTAGTTGTTTTCCTGGATACAGTCAAAAGTTGTAGCAGTACCGAAATCCACTATCACGAGCCCTGGATTCTTGTACAAGGTCCTAGCAGCATAAGCGTTTACCAACCGGTCCGCACCCACTTCATGCGGGGCCTGATACTGGTTGTTTATGCCCACAAACAAATCCTCAGGGACAAAATAGACCTCTGCTTGGCAGAATTTTTGTCCAGCTTTGGCCAGCTTGGGATTCAAACCCGGGACCACAGAGGAGATCAGCCAGTATCGGATGTCCTTGCCTTGGACCTGTTCCAGGCGCAAATATTCCCGGATTTTAACCCCCAGGGAATCCGGGGTTTCTCTGAGGTCCGTGGGCAGCTCAAATACGGAGCCCAGTCCGTTTTCATTTGAGAGTGCCAGTTTAATCCCAGTATTGCCAACGTCCAAAAGGAGACAGAAGGTGCTCACAATTACATCCTTTCAGGGTAAGATCATTAGCGCCCCTAGCTTGTCTGTCACGACTTGAAATAAGGGCTGAAAACACCTACCGAATATAAATTCCCGGCCTTGAAGTCAATTGCTCTCTCTCTCCAAGAGTTCCAGCCAATGGGCTACGCCTGTTCCCGGGGGGTGTGTGGATGCCAGCTGGATCAGGCACCCGGAACATTCTGTGAGACAGATACTGTTTTCCTGGGGAGAGAGTTTCTGCCAAAGGGCTTGAGCCATCTGCACGCTTAATTGGGGGCTCTGAATCCGAAAAGAGCCGCCTAGTCCACAGCAATTACCCTGATGCAGGGTTAGCCTTTTGCCGTAAGCAGACAGGGTTCTCTGGAGGATAGCCCCGGTTCTCTGGGTGCCGTGGCAGGGCTCGTGCCATACGAGATCCGGATTCTTTGCCCGAGATACTTGCTTCAGAGGTAGTTCTGGAATTAAAGAAGAGAGTTCGGCTGTCTGGCTCCCTAGTTCATCTTGTCCGGAAGACAACCTGGCCTGAGGGGAGGTTCCGGCCAGGGCCTCAAGGCAGGTGGCGCAAAAGGTATAAACCAAGGGACGGTTCAGTTTTTGCCAAATTTCCAGATTTTTTTCCCGGCAGAGGGCGGCCTCTTCCACAAGACCGGCTTGTTCCAAGGGAAAACCGCAGCATTCCCAGTTGGGTGTAGTTAACACCTCAAATCCCAGGCTGGTTAATATATTACCGGCCCTGGTGGTGAGGTCCGGGCGCAGGAAACGCCCCAAGCATCCCGGAAAAAGTACCGCCTTTTGTGCTTTATGGGCGGGTGAGGAAACAAGCCTGAACATGGCCAGGGATTGCCGGTAAGAGGCCCTGAACAGGTTCAGGAGGGAAAAACTATTCGGGGCTACGGATCCGCTGAGGCGCATAAGAGGTAAAAAAAATTTTCTATTTTTTAGTATCCTGGACCATATCCAGGCTTTCCAGTGGGGGTGCCCGGCCTTGAGTCTTGCAATGCGTGGGGGCAGATCTATTCCCTGGGGACAAATCCGGGTACATTTTCGGCATCCAGTGCATAGTCCGGCTAACTGGGAAGCCTCCTTAGGTGATAATTCCTGGTGGGTAAGGTTTTGGATCAAAAAGGCCTTTCCCCTGGGGCTTAGCTCTTCATGCCCGGTGATCTGAAATAAGGGACAGACTTCCAGGCACCTGCCGCACAGGATGCATTGGGGGGTGTTGTTTGAGAAGTGGTTGGACATTGCTTTTCTGACCGGAATCCTTTTAAGACGATTCTAATTGATAGACGCCGGGATGGACAATCAAAAATATTTACGCTAACTTATAGGAAGTGGTAATCGATGTGAGCTTGTTTTACCGCAGCTGTTCACCAAATATCTTTTCGTGCCGCGCCTCCCGGCAAAAGCAAGCCAAGAGATCCGGTGAATATTTGGGGCAAATAAAGATTATAACTGGGCTAAAGCCCGGCATTTTATTCAGAAATTTTTACGGTATTATGGCATGGAGATAATTTCCTCTTGCAAGCAGATTCAGGACAGATGCCTGGAAGCCAGGAGCCAAGGGAAGATACTGGGCTTGGTTCCTACCATGGGTTTTTTTCACGAGGGCCATTTAAGCCTTATGCGCTGGGCCAGGGATCATTGCAATATGCTTGCAGTCTCCCTGTTTGTCAATCCGGCCCAGTTCGGTCCGGGTGAAGATTATCAGTGTTATCCCAGGAACTGGGAAAAGGACATGAAGATAGCCAGGGAAATGGGAGTGGATCTGCTTTTTGCTCCTAGTGCCGGGGAGCTTTATCCCCCGGATTATGCCACATGGGTGGAGGTTTCCGGGCTTTCGGAAAAGCTTTGCGGCAGATCCCGCCCCACTCATTTCCGGGGCGTAACCACTGTAGTCTGCAAGCTGTTCAATTTGCTTTGTCCGCACTTGGCCGTATTCGGCCAGAAGGATTGGCAGCAGTTTGTTATTATTCACAGGATGGTCCTGGATCTGCACCTGCCGGTGCAAGTAGTGAGTCGGCCCATTGTCCGGGAAGAGGACGGGCTGGCCATGAGTTCGCGCAATGCTTATCTGGAACCCGAGGAGAGAAGGGTTGCCCCGTATGTTTATCAGGGACTGCTAAAGGTCAGGGATGAATTTCAGGCCGGAGAGTCAGACCGGCAAAAGCTGGAATCCCTGTTAAAAAGGTATTACCGGGATAATTTGCCCCAAGGTGAGTTGGAATACGCTCAGATAGTAGATGCTTACACCCTGGAGCCCGGCGACCAGGTTTATCCGGGTTCTGTAGTGGCTGTGGCCATGAGGTTGGGCCAAGCAAGACTAATCGACAATATTTTGCTGTGATGGATATGCCTATACGCAGTTTTTTACAGGCTAAGATACACCGTGCTACCTTGACCAATACCCATGTGGAGTACGAGGGTAGCGTGTCCATATGTCCGCGGCTCCTGGATGCCGCCGGGATCTTGCCTTTTGAACAGGTGGATGTGTATAATTTGGACAATGGAGAGCGTTTGACCACCTATGCAATGTCCGGCGATACGAACGAGGTGAAATTGAACGGAGCGGCAGCGCATAAGGGTGCCGCAGGTCAAAGAGTGATCATAGCAGCCTACTGTTGCCTGAACGATCAAGAATGGCCCTTACATAAACCTGTGGTGGTTCTGGTGGATGAAAACAACAAAATCAAGGAAATCCTTCATAAGTGAGCGCAGGGAAAACCTGTCCTTTTTTGGGCGCATACGCAAGTTCTTAAAGGTCAATCTCCTGGCTGGCCTGCTTTTTCTGGCCCCTATCATTGCCACCTTTTTGATCCTGAAAGTGGCTATAGGTTGGCTGGATCAAATCCTTCTCATTATTCCCCACCAGTACCGGCCGGAAAATTTCCTGCCCTTCCCGGTGCCGGGGCTGGGGCTTATAGTTTTGGTGCTTCTGTTGATATTGTCCGGGGTGTTTGTCCGCAATTACCTGGGCAAAAAACTGGTTTTTGTCTGGGAGAGGGTAGTTGAACATATCCCTATAGTGAACAAGATATATACTGCGGTTAAACAGCTTGTGGATACCATAGCCAAAGGCACCAATCAGGAATTCCAACGCGTGGTGCTGATCGAATATCCCAGGCAAAACTTATATGCCCTGGCTTACATTACTGGAGTGGCCATGGGGGAGTTGCAGGACAAAACCCATAAACAGATGCTCAATGTTTACGTGCCCACCACTCCCAATCCCACTTCCGGATTCTACCTCATGGTACCGGAAGAAGATGTAATTCCCTTGGACATGAGTGTGGAGGAGTCCTTTAAACTTTTGATGTCCGGCGGGATCCTCACCCCGGATAAAAAGAGCGGGTAGGGGGAAAAATGTATCTTTCCAACAATAATTACGTGTTTACGTCCGAATCCGTTACGGAAGGACACCCGGACAAGGTAGCGGATCTGATTTCCGACGGAGTACTGGATGCCCTGTTGGCCCAGGACATAAATGCCAGGGTAGCCTGTGAAACACTGGTCACTACTGGACTGGCCTTTATAGCCGGGGAAGTAACCACCAGCGCCTACGCGGATTTGCCTGAGATTGTGCGCGAAACAGTGCGGGATATCGGGTACAACAGCTCCGAAATGGGTTTTGATTGGGAGACTTGTGCGGTGTTGTCCTCCATAGACAAGCAATCTCCGGACATCGCCATGGGAGTGGACCGCCGGTCCCCGGAAGAGCAGGGCGCCGGGGATCAAGGCATGATGTTCGGGTTTGCGGTTCGGGAGACTCCTTCGCTTATGCCTGCACCCATATATTACGCTCACAAGCTGTCCAGGCGGTTGGCCTACGTGCGCAAAAAAGGAATCCTGGACTTTTTGCGTCCGGACGGCAAAACCGAGGTCAGTGTACAATATATTGACGGTAAGCCGGCCCGCATAGATTACGTGGTCATAGCCTGTCAGCATAACGAGGACATCTCCCATGAGGACTTGGTGGAAGCGGTGCGAGAACATGTGGTGTTTTACGCCTTGCCTTCGGAAATGGTGGATGAAAACACCCGGGTCTATATCAATACCACCTCCAGGTTCGTAATAGGGGGGCCTCTGGCGGACTGCGGGCTAACCGGCCGCAAGATCATCCAGGATACCTATGGCGGCATGGGCAACCACGGGGGCGGAGCCTTTTCCGGCAAGGATCCCAGCAAGGTGGACCGGGCCGCCGCATACATGGCCAGGTATATCGCCAAAAACGTGGTGGCGGCGGATTTGGCTGAGCGCTGCGAGGTGCAACTGGCATATGCCATTGGGGTGGCGGAGCCGGTATCCATCCTGGTAACTTCCTGGGGCACGGGAAGAGTGTCCGACGAGGTCCTGTCCAAAGCCGTGCGCGAGGTTTTTGATCTGCGCCCCTACCATATCATCCGCAGTTTGAACCTGTTGCGTCCCATATACAAGAAAACTGCTTGTTACGGGCATTTCGGAAGGGAGCACGTGGACTTTACCTGGGAAAAGACGGACGCGGTGCAAGACTTGAAAACCGCCTGCAAGGTCTAGAGGTATGGCTAACTATCTTGCCGATAAGGTTAGAGATTTTTTCCTGGCCAAAACCAGCAAGGAACAGGAATCCCTTTCCCGGGATTACGATCTTTTGGAAATGCCTCTGGAAGCGGTTCTGGCTTACTGGCTGTCTGTGAAAAAGGTCCTGGATACCAAGGGACATTCTTTCCTTGGTCAGGAGGAGCAAAACACTAGCGAGATCTATATCCGGCACTTGCTGGGCCTATTGCGATCTTCTCTGTCCGCGGAAAAAGTGGAGAAATTCGCTGGCATCAAGAAAAAGGCCATTCTGGACGACTTGAGGCGCAAATTTATTATTATGTCCATTTCCATCCTGGGTATGTCCACCAATGAAAATCCCCAGAAAGTCCTGATCAGGATGGTTTCCAAGTTTCCGGTTTCTCCGGTGCGCGAGAAACAGGTACTTGAATCTGCTAATACCGTGTTGGAAGGTTTGAAAAAGGGGGAAGGGGAAACTGAGCATGCCCTGAACGTGGATCACCGTCTGAAAATGGAGACCCTGATACTGAACTTGATCGTCTACAATATGCTTTCCAGGCGCTTAGGCCGCAATGAAATGCACGATTTCGCAAAACACATCCGCTCCTTTTATTTTGCAGAGGGATTGTCCTATATCATTGACGGTTTCGATTACGATTTCATCAAGTACCGGCTCAATCTCCAAAAAAGGGAAATCCTGGATTTGACGGACAACAAGATGGATATGTCCTTGAACATGTGTGCCGGGATAAAGTCCGGATGGTCCTATAATGATCTGAAACTTGTGGGCTACTCCTATTTGATTTGATGGTGTTGCATCCTGAGCTTCTGCTCGGGATATGGCTAATAATGAAGTGCGCTAAGGAGGTTGATCAGTGCATTCCAACATCAAGGTGGCAGTGGTGGGAATAGGGAATTGTGCCAATTCCCTTGTTCAAGGGATATATTATTATAAAAACCAGAAAGCCACTGAGGCCGTGGGCTTGATGCATTGGGAGATCGGTGGGTATGGCCCAGGTGATATAGAGGTGGTGGCTGCCCTGGATATAGATAAGCGAAAAGTGGGTCGGGATGTGTCTCGAGCCATTTTTGCAGAGCCCAACTGTACCCAAGTTTTTGAGCCTAATATACCGGAAACCGGGGTGGTGGTGCAGATGGGAAAGGTACTGGACGGATTTTCCGAGCATCTCAAGGTCTATCCGGAAAGGCACAGCTTTGTTCTTAGTCCTGAGCCGGAGCCGGACAAGGATCAGGTGGTGGAGATCTTGAGATCCAGCGGGGCGGATATAATGCTTAATTATCTCCCGGTAGGCTCCGAGGAGGCTACTCGCTTCTACGCCCAATGTGCTCTGGATGCCGGATTGGGTTTTGTTAACAATATACCTGTGTTCATAGCTAGCGAGACTGGGTGGGCCGAGGAGTTCACAGCCCGCAATCTGCCCTTGGTGGGAGACGATATCAAGGCCCAGTTGGGTGCTACCATAGTCCACCGGGCTCTGGGGCACCTTTTCAAGCAGAGAGGGGTCCGGCTGGATAGGACCTACCAGTTGAACACCGGGGGGAATACCGATTTCTTGAACATGCTCAACCGGGATAGGCTCCAATCCAAAAAGGAGTCCAAGTCGGAAGCGGTACAGTCTGTGCTGGGCAACCGGCTGGATCTGGACAATATCCACATTGGGCCCAGCGATTACGTGCCCTGGCAAAAGGATAACAAGGTTTGTTTCTTGCGCATGGAAGGCAGGATATTTGGAGATGTGCCTGTGAACCTAGAGCTGCGCTTGAGCGTGGAAGACTCTCCTAACTCAGCCGGGGTGGCTATAGACGCAGTAAGGTGCTGTAAACTGGCCCTGGACAGGGGACAGAAAGGGCCCTTGTACGGCCCGTCCGCCTACCTCATGAAGCATCCCCCTGTGCAGTACAGCGATGATACCGCCTACAACCTCACGGAAGATTTTATTAGCAAGGGAGAGAATCAGCCCTGATTGCAATTAGTTACCAAATCTCTCTGCGCGTCACCTAATCTGGCTCGCGTTATTCCAGGCTCGCCTTACAAGGGCATTCCTGCCCTTACCCCGTACCTAATTGGATTTGCTTACTACATGAACCTCAAAAGGTTCTTGGTTCAAGTAGGTGCGGGACTTCTTCCATAATCTCACCGGCTAACCGGTGAGCCTCCAGGCAAAAGCACGCAAAAAGATCTAGTGAATAGTGGATATATTTTTAACATCTTCCCTTGACACCGCAACACCATTGCTTATTTATCATGATGAACGGATAGGAAAAAATGAAAGGGAGGTGAAGGACTATGGTTATAGATCTGAGCAGCTTCTACAATGTACCGCGGCAGTTGGATCAGTTTTTTGACGAGTTGTGGAAACCTTCCATGATTAGTCAAAGACGTCAAGCTTATCCACCTGTAAATATTAGTGAGGACCAATCCAATATATACATATACTCCGAAATACCTGGAGTAGAAATTGAAGATGTAGATATTACCTTGAGTGATAATAGTCTGGTCATAAAAGGTAACAGAAAGCACGACACTGGAAACTATTATAGACAGGAACGTCCGGCAGGATTGTTTCAAAGAGTAATCAACCTGAATGTTCCTGTGGATCCGGATAATGTAAGGGCCAAGATGAAAGACGGCATTCTGCAAGTATTAGTGCCCAAGGCTGAAGAGGCCAAGCCCAAGAAAGTCAGCATTGAAGCGGAAGAATAATATTGGAGGTGATGCATATGGCCAGCGATGTACAGAGAAGAGAATCCACCCAGCCTCATAGAGAGACTCCTACAGTGCCTCGTTTTTCTCCTAGTACCGACATTATAGAGAAAGAAGATGGTTTTCATATATATATGGATATGCCCGGGGTAAACAAGGAGAATTTAAATATTGATCTGCAGGATAATGATCTTCAAGTTACAGCCCGGGCGGAATTTCCCAAGTTGGAAAACGTTAACCACATCCATTTGGAATTTGGTGATTGTGAATATGTACGCAACTTTACCATCTCGGATGTGGTGGATAGGGCTAATATCAAGGCCACTATGAAAAACGGGGTATTGGAGTTGTATCTACCCAAAACCGAAAGAGCAAAGCCGCGCAAGATCCAGATCGAAGCCGGCTAAAATATATATAAAAGGAGGTATCAGCTATGTTTGGACGTAGAACGCCAGCAACCAGGAGGCAAGGCACTTCTGAAGGCAGAACAATGTCTCCCATGAGGAGCCCTATGGATATGATGAGGAGTCCCATGGATATGTTGGATATGTTCGATGAAATGTGGAGACGCCCCTTGGCTGGATGGGAAGAGTTCGAACGCGAATTCGTTCCCGCTATTGAAGTGAGCGAGAAGGATAATGAGATCGAGGTAAGGGCGGAATTGCCCGGCTTGGGTCCCGAGGATGTTGATATCCGGGTGGACAATAACAACTTGATCCTGAGTGGTGAGAAGAAGGAAGAGACCAAGGATGAACAGGAGAGCTATGTGCACAGGGAGTGCACTTACGGCCGATTCTACCGGAGCATCCCTCTTCGGGGCGAGGTGGATCCGGACAAGATCAAGGCCAAGTACAAAAACGGTGTGCTCACCATTACCGCTCCGGTAGAAGATACCACTAAGTCTAAGAAGATAGAGATTGAAAGTTAAACCTTCCTGAACTGGGGCACCTGATGTAGCCGGTGCCCCCTTGGTTTAAATAGCCCTGCACCCTCTACAAAAGAGCAAAAAAAGGCCGCAACCGAAGTTGCGGCCTTTTTTTGTTTAAACAAGTCGTAGGATACTTATTTCTTGAATAGTGAGCCTATGTCGGTTACGTTCTGACCTTCATCCATGTTGCCCAAATTTTTTAGGTCATTGGCTCCTGAAATGGTTAAGTTGCTAGAGGCTTCAAAATACTTGTTCCGGATTTCATCCGGGAGCTTTTGAAAGAAGTACAATATGTGCCGGCCCTCGATCTCTCCGCTTATTTCGTTGTCAATAGGGTAGCCAAAAGGTAGGAGCATCATTTGCATTCCTCCGCCCTGTTGGGTGGGTACCAGTTGCAATAGGGCCGGATCTGTGATCTTGTTTTCCTGGGGATTCCATTTACCTAGAACCATGTCACCGGTAACTATCTTTACCAAGCGAATATCCTGTGCCATGTTTAACTCTCCTTTGTGCATAATTTTTGCTTGTTTTTTGGGTTAAAAGGCTTAACTAATAATGTAATCATGACCTGTCAAGAAAGTTGGAGGCAACATTTTTTGCATCCCGGACAGCGCTGTTGTCCGGGTGTGGCATTGGAGCCGAGGGGAAGCTTATGAACGCTTTGGACATTTTTTTTGTGATTGTGCTGGGATTTTTTCTCTTCCGTGGGATATACCGGGGCATGATTCTGGAGATAGCTTCCATTGCCGGGTTAGTGGCCGGGTTTGTTGTGGCCAACCAATTTTATATGGAAGTTTATCCCTGGGTGCATGAGGTAATCACCAACCAGAGCTGGGCGCAGATAGTCAGTTACTTGGGCGTCTTTTTGGTAACCTTGACCGGAGTGGCCTTGCTGGCATTTTTGTTGCGCAATCTTTTGCGCATGATCCTTCTGGGATGGCTGGATAGACTGGGAGGAGGAATTCTGGGGCTAGCTAAGGCAGGACTGATCTGTGTTTTGACCCTTTTGTTCTTGATGGTGTTTTTGCCCCAGGATTCGGAGATTGTTGCCGCTTCCGAAATAGCTCCCTACATCATGAATATCAGCGAGACTCTGGCTAACTATCTTCCCCAGGATTTAAGGGAAGAGTTTGGAGAGAAACTGGAGGCTTTGATAGAGTCCGGTATCCAGGGCGGGCAAGAGCTGTTCAACACCAATGGATGATAAGGTGGTGGTGATGCAAGAACAATCCGGTATACAGGAACTTTTGCAGGTTATCGAGAGGCTTCTGGGACCGGGAGGCTGCCCCTGGGACCAGGAACAGACCCCGGAAAGCCTGTGCGATTACTTGGTGGAAGAGACCTTTGAGCTGGTGACAGCGATTCGATCCGGAAAAAATGAAGAGATTCAGGAAGAACTAGGGGACGTTTTTTTCCTTCTTTTGTTTATGTCTCGGTTGCTCCAGGATAGGCTTTCACTGGAACAGGCCCTGAAAATGAGCTCCCGCAAAATGATCCGCAGGCATCCCCATGTTTTCGGCCATAAGGAAGTAGACTCCCGGGAGGAGCTTATCCAGAACTGGGAACAAATCAAGCAACAGGAAAAGAGTCGCTCCCGGGATTCCATCCTGGGCTCGGTCCCCAAGAATCTTCCCCCCATGCTTTTAGCGTACCGCATGAACGCCAAGGCTGCCAGGGCAGGATTTACCTGGGATCAGGACCGGGAGCTCGAGGACAAGCTGGATGAGGAATGGCAAGAATGGTCCAGGGCTCGGCAACGTGGGGACAAAAAGAGGATGGAGGAGGAGTTCGGCGATTATCTGTTCACCTTGGTGGAATACGGGCGCAGGCACAACATCAAGGCCAATTCCGCCCTGGCCATGACCAACAGCAAGTTCCTCCGGCGTCTGGAAAGGATGGAAGAACTGGCCCTAGAAAAGGGATGGGATTTATCCCAGCTGGATATGGAGCACCTGGAAGGACTGTGGCAAGAGGCCAAGGATTGATTACCTGGATACTTCCATAGATTTTACCATGGCCACCATCCGGTCCAGGATTTCTTCCGGGGTCAAGTGCCCGGTATCCAGGTGGACGGCATCCGGGGCGGGTCGCAAGGGGGCAAGTTCCCGGTTTTGGTCCTGAAAGTCCCTTTGCTGGATTTGTTCCAGGAGGTTTTGCATATCAGCGTCCCGCCCCATTTCCTTTAGTTGTTTATATCTTCTTTCCGCCCGGATTTCGGGGCTGGCTTGGAGATAAAACTTGCAGCCGGCTTCCGGAAAAACCACGCTCCCCATGTCCCTGCCTTCTGCCACCAGGGAGGTGTCCCGGCCCAATAACCGCTGCGCCTCTTTCAAAGTGTTTCGGACCGCCTCAGTCTTGGCCAGGGAGGAGGCCAAAAAACCCATTTCTTCGGTTCGGACCTGATCCCCGATGACTTCGCCCTGCAGCAGGAGATAGCTGTTCTTGCCGGAGCCCTTGAGCTCGAAGCGCAAGGGAAGCAAGCTGGATCTCAGCGCTTGTTCTTCCATGTCCAGGGCGCTTTGTCCCAGCATCCAGGCTGCGGCCCGGAACATGGCCCCTGTATCCAGGTAGGGGATTCCCAGCTTTTCTGCCAAACCCTGGGCCAGGGTGGTTTTACCTACCCCTCCGGGTCCGTCTAGGGTGATAATAATATGCTCAGTGCTTCTCATAGAGCCTCCTGCAAATAACGAAGAAATTCCCAGTTGTCTTGGGGTCTGCCTATGCTCACCCTTAGCAGCTCCGGGAATCCATAGCTATCCAGGGGGCGGATGATAATCCCCCGGGATAAAAGTAATTCAAAGATGTTGTAGGCATTCCCGGGAGGCTGGAACATGATGAAGTTGGCCTGGGAGGGATAAACTTGGCATCCTAGGTATTGCAGCTTATGGGTTAGATACTCGTTACCCTCGAGTATCACGGAGCGGGTTTTGTTCAGGAAGGCCTCGTCCCTGAGCCCGGCCTGACCGGCCTTTTCCGCCAGGATGTTCACGCTGAAGGGCAGACGGATGCGGCGCATGTAATCCGCGAGTGTTTCGGGAAGTATAGCATATCCTAGCCTGAGTCCAGCTAGGCCGAACATCTTGGAAAAGGTGCGCAGGATGATCACGTTGGGCAGGTCCCCCCAAAAGGAGAGCGCCGAGTATTTTTCCCTGGGGCGGGCAAAGTCGATATAAGCCTCATCCACCACCAGGTAGCATCCATCCGGGAGCCTGGAGGCGAATTCCCGGAGTTCTTGTGCCGGGGCAGCGTAGCCAGAGGGATTGTCCGGATTGGTCAGAAAGACCAGCCTAGTGCGCTCGTCCACCAAGGAAAAAAGATCTTCCCAGGCAAAGCTGAAATCCGGGTTCACAGGCGTTTGGCGGAATTCTACCCCGCTTAGCTTGGCCTGCATTTTGTATATGCTGAAACAGGGCTGGAAAGCAGCAACATTGTCCCATCCGGGAGCTGCAAGTAAACGTATAAGGAGGTCTATAAGCTCATCCGAACCGTTGCCGCAAACGATGTTGTAAGGATCCACGCCCAGGTGCTGGGCGATATCTCTGCTTAGCTCGGGATTGTTTGCCTGGGGATAGCGAAACACCAGATGGGCGTGCTGGGAAAGAGCTTGCTGCACAAAGGGCGAGACGCCCAAAGGGTTCTCGTTGCTGGCCATTTTAAGGACCCGCGAAAGCCCGTATTTTTGTTTAATTTCCTCCACACTCAGGCCTGGGGTGTAGGGTTTGAAGTCCCGGACTTCCTCTCGGATGGGGTGATTGAATTCCTTGGGCATAATTACTGGCTGCTGGTTATAGGTTATCAGGTGCGGGGGCTACAACAACGCTTTGGGGTATAACTACAACGAAAACTTTTTATCCAGAGGTCCGAGAATTCTGCAAACAGGCC
>CAZNYT010000044.1:0-19795 GCA_964577315.1 uncultured Desulfovibrionales bacterium
AAGTCCAGTTTTTCCGTATTTCAAGGAGGTTCTATGAAACAAGCAGCTGCTGTTATCATATTTGTGGGAGCGGTATTCGCCTTGATTTTTATGTACACTTCCCAAATGGAGCAGGAAGCAGCCAAAAAGATGGAGGACATCCCCAAAGAGGATACAGTGACCATGGTGCACGTGGGATCTGAACTATGCCCTCCCTGTCAGAAGATGGAGCCCCATTTGGAGGAATTGCGCGAGAAATATGAAAACCGGATCCACTTATCTTATCTGGATATGCAGAAGCACATGGACCAGGCAGAACATCTAGGGGTCCGCTCCACTCCCACCCAGATCTTCTATGATCATGAAGGACAGGAAAGGTATAGGATGGAGCAATTCATGGACAAACAGGATATGTCCGAAATCTTGGAAGAGCTTTTGCAGGAGCAGCCTAATGCTGCCGGATCCTGATAATCAGGAGTGTTTCTCCCTTCAACACCATGCCAAAGTTCAGACAGTTGAAAAATCAGTAGTGCTGCCGGATTGCCACTGTTTTACACCCAAACCGCGAGCATTGCGGCGATATCAACATGGGTAAAGAATATTCGGAACTTTTCATACTGCACGAAATTGCTTTCATGTCCATCCCGGCACGGTGGGAGGACTTTTACCAGGAAGTAATCGAAAAAGGCACCCGGCTTTTCAGCCTGACCCGATTTTGCGTGCTAGACAAGCAGAATGGCTCTGAAAAACTCCTGTTGAATTATGGATTTACCGACTCCGACCAGGCCCTGGAGGCAGCTTCCTCCCCACAGGAGAACACCTACCTCTTTCAACCTCCTGACAGCGATATTGCATTATACCTGGAACAGAAATCATCCTTAACCGACTGGGATAAAAAGATATACAACGTCTTCGCCCGGCGCGTAGCTGAGATTGTAGAACATTTCCGCGCTCAACAGGAAATCCGCTTAGCTGAAGCCAGGATGCGCTCTTTATACCAGCTGAGCCATATGACCGAGGCTTCGGCGGAAGAGATCATCAATTTCGCCCTGGAAGAAGGGGTGCGCCTGACCTATAGCGAATACGGATACATCTATTTCTTGAACAATTACTCTCAATCGGTGCAAACCAGCGATTTTTATTGGTCCGGGAAAGTTTTGCAGGACTGCAATATTGCCAAAAACTACAGCTATTCCCTGAGCAGGGCCGGGATATGGACCCGACCCCTAGAGGAGAAAAAAACCCTAATTTTCAACGATCTCCAGGAGCTGCCAGACAAAATGGGCTGGCCCCCAGGTCACTTGCATCTCAAGAGGTTCATGAGCACCCCTATCTTTGAAGGCGAAAACATTGTTGCCTTGGCTGGAGTGGCCAACAAGATAGAGCCTTACAACCAGGCGGATTTGCAGCAGTTTGAGCTTTTCACTCAAGGTATGTGGGAAATCCTGGAGCGCAGGAAAAATCAACAGGCCCTGCGGCAGGCCATGAAGCTAAAGGCAGTGGGCACTCTGGCCGGGGGCGTGGCTCACGACTTCAACAATATCCTGCAAGCCATAAACATGAGCGCTGAGATCCTTGGCACCAAGGATCTCCCGGAAGGGGAGAAGTACCTCCAGGAGATAACCAGGGCCACCAGCAAAGGGCAGAGGCTGGTTCGACAACTTCTTTCCTTCAGCCGGGTCATGGATGCCCAAAAAAAACCTTTGGATATAAATAGCCTGTTGCGGGATTTCACGGACATGCTTTCCCGGACTCTGCCCAAAAACATCCAGGTTAAAACCGATTTAAACCCGGAATTGCCCCTGGTTGAGGTGGATCAGGAACAATTGGAGCTGGCCCTCATGAATCTCACTGAAAACGCTAAGGACGCCATGCCCTCAGGAGGGGAGCTCTGCCTGGACAGCGACAGGGTCTCTTTGCCTCAGGACTCTGCCCTGCAGCTGGATCTTTCTCCTGGAGAATACATCTTAATCCGGGTTTCGGATACTGGAACAGGAATGGATGAAAAAACCGTGCAGCAGATGTTTGAGCCCTTTTACACCACCAAGGAACCCGGCCAGGGCACCGGCTTGGGTTTACCCCTGGTTCAGGATACAACCCAAACCCATGGCGGGGGAGTGGACTGCCAAAGCACTCCTGGCAAAGGAACCACCTTTTGCTTGTACTTGCCTGCAAGCAATATAACCCGGACTCAGGACCTGCAATCCAGATCCGATTCCTTTCAGAGCAAAATCCGGGATCAACTCCGCGGCACTGTGCTTGTAGTGGATGATGAGAGGACAATCTGCCAGCTCTTAAAGGAAGGCCTGCAAGAGTATGGGGTGGAGGTGTTGTCCGCTACCAACGGGGAACAGGGGCTCCAGATATATCAAAAAAACATCCAGCACATTGATTGGATTATTGTGGATCTATGGCTGCCCGATATTGATGGCAAGGAATGCTTGCGCAGGCTGCTGGAAATAAACCCTAGCGCTCAAGTGATCATGGCCAGCGGCTACCCTGATCACCAACTCATGCTGAATCCCAGCCAATACGGGGCTGCGGCAGCCATTTCCAAGCCTTACAGCCTTGACGAGCTAACCCGGATTATGCTTAGAAACGGTCAAAACGGGTCATAACTACAACCCTGCGTAAGCCAAAATATGCCTCCTATAATTCGGTTAATAGGGAATTAGCTTTCTTAATATTAGGCGGGGTTGTATGAATCAACAAGGAAAACTTAGCTTGCAACTCAAGTCCACGGCACACCAGGTCATCTCCTCGCTTTCCAGAAACTTTCGCCCTTTGCTCATCTACCACCTCTTCTTCAGCGTCCTGGCAGTCATGCTTCTTACTCCCGTAACTGCCTGGCTTTCCACCAAGTTGCTCACCACCTCCGGCCATCCCATGGTCAGCCACCAGGAAATACTGGGGTTTATCCTCTCCCCTGCGGGACTGATATGGATACTGGCCACAGCCGTGCTTACTGTTCTGCTTCTGTTTTTGCACCATGCCGGAATGATCCTGATCAACGCCCAATCCGGCACGGGACATTACCGCTTGGCCACCCTGGCCCTGTGGCGAGTGGGGCGCAATCTACCCCGTCTACTGCAGCTGGCAGCAATCCAGGTGGGGGTCCACCTGCTTTTGGCTGCCCCTTTTCTTTTAGCCCTGGCCGGGGCCTGGGTAATTTTGCTGGAACCCTATGATCCCTACTACCTGATCTCGGAAAAGCCCCGAATTTTCTGGATCTTTTTGGGCATTGCTGCCCTGCTTGGCACCGGGATACTGATCTGCAACGGATTCCTTTATATACGCTGGTTCCTGGCCCTGCCTGCACTGCTCCTGGAAAAGACCTCGCCCCTGACTGCCCTGAAAAGAAGCTCCCGCCTTTCCCGGGGGTATATGCGACGCATGGCGGTTTTGCTTGTGGGTCTGGCCCTGCTGGTGTTCTTTTTGCCTGTCTTGTTCACTCTGCTCTTTGAGGGCCTGGGAGGTATTGTTCTGGGCTGGCTCCCGGAAAATTTCGCCGTCCTGGTTCCGGCGGTGCTTATCTATATCAGCGCGTATATCGTTTTGACCATACTGGGCAGCTACCTGGGTATTGCCACCAACAGCCTTCTTATCCACCAAATCTATCAGAACATCTCCGGGATCACCCCGGTGCAGCCCGATCCCTCCCCTCCAGCTAGGAGCGGGATGTTGGCCTGGAGCGCGGAATTGCTTCTGCTTTTCTTTGCCCTTTTCCAGGCCGGCTTTGTCCTGCACTCATTTTTTGATTTCCGAGACGAAGTGGATATAAGCGCCCACCGGGGCAGCTCCATGAAAGCCCCGGAAAACACCCTCCCGGCAATAGAGCAGGCTATCCGGGACGGGGCGGATTACGTGGAGATAGATGTCCGCCAAACAGCGGATAATGTTCCGGTCTTGTTCCACGACAGGGATTTGCGCCGCATCGCTGGTGAGCCCCATGCCATCTGGGAGCTGACCCTGGATGAGGTACGCGAGATAGACGCTGGAGAGTGGTTCCATCCCGATTTTCAAGGGGTGGGCATTCCCACCCTGGAGGAGGTTATTGAAGTGGTCCGGGGAAGGGCCAAGCTCTACCTGGAGATTAAACCCAGCCCTCACACTCCTGAACTTACCAACCTCGTGGTGGAGGTTCTCAGGGAGCAGGACTTTCTGGAGGATGTTTTGATCGGGGCCTTGCACCCGGACGTTTTGAGGGAGGTACGAGAGCTTGAGCCCGGGCTGCGCACTTCTCTTTTCGTACATACCGCCATCGGAGATCCGGACCGCGAGCTCCTGGATGCCCTGGGGCTCAGGGCAGCCATCACCAGTGTCCAAGATATCCAAAAAGCGCACAGGCACGGACATGAGCTGCACGTCTGGACCGTGAACGATCGCAGGGAGATGTCCAGGTTCATCGATATGGGTGTGGACAACATTATTACCGACCGCCCGGATGTCCTGGCGGATCTGCTCCGGGAAAGGGCAGAGCTCTCCAGCGCTGAGCTCTTTCTGATCAAGCTCAGGCACTGGCTCCAGGATTAGAAGGATGACAAGAGATTAGCTGTTTTTTGTAACTAATTTCAAGCAAAACCCGCAACTATTCACCAAACTATTCACCGGATCTTTTTGCCTGCATTCGCCGGAAGGCTCACCGGTTTTCTTGGCGAGGCTTATGGGGGAAGCCGGACCGCACAAAGTCACGGAATAAGAATAAAGCAAAAGCCTTTATTTTGCACCTAACTTAATAAGGTGCACATAGCTAAGAGTCCGGTGGGGGCAGGAATGCCCCCGTAAGCCGAGCCTAGAAAAGCGCGAGCCGGGAGGCACGGCACGCAAAAAGATTTGGTGAATAGTTACCAGAACCCAACTCTATTGCTTTTTCCCACACAGGAGCACTACATGGATCATAGAGAGACACACAGCCCCTCGGAAGCCATCCCGAAAGTTTTGCCCTTTAAACAGGAACTGCTGCGCAAGTCCCTGCACCTTGTAGCCCTGATCATCCCGGCAGGCATGCTCTGGCTGGGCAAATATCCCTCCGCGCTCATCCTGGGATCACTGGCCGGGATCGCTATCTTCCTGGACATACTCCGGGTTAAAGCCCCTAACCTGAACCATCTGCTCCAAAAGATATTCGGCCCCTTGATGCGTCCCAAGGAAAAAACTCCGCAAACCCCAAAATTCGCTTTGAACGGAGCCACGTGGTCCCTGGTGTCTGCCTTTTTGCTGGTGTCCATCTTTCCGGTGCACGTGGCAGCATTTTCTTTTGCCATGTTCATGGTGGCGGACGGGGCTGCTGCAGTGGTGGGACAGCGCTGGGGCCGAAAATTCTGGGGCAAGAGCAGTAAAACCCTGGAAGGCTCTCTGGCCTTCTTGATTGCCGCCCTGGTGGTGGTGGTCGTGTTCCCGGGCATCAATCTATGGATCGGTGCGGCAGCTTCTGTCTGCGCCTGCCTGGCCGAGCTTTTGCCCGGACCTTTCAACGACAACCTTCGGGTGCCGCTGATTTCCGCCTGCGTGGTCCTCCTGGGGGAAACCCTGGCCGTGTTCCCTTAACCGCTTACAAACAAAACCTTAGCAACGAAACTTGGTTCTTTAGCCATGGCTCTATAAACTGCCTTACTATTATGGCAGCAACTCGTACTCGAGGCCCGAGTAATCTGCAAACTGTGAGAGCGACGCCAGTTTGCAGAATTCTCGGAACTCTGGATAATAAGCTTCGTTATAGTTAGGACTAATAAACTAGATCCCTTTGCAGGTCTATGCCGAACTTGCGCATGCGGTTCAAGACCGTAACCCGGTTGATCCCCAGAATACGCGCAGCCTGAGACTTGTTCCCGCCGCTTTGTTTCAGGGCCTGGATAAGATCCTGTTTCTGCTTTTCATGGTTACTGTAATTACTCGGAGTCTCGTTGTTAGCCACAGGGTTCTGAAGCTCCTCCCGAAAGGTTTCCGGTAAATGCTCGGGCAGGATCATATCCCCTTCTGCCAAAACGTAGCTGTACTCCAGGGTGCTTTTGAGCTCCCGGACATTGCCAGGCCAGGAATAATTCATGAAAAGGCGCATGACTTCCGAGCTAACCCCCAAAATCTCATTCTTGTTTTTTCTGGACAATTTCTTGAGAAAAAACTCTACCAGGTACGGGATATCCTCCTTACGTTCCCTAAGCGGCGGGACGTGGATGGGTATCACGTTGATGCGGTAATAAAGGTCTTCTCGGAACCTGCCCTGATTTATTAGCTCGGGCAGGTTCTTGTTGGTGGCGGTAATAAAACGCAAATCCACGGATATGCTGCTACTCTCCCCGACCCGTTCAAAGGTCTTGGTTTCCAGGACCCGGAGCAGCTTGATTTGTACCGCCTGGGGCAAATCCCCAATTTCATCCAGGAATATGTCCCCTTTGTGCGCTGCCTCGAAACGCCCCTTACGGTGCTGCAAGGCCCCGGTAAAAGCGCCCTTAACGTGTCCAAAGAGCTCGCTCTCCAGGAGGGATTCATTCAGCGCGGCGCAATTGACCTGGATATAAGGCTGCTCCGCCCTGGGGCTTAGTTTATGTATGGCCTGGGCTACCAACTCTTTGCCCGTACCGGACTCCCCGTGGATAAAAACCGGAAAATCGCTTTGAGCGGCTTTCTCCACCAATTCAAAAACGTGTTTCATTTGGGAGGAACGTCCCACCATGCCTTGAAAGACAGATTCTTCGTCCAGGGTACGGGAAAGCTGTCTAAGCTCGCGATCCAACCTGTCCAGCTCCGATATGTCAGTAACCACCTCTACAGCCCCCATAGTCTGGCCTTGGTCATCACAAAGTATAGTGGCGGTCTTCAGGACAGTGACATAAGAGCCGTCCTTGCGAACCAAATGGCACTTGCGCTTGACTTGCTCCTTGCTCTCAAAAAGCCGGCACCAAGCATTGTTGGCAGCATCCCGGACCGCCTTACAGGCATCGCACTTGAATATAGTGCATTGTTGCCCTAAAAGCTCCTCCTTGGAGTAACCAGTGATCTTCTCCAAGGCCTGGTTGACCATCTGGATGGACCCGTCCTCTGCCACCACCAAGAGGCCTTCCTCCATCAACTCCACGATATCCCTGCAATAGATATTGACACTTTTACTCTGTACCATTATTAGAATCCTGCCATTTTTTTGCTAAAGTAACCAATTTCTGTAAAAAAATCAACAACTGTTTAAACAATTTAACACAAGATTAAACAAACTTTCAATACAATATATTTTTTCAAGCTTAACTGAATAACTATTAAAAAATACGAGCATACTTCCTTGCTGGCTCCTTGGAAAACCAACACTATTTTGAACCTGAACAACATGGCAACAAACTCTTCAAATGCAGGGAATTTAAGTCAGGAAAATCTCCAGTCATCCGCTTTTGTCTGCTGTTTGGCCAAAGAGGCAGGACAAAAACTATTATGGCATGTTTTATGCTACTTATATAGTAAACCCGGCTACAAATATTTTGCCTAACAATTTAAACCCAAGGAGGTAGTTATGAAGAAAACAATCATTTTAGCCATGGCAGCCGCAATTTTTGCCAGCCAGATAGGCATCGCCCTGGCCACGCTGGACGGCAACCCCAGGCAGGGTCGGTACCTTTATCAGCAAAACTGCTTTCAAACTTGCCACAACGAGGACGCTACTAAGGAAGGTGCTGCCCAAGAGTACATGGGTCCTGACTCCAAGCGGCAGGCAGAATGGAAAGAGGTTTTTCAGGATGTTGAAGCCTTGCCCTGCTATGATGAGTGGGAAGTGGATGATGATAAATTGCATCACATTCACACCTATCTCCACCAAGGCGCAGCAGACTCCCCCACTCCTGAAAGCTGTGGCTAAGCCTTTGTCCTCACCCGGAAAGCCTTTTTCCGGGTGAGGGGCTAAAATTGTGAACAAATCACAAGTGCAAACTTAAATTTAGAGAAATACATTAAAACTGGAAGGCTATAGAGTTCCCTGGTGCAGGGATTCAAACGGTTAGCTACCCGGGATTAATCCCTGGAGACTAGTTTTAAAATATTAGGTTCACTCAAAACCCCAAGCCTTAAGATCAAACTAAGGAGCCGATATGAAAGATGGGAAAACTTCCGTGACCAGGAGAAGTTTCTTAAAGACTTCCTTGGCTGCTACAGCTGCCGGGGCTGGCCTCAAAGGCCCTCTGGTTAAAGGGCTGGTTCCCAAGGCCCAGGCAGCTGATATGGAGCAGGAAGGGATAAGCTCTCACTATACCGCCTGCGACATGTGCATCAACCGCTGCAACATGATCGCTAGAAAGAAGAACGGGGTGGTCAAATGGTTGGACCCCAACCCCAATTGCCGGAAATCCCGGGGAATGCTCTGTGCCCGCGGGAATGCTGCGATCAAGAACCTGTACAACCCGGATCGCCTGAAGCACCCCTTGATACGTAAGGGCGAGCGCGGGGAAGGCAAATGGGAGCGCATCAGCTGGGAAGAAGCCTTGGATTATGCAGCCGAGCAACTACAAAAGATTGCAGATAAATATACCCGCTGCGGTGTGTTGTTCAGCCCTGGCACTGATTCCCATACCCAGTTCGTGCGCCGTTTTGCAGATGTTTTTGGATCCTACAATGTATGCGATCACCAGTCCTTGTGCTACGCTAGCCGCAACCGGGCCTTTCTGGATACCTTCGGGGAAGTGCCCCACCCGGATGTCCTGCACAGCAAATACATCCTCATTGCCGGGGCCAACCCGTTGGAAGCTATTATGACCCCGGACACTCCGGATATGATAGAGGCTCAGAAGAACGGCTGCAAGATCGTGGTTCTGGACCCCAGGTTCACCAAGACTGCGGCCCGGGCGGACGAATGGCATCAAATCAAGCCTGGCACGGACATGGCCTTCTTTTTGGCCTTGTGCCACGAGATAGTCAAGGGGGACCGCTTCTGTTGTCCGGAGGACACCCACGGCTATGAGGATTTCGTGGAACACGTCCGGGACTATACTCCGGAATGGGCGGAGCAGGAATGCGGTATCCCGGCCGAGGACATCAGGCGCATAGCTAATGAGATATCTGAGGCCGCGCCCGAGGCCATGGTTTATCCAGGACGCCGCTCCTCGGATTATGAAAACTCCACCCAGATCCGGAGATCCATGGCCATAGCCAACGTCCTGCTCAACAATTGGGACCGGCCGGGAGGCCTGATGGGCGCCCGGGAAGTAGGCGTGACCACGCCCAGGTACAGTGCTCCCTTTTACCCGGACAATCCCCCGGACCGGGCAGATGCAGGGGTGGTACCCGGAATGTTTGACGACTCCGGTTCCTTCCATATCATGCGGGAAGCCATCCTCAAGGAAGATCCTTACCCCATCCGGGGCTGGTTCAGCTTTAAAACCAACTTCCTGCAGACAGCGCCCAATCGCAGAAAGACCCTGGAAATGGTGGAAAAGATGGATTTCATTGTCAATATTGACATCCTCATGACCGATACCGCCTGGTATTCGGATCTGGTTCTGCCTGCAGTAACCTTCCTGGAAAGGGATGATCCAGTCTCTGCCATGCAGGGCTCCAGCGCCTGCGCCTGCGCCTCCATGCGGGAACCGGTGGTCCCGGCTATGTTCGAATCCAAGTCCCCGTTCTGGATAATCCAGGAATTGGCCAAGAGACTGGATCTGGGCGAGTTCTTCGATTTCACGATGGAGGAATACCGCGAGCAACAGGTACAAGATCTGGAAGGCGCCTTGGAAGTCATGCGCCGGGACGGGGTGTACTTCAATCCCAGCGAGGCCTACGGGATTTATGCCGGGGAGCCCCTAAAAACCTTAAGCGGAATCAAGGAAATCTACAGCAAGCGCTACGAGGACTTTGGAACTGACCCCATGCCTGTATACAATCCGCCGCACAAACCCCAAGAGGATGAGTTCCGTCTGGTAGTAGGACGTCCGGCTTTCTTTACCCAAGCCAGGACCAATAACGAGCTCCTAACCGAGTTCATGGAGGAAAACACCCTGCATATGCACCCTGAATCCGCCCAGCGCCTGGGCCTGGAGGACGGCGAACTTGTAGAGGTAGAGAGCAGCGCAGGTAAGGACAGTCTCAAGCTGGAATTCGATGAGGGTATAGAAAAACAAACAGTCTACATGGCCACTGGATTCGGGGCCCTTTCCCCTGGAATGAGCCAAGTATACCAGAAAGGGGCTTGCATAGCCGAAGTCCTGGAGGGCGGTTACGACAAGATATCCGGGAACATGGTCATGCATGAGACCTTTGTAAGCGTAAGGAAGGTGTAGTAATGAAAAAGAAATACGCCATGGTTATAGATTCCTCGGTATGCATTGATTGCAAGGCCTGCATGGTCTCCTGCAAGGTGCAGCATGATGTGCCCCGCGGCTATTGGCGAAACTGGATCAAGGAGAAAAAGCCGGATTTTTCCCAGGGCAAGCACGCTTATGCCCATTTCCAGCCCGGTGGATGCATGCAGTGTGACGAGCCCACATGTGTGCATGCCTGTCCCAGCGGGGCCACTTACAAAGACGAGGAGACCGGGATCGTCCAGATCAACTGGGATGTGTGCATCGGCTGCGGGAACTGCGTGGTAGCCTGTCCCTATTTTGCCCGGTACAGGCATCCCACTTTAAGGGTCCCGGATAAATGCGATTTCTGTCAAGATCGTTTGGCCATGGGCCTGCAGCCGGCCTGTGTGGATACCTGTATGACCAAAGCCAGGGTTTTCGGGGATCTAAACGATCCTGAAAGCGAAGTCTCCAAGCTTTTGGAGGAGAGGGAAACCGTGAGCTTCACAACACAGCCCGTGGATACCAAACCCAACATGTTCTATCTAGCTGATACCGAGCCCATGGATTGGCCGGGAGAGGTGCAGTATCCTCTGGCCCACAGGACCATGACCAGTGTGGTCAACCCCTTGTTTAAGATAGTAGCTGGCCTGTCCGCGCTGGGCGTAGTTGCCATGCTGGCCAAGCAGATATTCGTGGGTTCCGAGGAAACCTCCGAGCACGAGGAAACCTCCGAGCAAGAGGAAAAGAAGGAGGAGGGTTAACCCTATGCAAGAGAGAATGATTCCACGTCACGATAAAGGCGGGATTTTCATACACTGGTTCAATGCTGTATGTTGGATAGTCCTGCTCCTTACCGGCCTGGGTCTGATTCAAAACGAACACATCAACCCCCTGGGGGCTTGGTGGCCCAACTTGATGGTCTCTATTTTCGGGAGCGCGGAGATGCTAATAGATGTGCACATGTACTTGGGCCTAACCTGGGCTGCGGTCATGCTCATCTATATCCTGGTTCGTTTCCGGGAAAGCCTGAGCTTTTTGAAAGAGATCTTTAGCCTGGATCTTCCTAGGGACATGACCTGGATGATCAAGAAAAACATCCAGATGACCGCAGGCAACAAGATGCTCAAAAAACTGGGCATGACCACGGATATACCACCCCAGGGCTTTTATAACGCCGGACAGAAACTATTTGCCCAGCTTTCGGTGATAGCCGGTCCTATCCTGGTAGTCACCGGGGTAATAATGTTCCTGTCCACCTTGATCATTAACAACCCGGATCCGGTGGCTTGGTCCCGGACCATACACTATCTCTTTGCTGGGTTGTCCTTGGCTGGCCTGCTGGTGCACATCTATATGGCAGCCATCTCCCCGGAGGAACGACCGGCATTCAAGTCCATGTTCAACGGGATGGTGCCTGAAAGCTATGCCAAGCACCATCACCAGCTTTGGTACGAGCAGATCAAGAACCGGATATAACACCTTGCTTTACTGTCCGGATTATTCCGGGAAAAATGGGTTGTCCTTTGTTCCCTTAACTTATCACGGGTCACCGGAGTCTGCCTGAAACAAGGGATATCCGGGAGATGAACTTATACCTCCCGGATACCCCTGACAACCTGAACCCGTGATGCCAAACCAGGATTGAGGCTAATTTATGAAGGCCCACATCTTAATTGCCAGCCTTGTGCTCCTGGCTGCTGCTTTTCTCTTTACTCTTACCACCCCCATCTTGGCACAGGACCGGGAAAAATCCTGGTGGGACCGGGTTGAAGCCGAGGCCCAGGAACACGGATACAAGCTATTAACTACTAGTGAGTTGCACCAGATCTACCAGCAAAAGCAGGATTGGCTCTTGATAGATACTCGCTACGACTACGAATACGCCCAAGGATCCATATCAGGAGCTGTCAACTTTCCCTTTAATCCTTCCCATGAGCGGGATCTGCCCCAGGAAAAACAAGATGCCTTTCAAGAGATGCTGGGACCGGATGAAAAGAAAAAGGTCATCCTCTTCTGCCGCAACTTCCGCTGAGTGCTTAGCGGGATTGCAGCCCGGTGGGCTGTGCGGATGGGATATGAAAATGTCTACAAATACCCGGCTGGTTTCCAGGTTTGGGAAGAAAGGTACCCGGAATTAGTGGAGACTCCATGAGAGAGGATAATACTGAAATCAGACTGTATCCGGAACTGGATCCAGAAGAGAAGAGTCGGGTCCTAGATGCGGTACAGCTCTTGATAAACCTGTTCTGGAGCTGGGAAACCAGCCAGGATTGGCTAAACCGGCTTCAAGAATCCAGACGAGTCTGGTCCAGCCTGCAAGGAATTATCCATCCAGGGCCTGAACAGGTTCTTTACCTAATTGATGAAATACAGCCCTCTTCCCCCGGAGAACAGCTGAACCAGGAGCTGGAAAGCGAGTTTGTCCGGATTTTTATTAGTACCAGGGAGGGCATAAGCGCTCCCATGTACCATTCCTGTTTCCAGGGAAGCGATCAGGTTCTCATGCAGAGGCCTGCCCAAGCCATGCGGGAAAGGTTGGAACAAGCAGGTGTGGAGATTGCGGAGCATCTAGGCGAGCCACCGGATCACCTGTGTATTGAACTGGAATACCTCTACCTCCTTCTGGAATTGGAGCTGCGCGAGCCTTCCCCGGATATACACCAGGAACTAGCTGATTTTGCGGGCAATTTTATGCTGCCTTGGATAAAAAAGTTCCGGGCCCAAATTCCTGAAACCAATAAAGCGGCCTTCTTCGCCCACACTGCTCAGGCCATGCAGGATTTGCTTGAATTTTTGGGCCGGGAAAACACTTCCTTAAACAGCGCTGAACAAAACAAAGCATGAATTCGCCGAGCAAATGGGGCCTCAGGGAGGTATAACATGGATACTCCCCGGATCACTGCGGATAAAATTCTCGATGTCAGCGGACTAAGCTGCCCCATCCCCTTGCTCAAAACCAAAAAGGTTATTGAGCACCTCTCCCCGGGAGAAATACTTCAGGTAATCTCCACGGATCCCAGTTCCCAGGACCATATTCCTGCTTTATGCGAACGCTACGGGAATATAATTTTGGCCATGTCTCAATTACAAGATGGTGTTACCAGTTATTTTATCCAAAAAACCGAGAGCCTAACCCTTCCGGAATCTGATGGGACTGGTTCCGGGTAGTTCCATAAAAAACAGGTATTTTTCGAGCTACTTGCACCCTTAACTGATTAAACAGCTGTTTATACATATATTAAACAGATGGTTGGTTAGTGTGAACAGCTTTGTTTAATGTTAACAATTTCGGGATGTTACAGAAAGTCTTTTTTGGAACCATGCTTGCATAGTATAGTAGCGTAAAGCTTAAACCTTTAAACCACGGAGGTGTGCAGCATGTTAAAACAATTGCGTAGTTTAGTCCTAGGGGGCTTGGTTCTACTGCTATCCCTTATCTTGAGTATGGGATGCACCACGCAGGACCCCCAGGCCAAACTTACCTACGGACCAGGGGATGAAATCCCGTCAGTGGAAGTGGAGGAAGTGGATGTTCCGGACCCCTTTCACACATACGTCTCTACTGAGTTCGTTGCATCCATTGCGGCAGACAACCTGCTCCGGGAAGAGCCCCGGGACGATGTTATGCTCATTGACTCCCGTCCTAAGCGGCCCCGCTACGACCGCGGCCACATTCCCACCGCGGTAAGCCTGCCGGACAGTGATTTCGAGGAAAAGGCAGAAGAGGTCTTGCCCGAGGACAAATCCACTCTTCTGGTCTTTTACTGCATGAGCCCCGGGTGACGGCTAAGCCACGACTCTGCCTGGAAGGCAGAGGAAATGGGTTATGAAAACGTGGTGGTCGATCCCAAAGGTATTGCCGGATGGGAGGAACACGGATACAAGCAATGGACCATCGAGGATGTTAAGGAACGCGAAGATCCCGCTGTAGCCGAGAAGGAAGAGCCGGCTGAACCTGCCGAGCCTGCTGCAGATGTTGATATCAAGGAGGGTGATTTCCCTGGATCCATAGATGAGGACTTCTTTGTGGATCTGATAGAAAACGAGCCTGAAAGCGTACGGTTGATCGATGTCCGGTCTGAAGATGAGTTCCAAGAGGGACACATCCCTCATGCGGAGCGAATGGATGTGGACGAAATCCGGGAGAATCTGGAGGAATTTGAAGGGGACCAGCCCATTGTCCTGATCTGTGCCACTGGGGCCCGCAGCGGAGAGGCCTACTTCCTGTTCCAGGACGAGCGGCCCGAGTTGGATGTCTTCTACTTGGACGCCACTGTCTCCTATGAAGCGGACGGCAGCTACACCATCGAATAAACGGACCTCCTCCTTATAACCTGATACCCGGGAACGCGGAGCCTAGCTGTTTCCCGCGTTCCCGGAAAAAACTTACCCCTTGCCCTTAATAAATTCCTATTTTTCGGTCTGCAATGGTTCCCATCCCAGGTATTCAGCAGCCGTTGACAATACAGGCTGAGCCTCTCCCATGGCAATCCCCCTGAAATTCAACTTTGAACCATATTTAACCCAAAATATTCACCAGATCTTTTTGCGTGCTTTTGCCGGAGGCTCCCCGGTTTTCTTGGCTAGGCTTATGGGGGGAAGTCCCGCACTTACTTGAACAAAGCACCTTTGAAATGTATACAGTAATCAAATCCGAGTAGGTGCGGGACCGTAAGCCGAGCCAGGAAAAGCGCTAGCCGGGAGGAACGGCACGCAAAAAGATTTGGTGAATAGTTACAAAAGAAGCAACTCTTCTTGCAACCACCGGTGCCAAACGAACGCTATGCAGAACATAAACCAGATACTGGACACCAAGTTCAAGAACCTGCTCTTCGAAGGAATATTCAAAGAGCCCGAGGCCTTCCGGATAGAAGAGGCCCTTATCTGCCTGGCCCTGGATCAAGGGCTACAGGAACAAATACCCCAGCTTTCCTTTCACCTCACCGAGATTTATGCCGCCCGGCAGAAGTGTAATATTGAGGACCAGGAGCTAGCGGTTATCAATCTGTATCTGGCCCTGCACAGTGCAGGAGCAGGGTACAATCCTGAAGAGCAACAGAATTTCGAGGCTAGCAAGGGTATCCAGTGTTTGCCTGGAGGCATTCTCCCCCTGGTTCTATCCTGCCAACTCATGGATTCCCATAGCGTAGTGGCGGACCTTGGCTGCGGCAACGGCCTGCAGGGACTGCTGCTTCAGACCCTAATCCCGCACCGCAAAACTATCCAGGTGGAGCTTTCCGGGAGCATGCTCTCCATGGGCAAGCTGTACCAAAAGGCCCTGGACTTGGATGAAAGGATTGTGGAGTGGCGCCACGGTGATATCTGCACAGCGGATCTAAGCGGGGTGGACCTGATATACATGTACCGTCCGGTCCGTCCCACTGGACCCGGAGCAGTTTTCTACCGGTCCCTGGCAGAGAAGCTCTCCAGCCTGCAGCAGCCCGTGACCGTGATCAGCGTGGCAGACTGTTTAAAGGATTTCCTGGGCAAGGATTTTTTCACCCTGTACCACAACGATTACCTGACCATCTTCTCTTCTGCGGACCTGTAATATCGCAGAAGCATCTAGAGCATACTCACCGGATCCAGGTCCAGACTGACCCGGACATCCCGTGCTTGTGTGAAAACCGGCCACAGCTTCAGGTACAGCTCCTTGATCCCGGTCCATTCCCGGGACTTGACCAGAAACTGATACCTCTCCCGGTTCTTGAGCTTGGACAGAACCGCCGGGGCAGGTCCCAAGAGGGTGACCCCGCTTTTGGCTGCCGCCTGCCTGGACCTGCGGCGCAGCTCGGACATGAAATCCGCTTTGTGCTCCCACCCGGATGGAAAGGAAAAGCGGATAAGCCCTAGCCGCACAAAAGGGGGATATCCGAACTCCTGCCTGCGCCTTATCTCCTGGCGGTAAAAACCCAGGTAATCGCAGTTTTTTATGTATTCCCAGCAGTAGTGCCCCGGGTTCCTGGTCTGGATAAACACACGGCCGGCTTTTTCTCCCCTGCCGGCCCGACCCGAGAGCTGCACCAGCAACTGAAAGGTGCGTTCCGTGGAGCGGTAGTCAGGAAGCCCTAGCCCCAGATCCGCATCCAGGACCACAGCTAGGGTCACATCCGGGAAGGAGTGCCCCTTGCTCAGCATCTGGGTACCCACTAAAACCTGGGCATTTCCAGAGGCAAAGCTCTGCAGAATCTGTTCCGCCCTACCGGCGTGCCTGGTACTGTCCTTGTCCAAACGCAACACCCGGTATTCCGGCAAGTGCCTGGCCAGAAACTCCTCCACCTTTTCCGTGCCTTGGCCCACGGGAACGAACTCTGATCCCCTGCAGTGCCCGCACACAGGGGGATAGGGAACGGATTCCCCGCAATAGTGACACACAAGCCGGTTTCTCTTCTTGTGGTAGGTCAGTCCCACCTGGCAGTTTCTGCACCTGGCGATCTCGGAGCAGTCCACGCACATGAGTATCGGGGAGTACCCCCTCCGGTTGTGCATGATCACCGCCTGTTCGCCCCGGCTCAGGGCTTCCTGCAAGGCCCGGGCGCAGGTCCCGGCCAGGGGGCCAAACTCTGGAGGGTCCTCTTTCAAATCCACGAAATCCACTTGGGGCAGATTGCTCCCTCCCACACGGCTCTCCATGCCCACCAAGTCTATATACCCCTTGCTAGCGGCATGGTAAGTCTTGATATCCGGTGTGGCAGAACCCAGGACCAAGAGACTCTTCTCCCGCGCCGCCAGGTAATAGGCTACCTCCTTGGCCTGGTAGATCAGGGTCTGGTCCTGCTTGAAAGCCTCGTCATGCTCCTCGTCCAGCACGATGAGGCCAATATTGCGCACGGGCATGAACAGGGCGGACCTGGTTCCCACCAAAACCATGGGATTCTGTTTGTTCCTGATCTTTAGAAATGTATCCTCTTTTTGACGCGCACCCTTTAACCCGTGATGCAGGATCACCGTGGCCCCGGGCAAAAATTGCCTGGCCTGCCCGTACAACTGCCTGGCAATGGCTATCTCCGGAGCCAGGAGGATGACGGATCTACCCTGCTGCAGGCACTGCCTGGCCAAATGCAGATAGACCAGGCTTTTGCCGCTCCCGGTAATCCCGTGCAGTACAGAAGCGTGGAAAGATTCCTCCTCCAGCCTGGGCCCGAGGCTCTCCAGGGCCTCCCTTTGATCCGGGCTAAGCTGGTAATCCCCGCATAGTTCCAGGTTCTCGCCATCTACATTTTCCTCAGGATCCACCTCCCGGATAAGTCCCTTGGCCTGCAGGGACTGCAAGCACTTGGGCGCCCCATGTCCCAGTTCTGTGCGAAGCATGGACCTAGGCATGGCACCTCTGTCCCAAAGAAGGTCCATAACCGCCCATTGCAGCTTGGCCCGCGGCTGAATGGGCCAAGGTGGATCCTTGGCCACGCAAAGCAGGGGATCCGTCTTTCTGCCAGAAAAATTCAGCACCCAGCGCTCTTGCAGCCACAGCCTGGAAACCTCTGCCAAGTAATCCTGCTTGTCTGGACTTGGGAAGGAAACCTGGCGGTTTTTGTCCTTGTCCTGCCACCCGGGCGGGACCTTTCTAAACCCCCCGGGCAAGACATAAGCCAGGACTCGGCCCGGAGAGGCAAGCTGCCTATAGGCCACCTGCTCCAAAAGCTCCAGGTAATCCGGATCCAGGAGCGGCTCCCTTTCCAGGGGAAAAAAGATGTTCTTGATCTTCCGGGGCCAGGAGTCCAAAACCATGCTTCTCATTAGGACACCGGAACGCAACGCATCTCCCTTGCCCATGGGCACCAACACCCTCAGTCCGGGACGCCAGATGTAAGAGGGCAAATATGGGGGTTCAAGATAGGTAAACGTGGAGTAGGGTTGATGCAAAATTGCCACGGACCAAGCTACGGGTGCACTGTCTTGGGCCTGGGCAGGCTCACTGCTCCCGCCCCAAGAGATCAAGCCCTTAGCCCCTCTTCCACTTCCCTGGCTAGCTTGATGGCCAGATCCTCGACCAGGGTTTCATCCTCTCCTTCCACCATCACCCTGGCCACGGACTCGGTCCCGGAATACCTAAGAAGGACCCTGCCCTTTTGGCCCAGTTGCTCCTCCGCGTCCCGGACCGCTTTCTGGATGCTCTCCACTTCCTGGAACGGGACCTGTTTCTCCACGTGAACATTGATAAGCCTTTGGGGAAAAGGCGTAAGTATCCCGGCCAATTCGGAAAGGGGCTTGTTCTTCTCCAGCATCACCTTGAGGAGCTTGATCCCGGCGAGTATGCCGTCCCCGGTGGTGGCGTAATCCAGAAAGATAAGGTGCCCGGACTGCTCCCCTCCCAGGATGGCTCCGTTCCGACGCATGGCCTCTGCCACGTAACGATCCCCCACCTGGGTGCGCAGGAGCTGACCACCCATTTCCTGCATAAACACCTCCAGGGCCATATTGCTCATGACCGTGCTCACCAGGAGCTTTCCGGGCAAGGCATCCCGCTCCATGAGCTCCCAGGCGCAAATGGCCATGATCTGGTCCCCGTCCAAGATCTCTCCGTTCTCGTCAATGGCGATCATGCGGTCTCCGTCCCCGTCCAGGGTCAGCCCCAGGTCCGCTCCGTGTTCCAGGACCATGCTTGCGGCCACATCTGGATACAGGGAGCCGCACTTCTTGTTGATGTTCAACCCGTCCGGCTCGGACCCGGCCAGGATGACCTTGGCTCCCAACTCTTCGAACACAAGCGGGGCAACTTTATATGTGGCCCCGTGGGCGCAGTCCACTACTACCTTCATCCCTTGCAGGCTCATGGTATTGGGAAGGCTGTTCTTGAGGTGCACAATGTAGCGCCCGGGGCTATCCACGATCTTCCTGGCCCTTCCCATGGCTTCGGGCTCGGGATGATCCCAGTTCACATCCGGAGCAAGCACCAGCTCCGAGATCTCCTCCTCTACTTCATCCGAGAGCTTGAACCCCTGGTGATCGAAAAACTTGATCCCGTTGTCCATGAACGGATTGTGGGAGGCAGAGATCACCACTCCCAGGTCCGCGCGCATGTTCTTGGTCAAAAAGGAAATCGCCGGGGTGGGCATGGGTCCCACCAGGTATACGTCCATGCCCGAAGCGCAAAAGCCGGAGGTCAGGGCGTTCTCGAAAACATAACCGGAAAGCCTGGTATCTTTCCCGATAAGTACCCGGTGCCTGCGGCGGCCATTACGGAAATATTGCCCGGCAGCCAGTCCCAGCCTCAAGGCGATCTCCGGAAGCATGGGGAAAATATTTGCCTGCCCCCGCATGCCGTCGGTTCCGAAGAGTTTTTTGCGCATATCCATCTCCTGCTTGTGAATTAAAAGTTAAAAGCAACTACTCACCACGTTTGACCTAAACTATTCACCGGGTCTTTTTGCGTGCTTTCGCCGGAAGGCTCACCGGTTTTCTTGGCAAGGCTTATGGGGGAGGCCGGACCGCACGAAGGATACTGAACAAGATTTAAGCAAAAGCCTCTATTTTGCATCTATCCCAAGAAGATGCGCCTGCAAAAAGTCGGATCATGAATTATTCAGCAATGAATCAAACTCATAACTCTTTGCTTTTAC
>CAZNYT010000045.1:0-19450 GCA_964577315.1 uncultured Desulfovibrionales bacterium
CCGGGAGAATATCCAGACTGATCAGCTAAGGAAAATCATTGCCTCGTACGGCTAAGCATCCATTTCGAATTCAGGGATGCAGGGATTCTGGAATTCTGGTATACAGGGATTAAGGCAGGAGGTCAGAAGACTCAGCATCACTTAACGCAGGAGCAGTCGATCAAAAAATCCCCGCGCCCTGCTTCTGGGGGAGGCATGGGCTCGGGGATTGTCCAAATACAGTACCTAGTTAGGATCCTGCAGCTTAGATTTTCCAATAATGGATCCAGGTTATAGAGGGAAATTACTAATTCTAATCATCTTCTGCTAAAATCACGTAGCAGTCTTGAGTGTCGCCAGTAACCTCTAAATCACTATCTACTTCTTGGATTGTGAATTTGCCAATATTGTCATCGTCAAACCCAGGGGAAGCATCAATGTCAAATCGCTCCGTATCCAATTCATCCATGTAATCAGGTGCTAACGCATCTAAATTTTCCCCCCAACTACAATTTGCCGCCACATCCTCCGGACTGTCAGTTGCATCTCCAAAAGCATTTTCCAACTGAGCATTAGCTGCGTTATGGGTACTAGCAGCAGCTATATTGGCAGCCTGGGCATTGACAGAAGCGATTTCCGCCTCTTCCTGAAAATCCATGAATTTGGGCACCGCCACTGCAGCCAAAACTCCCAGAATAACCAAAACCGCGATCAGCTCAATCAGAGTGAATCCGCCCTGTCCTTTACCTTGCTGTACGCCTTGCATAAAAAATCCTCCTTAATTTTTTCGCCCTGGGGCGATTTTTTCGATTTCTTCAGGCCCTGTCCCGCTCTCGGGATTCAGGGAAAAAATAAAAAATCCGTTAAAAGTAATCATTGTTAACTTACTGAAATACCCTGCAGTGTCAAGCTTTTGATCACAAAACTCACAACACGAAAGGATAATCTATAATAAGCAAAGACTATGCCATTTTTTGGAACAAAAAAAGAGAAGAGCGGGAAACTATAAATTTCGCCCTTTCGGGGCTGGCGTGCCGGTTCTTTCGAGGATTTTTAGAAAAGCACCGCCCTGAACAGAACAAACGTAATGCTCGTCAGGACCTGAATCACTTAGCAGTAACTATTTTTACCCCGGAGTTTTCCAGCTCCACAACTTCCGCCTGGCCTGCCTGGCCCGGGCCAAGACTGTCCTTGGCCTGCCTGGCCGCTCCTGTACCATCAAAAGAGCGGTCATAAACCACCCAAAACTGCAAACCGCTGTCTTCCTCCCACAGGGTGAGTATCCTGAATTCCTCCGGCCCAGCCCTGAATGCCTTCTGATAAGCCGAATTCAATTCATCTTCCCTATGGAGACGAATCCAGACCCGCTCCTGCTCCTCGGGAGCACGGCTGGCCACCACGGGCATGTCAATTTCCTGACCGGCATATATCAGGTCCGGATTGGACAACCCGGAATTGGCCTGAACTACAGAGCGCATGGTGGCAACATTGGCTTGTCCGTATATGCGCTGGATCATCCGCCATAGACTCTCTTCCTGATTTACCGTGGCATGGCCCAAAAACCCGGGAAGATTCGGATTGCTGTGTTCCCCTGACTCTTCCGAAGGGGTACCTGTCCGGACAGATTCGTGCAAAATGGGCTCCATCCCAGCCACTTTCCCGGAAAAGGACCCGCTCTCAGGCCTGGAACCTATGGGAGCGCGGTAAGTATCACCTGCCCCTTGTTCCTGTATCACATGATTTTCTACGGAATCCAGGTTCTGCCAGAAGGAGCGCACCGAGTCCAGGTACCCGGCGTGCAGGGTGAGGCTGAAAGTCAAGACTGCAGCAGCGGCAACCCCTGCTACGCCCAAGGCCTTTCTTTTCCTCCGGGGATAAAGTCCGGAAATATCTTGGGCGGCCCGGCGGACAACGGATGGGGTAACTTTGGTCCTTTCCCTGATAAGCAGGTTAAGTAATATGTTATGGCCCAGATGATTGATCTTGCGCGGGTATCCCCGGGTGAAACCGTGTATCAGCCTGAGTGCCCCGGAGGTAAAGTTAACTGCCAGCGGTTGGGAGGGATCCTGGGCAGAGGCCTGGAGCCGGTGCATAAGAAAGGCATCGGTCTGTTTCCGGGTAAGGGGCTTCAGGTCATAATCCAGGGCCATACGATCCCGGAAATTGGAATGCGCTCCAAGCAGATCCCTTATTTCCTCCTGGGCGAAAAGCAGAACCTGCAGGAGCTTATGCTCGTTGGTCTCGTAATTTAGAAGCTCCCGCAACAGCTCCAAGCAATCGCCCGGCAATTTCTGGCCCTCGTCAATGATCAGCACGATAATCCTGTTCTCCTCCACCCCCACCCGGTACAGGTATTGCTTGATCATTTCCCGGTGTTCGCACAGGGTGGAGCAGGCCATGGACTCTTCCCGGCCATTGAACATGGTATTTAAGGAGGCGGCTAGGCTTGTAGCGTCTTCAAAACAGGGATCCAAAATCACGTGCACCCGGAACAGATCATCCCCGGACAGGGTTTGGATCATTCTCTGGCACAAGGTGGTTTTGCCCGTGCCCACGTCCCCCCGGACCAAACACAGCCCACGGCGCAGGCGCACTGAGAGCTCCAGCTTCTGCAGGCAATGGGCATGCATATTGGCGGGATAAAACATTTCCGGGTCTGGAGTGTTGGCAAACGGCTCTCTCTGCAGATTTAAAAGCTTGAAATAGTCCATGTGCCACCTCGCTAAACTGCGAATCCTACCTCTAATACTTAGTATTCCGGATCATTGAGAATGGTAGGAGTTATAAAGAGCATAAATTCCTCCATCTCCTCACGGGTATCCTGGCCCTTGAACAACCAGCCCAGCCCGGGCAGATTCCTGAGCCCGGGAACACCGGACTCCAGGTCCTCCACGGTCTGCTTGGTCAATCCGGAGATAACTATGGTATCACCGCTTCGAACCACGGTATTGGTTTCGGTTCTCTTGGTGTCGATGGGGGGCAGGCCATCCACCTCCCGGGTCCAGTCAAATTCATCCTTGCTGACCTGGATATGCATTCTCAGGTGTTGATCATCGATCACGTTGGGGAGTACTTCCAGGGCCAAGCCTGCTTCTATCTCATCCACGTCATCCGGCTGCCTGGTACCGTTATGGTAAGTGTATGTCCTGTAAGGAACCTCCTCGCCGTGCTCTGTCCGTGCAGTTTGGTTGTCCATGGTAGTCAGGGAAGGCGAGGAAAGGATATTGACCTCTCCATCCTCTTCCAGGGCTTGCAACTGGGCGAACAGGACATTGCCGCCGATTTCCCCGGAAACCACTCCTAAACCCAGCCCGCCCAGTTCATCTTCACCAGTTCTGGGATCAATGGATGACCACCAATCCGTGGGTTCTTGGGAATCACCTATTATACCCACATCATCCATCCCGGCTCCGGAAGTCACGTATCTTCCGCTCCAGCGCATGCCCAGCTCCCGGGCAGTGCGCTGCGTGGCCTCCACGATCTTGGCCTCGATATGTATCTGCTTCCTGGGCCTATCCAAATGCCTGAAAACATGCAGCACCCGTTGAGTATCCTCTTGAGTGGCCTGGACAATCAAGGCATTGTTTTCCCTGTCCACAAATACATGCCCCGGTCTCTCGCTGATATCATCAAGGAGATCCTGCAGCCTGGTCTCCAACTGGTCCAAATTATCGCCATCTCTCTCCCCGATACCTATGTCCCGGAAGCCATTCTCCCCTAAACCTACTCCCCAGTCTACGATATGGGCATAGTTAATATCTACCACCGTGGTCTGTAGGGGCTGACTCTCCTTTTGGGTCCGCTCCAACTCCAGATCCCTTTCCATGTCCTCCCGGCTCTTGACCTCAATAATATCCCCCTGCCAAGAATAAGTCAGGCCATTGATGCTCAAAACGCTCAAAAACGCTTGATTCCAAGGGATATCATCCAGGTCTATGCTCATGGTTCCCTGGACGTTCCCGCTCATGACCATATTCTGCTCAGCTGCCGCTGCCAGGGTACGCAAAACCAACCTTACATCATCATCCCGGAATTTCATGGAAACCTTATCCCGGGGCAGTTCCGGTTCGGGTTCCGGATCTTCCATTTTCTCCAATCCGGTAAAAACGCTTGGCTCCCTGGCCTCGGGCTCCCGGGAGGGGGCGGACTCCCCTCTAGATTCCTCGGCTAGTTCCCGCCATTCGGCCATAAAGGGGCGCTGCTCTTCCTCCTGGTTATCTTTCGGGGTGCTGGCACACCCGGCGAACAGAACCACAAGCAGAAGGAAAAGCCCTAACACCGCGAAATTAATTGCTTTACCCCCGGCAGGCAGTACCTTGTTGTTCCCTGTATCATGAGGTCTTCTCAATAAATTCTTCTGAAACATGGCTTCCTTGTTGCCCTTTATTTATTACCAGGATCTATCCAAAACAGTTCAGATTAAGTAAGCATTAATCCGTGTACGGCACCCACACCTCTTCCCCGGTTCTCAGGGATCTAACCAAAACCCTATCCGGGGTTATTTTCCGGACCTGGGCGTTTTCCTGTTCCAGCATATCGCCTACGGTATACTCCTCGGAATTGATAACAGCTATCCTCTTCTCCCCCATCTCCAGATATCCGCTATAGCTGAGAGCCCCCAAATCCTGAGCCTCATGGACTTCCTCTTCCTGCACGGGTTCTTCTACAGACTCTGTTTCCGGGAAAGAACGGAAAATGTTCCGGTCCCATTCGGAAGCAGCCATTTCCAGGATATGCTCCTCCGCCTCCTTTAGCTCTGAGTCCTGCAAATCCCTACCCAGATTTTGGGCCATGCTTTGAATTTCCTGGACACCCTCTTCGGGAGCAGCGGTCTCTTCCATTTCCTGCTGAGGAGGGGAATACAAAAATTCAAACACCCCAAACCCCAAGGCCAAGACCATCATGGTGATAAGGATCTTCTCTCTCCTCCCCATGCTACTCCTCCCGGTCCAAATGCACCCATATTTGCAGGATGTACTCGGGATAGGCCTCGGTGCCCCGAATCTCCAACAACTCCAAATCTCCTAAGGCTGGAGATGTCGAAAGAAACAATAAAAGCTCCCTGAATTTCTCCAGAGGACCATATAAGGTCCCGTCCATCTTCAACATGCCGGGATTGTTGTCCAAAGAATCCGGATCCGGAGAAAAATCAGCCCTAGGCAAACCTATATCTTCAGCCAAAGAAATGAGCACACTATCTGCCTGATCCAGGCTCAAGGAGTCTTGCCGTAACTGTTCAGGAGATTCAAGCATATCCGGTTCAGCAATCTTTTCATCTTTCCTGTTAACAATCTCCGCGTACAGGGGATGCAAGATCTGTTGCTTCTCAACCTCAGTTTCCAAACTTTTTTTTTCCTGCCTGATCTCAGATATTTCCCGTTGTATAGGCAGGACTGCCCAAATCAATATAACCGTCAGCATAACTGCGCTGAACAATATATATACCAAAGCCCTGCGGTGGGCAGCCCTTTCATACCAACGAGCCATGTTAAACCTGCTTCAACTCGATATTGATCACAAATCGATAAATTTCTTCCCCATCCGGGATTTCATGGATTTCCCGGCTCTGAAGCTGGGAAGATACAAAAAAAGGGGAATCGCGCAACTGGGAAAAATAACTTGTTATACGGGACCGAAAATCGCCAGGATCTCCCCGGATAAATCCGTCCACAGCCAGGCTTAGCCCGGCTTCTTCAGGCAATCCTTCGCCTTCAGCCGGTTCCAGGCGAAGTTCCTGCACATGAATATATTCCGGAGTGATTCGGGTCAACTCGCTTAGTACCGCTACAACCTGCAATCTGCGCGCATATTTTCGCACGTCTCGCATTCCTTGTTTATGCTCTTCTGCCATCCGGGTGAGCATGTCCATTTCCAATCTGGGATCATATTCGGAGAGTTCCTGCTCCAACTGTTTTTTGCTCGTTTTAACCTCTTCCAATTCCTGAAGAGAGTAGTACCAGTACCCAGCCACCAAAACAAATGCCAAGGCGCAGCTGGCAGCCACTATATTGGCATTACGCATGGCATTTTTTTCCTGATCCCGATCCATAGCGGTGTGCAAGAAGTTTATAGTCTGGTGGGAGGGCATGGCCAAACCAGCTGCGGAAACCAAGTACATGCGCTTGGCCAGATGTGCAGATCCGGATATTCCTGAATCTTTTTTGCCGGGATATTGCAGCACATCCAGCAAATCGGTAGAAATGCCCAATTCTTCAGTAAAAAACTCTGGAAGACCTGGGAGATAAGATATTGCACCAGCAATGTATATAAACTCCGGGGCCGGGTTGCTCAACATGTTCACAGAATGATCAATAGTTCTCTCTAACTGCCTAGCCAATCTTTCCAAAGCAGGATGCACCATATTTAATATCTGCTCCCAGCTTGGCTGCTGCTCTCCCTGAAACTCTCCGGCATCTTCCGTTACAGGAATGCGGGCCAAAAGATCAGCCGCCTGCTCCCGGGTCATAGACGGGGATTCTTTCAGGACCATGTCAGATCCTGTGGAATCATGCTTAGCATTGCCAGGTGCTTGCCTAGAGTATTCCATGCTTAGTGCATCCAGGATACTGTCCCAGCCTGTCCTGATCACCCGGCTCAATAGAATCATTCCTTGGCTGTAAATCACTATGTAGGAATAGGTTTCCCCGATGTACAGTATGGCATAGGTTTCCACTCCGGGATCAGCCCAACCGTTGTGGATCAAGTTTTCCAGGCCAAATGCGGGCAGAGTAAGACCGGTCAAAGGGTAGCCGATATCTGCAAATACTTTTTGGTATCGATTTACCTCCCGGCGGGAAGCAATGCACACTTCTGCCCCAAGCTTGGTAACCCCTCCCTCTGTTTCCGGGGCCTTAATGCGGTAATCAAACATATATTCGCTTGGATCAAAACTCTTTTCCTTTCGTGCAGACCAATAAACCACATTGGTTAAGCCCTTTCTCACCTTGGGCACCTTACAGGACCATATTTCCCCGGCAGTAGCGGGCAAACTAGCCCAAATCCTAGCCTTGCCCCCGGGATCCATTTTTTGTAGCTGACCCTGTAAAATATTTGCAAATTCAGGGTTTTCCAGGTCCATTTCCTGCCGCAGGGGTATGGATAGAGTCCGCACTAAATGAAATCGGGATTGAGATCTAACAATGTGCACCAAGTTCAGGTTATCCCTAAAAAATTCCACCCCTATATAGCTCTTGGAACCCAAGAAAGATAAATTGCCCAGCCTGAGCTTGTCCCATACTCGAGGTTTGGGCTTTCCCCCCAAGGAATCAGAAGTGTCCGCATCGTTACCGCGCACAAGATTCAGCAGGCGCTCAGTGGAGGAAATTTCATGCTCGCTGGCCACGTTTCAACTCTCCGCTACAAGACTCTTTTCCGGTTTCACAAGATTGATGCTTATAATTTGCGGCGCAAACACCCTGCATCCATGCAGAACATGACAACCAACTACAAAAATAGAACAGGTTATAGGATCTTTCCCCAAAAAACAACCAGAACATAAACCTGATAACATTTGGAATTTTCTAACAAAACAAAAATACATCAAGGACTTCTTTTCCTTTTTTACTCCAACCCCTTGAGCAGGGTCTTGAGCTGACTGTCCATAGTGTCCTCGATTTTTAGCTTGGAAAGAATAACCACTCCCTCAGATGGATTGACTTGAAGGACAAGATCGTCCGGGCCCGCGTCCAGATACCTCTTCATCCAGTCCCTGGTTAGGGTCAAGGACCCCTTGGGAGTAGGCTTCAAAATGTCGTATTTAATTCTTTTATTGGACTTCAAGACTCCTCCCGATATGTAAGAAAACTATAGACATAGATCACCCCAACCTTCCATACATCATCAAGAAAACCAAAATACATAAAATGTATAAACTTTTTTACTAAAAACAAATTTTGTGTCAAGTCTTTATTTCGCAATAAATTAAAAAATATTATCATTAAAAGATAATAAAATAAATCAAGATTATCTGCTTTTATTATGTTGAGGGCGTTCAGGATTGCTGTTCAAGGCTTAACTTAGTATATATAGTATTTTCCAAAACTTTTAAAAAGATAAAATATTCAATCTAAGCTTTAATTTAAAAAAGTTAATAATCTCGATAATTCTATTTATAATGACATTATTATTATTTAAAAAATAGTCTATTTAAAAGATAAAACTTGAATAACAAGGATTTATAATAAAAAATAAACTTTCATAAATCATTGATTTACGAAATTAACTATGATTTTTCGAGTTAAGGGAGCTTAATTTCAAGACTCTTTCATAAGACTGTAAAAATTCAGAGGGGGGAACTGTTCACCCCCGGTTGAATGGAAGAAACTCAACAGGGCAGGCAGATCACAGCCAGTGAAACTCGCTTCGCTGAGACTTAGTCTGTTTCACAAAGTAAGCGTGAGCGACGGCCAGTTTGAAGAATTCTAGGACCTCTGGATAACAAGTTTCGTTGTAATTTACATACGATTCAGATATTTTCGGAAATCACACTGAACCTTGAGAGCTAAAAGTTCAAGATAAAAGGCTAAATCCGTTATCGCTACAGACGTTTAAAACGATTGCAGATAGTTGATAAAATCAAGGTCTTGCCCAAGAACTTTTTAGTGGCAAGCTGGACCAGAAAAAAACAACTGCTCCAGATATTCAAAAAAACAGAGACCTCTATCACGATAGCCAATAGGACTGAGAAGGGAACACGGCAAGGAAAGCGCAATCCAGGAAAACTTAGCGCGCTGCCAACAATCTGACTGGAATTTGTTTAGGCTTGACATGCTTTGTACACTTTACTTATTATATTTCTTTGCAAAAAATTACTAGATCCCTTTACAGGTTGAACCGAGAACTGAAACTGTTCCAATCCGGAAATTTCTAAAAAACTTAAAGCATAACAAGGAGTCGATGATGCCAAACGAAGTTACTGACAACACCTTTGAAACAGAAGTTCTTCAAAACGAACAGCCCACTTTGGTGGACTTCTGGGCCCCGTGGTGCGGCCCTTGTAGGGCTGTGGGACCGGTGGTGGAAGAGCTGGCCCAGGAATATTCCGATAAAATCAAAGTAGTTAAGATGAATGTGGATGAAAACCCTTCCACGCCCAGCAAGTTCGGCATCAGGGCCATTCCCACCATTATTCTTTTCAAGGGCGGAGATGTGTTTGAGCAAGTCACAGGGGCCGTTTCCAAGGCCAACCTGAAACAGATGATCGACAAGGCTGTCTAAACCATGTCCGAATACGAATCCGTGGTAATAGGGGGCGGTCCGGCAGGAATAACGGCCGCCCTTTACTTATTGCGAGCAGGGGTTCAAACGGCCTGGGTAGAAAAAGTTTCTCCTGGGGGGCAGGTACTGTTAACGGAAAAAGTGGAAAATTACCCCGGTTTCCCTGAGGGCATCAAGGGTTATGAGCTCGTGGACTTGTTTGCCGCCCACCTGGAGGGCTTCGAGTACGACAAATACAGAGACGAGGTCCAGGCAATAAGGATCCAAGAGGACGGCAAATTTCAAATCCAGGTTGCACAGCAGTGGATCCAGGCCAAAACCGTTATCATCTGCACCGGGGCGACCTGGAAAAAGCTGGGCATTCCCGGGGAAAACAAATTCAACGGCCGGGGAGTTTCCTATTGCGCCTTGTGCGACGGCAACTTCTTCCGGAATCAGGAAGTGGCCTGTATCGGGGGAGGAGATACAGCACTGGAGGAATCCCTGTACCTGACCAAGCTAGTGAATAAAGTGCACCTTATTCACCGCAGGGACAAGTTCCGGGGATCCAAGATCTACCAGGACAAGGTTCTGAACCATCCCAAGATAGAAATAATCTACAACACCGTGCCTACTGAATTTTTGGGTGAAGAGGATCTGGAGGGAGTGCGCCTCAAGAATGTCCAGACCAACGAGGAATCCACTCTTGATGTTCAAGGTGCCTTCGTATTTATCGGATTGATACCCCAGGCAGAGTTTCTTCCCCAGCTTGTAGCCAAGGATGAGCCGGGTTTCATCCATACCGATGCCGAGATGCGAACCAATATTCCCGGCATTTTCGCTGCCGGTGACATCCGCTCCAAACTGTGCCGCCAGATCAGCACCGCTGTAGGCGAGGGGGCTACAGCCGCCCACAATGCCCAGATATACCTGGAACAAACCAGCCAGTAGTCAGTGGACAGTTGTCGGTAGTCGGTAGTCAGTGGCCAGCTTCGGCTGAAGTTTGGGATTTGAGATCGAGAAATTCTGGTATTCTGGAATTTAGGATTCGTTTTCAGTGGCCAGTAAGCAGTGGTCGGTAGTCAGTGGTCAGTGGCCAGCTTCCGCTGAAGTTTGGGATTGTAATTTGGTTCTTGGAATTTGGAGATTATAGGAAATTTGGAATTTAGATGAAAAATATTTTTTTATACCTCCTACTGGCCATAGCCCTGGCAGCACTGCTTTCGGGATGCTCCTGGCTTCGCAGCACACCGGACGAGCCTGAGCCCACCCCCGAGGAATTAGCCCAGGCCGGGGCTGAGGCAATGGAACGAGAAGATTACAAAGATGCCATCGACTACTATACCCAGCTTCGGGAAAACCATCCTTTCAGCCCTTATACCCCCATGGCTAAAGTTGGCCTGGGAGATGCGTATTTCAAAAGAGGCAACTATGAGACTGCCATAAGCGTATACAACGAGTTTGAAGAGATGCACCCCAGGCACGAGTTGCTCCCCTACGTACTCTTCAGAACCGGACTCTCATACTACGAGCAGTTCACCTCCATTGACCGCCCCCAAAGAAATATGCAGCACGCCCTGGAATATTTTCGGCGGGTTTACCAAGTTCATCCGGAAACAGAATATGCCCAGGACGCCAGGTATTACATGCACCAATGCCGCATAAAAATAGCTGAGCACGAGTTGTACGTTGCGGATTTTTATTGGCGCACCAGTCGCTACGGCTCAGCCTGGGAAAGGTATGAATACGTCTTGGAAAATTTTAGGGACTTGGAGGAAATAGCTGAATATGCCCGGGAAAGGGCTAAAACCAGCTATTACAAACACCAGATGCAAAGGTCCGAATACATGAGGGTAGAAGAGAGGGAAGGCTTGTGGCGCAGATTCGTGGATTGGTTATAGGAATGCTGGGATGCTGGAATTCTGGGATTCTGGGATTACAGTAGCCAGTAGCCAGTGGACAGTAGTCAGTAGCCGGTGGTCAACCTACTACCCGGCGGCTTCCGCTGAAGTTTGGAATTTTGTTTGAAATTCAGGGATTCATGAGCAGTAGCCAGCAGCCTCTGTTCCGTAGGGACCTATGCCTTGGGTGAAATTCAGCACTCATTACTCATCAACCCGAACCTCGATTTCGTCCCCGGGCCGGATAACCTGACCATGGGAAAGATTGTTCCACATGCGCAGATCGCTGGGCTGCACCCCGAACTCCGTGGCTATGTCCCATAGGGTATCCCCGCTGCGCACCTGGTAAGTAGTAACACTGTAAGAATCCCCGCCTTCACCCGAATCCGTATCATCCCCTGGAATATCCAGTTCCTGCCCAGGCATTAGAATGGTGGAATCCAGATCGTTGAAAGATATCAAGGCCTGCTTGTCCACATTGAACTTGCGGGCAATATCCCAAAGGGTATCTCCCCTGTTCACCTGATAGGTGGAAACCCTGGTAAGCTGTTCACTGCCCCCACCGCCGACTCCTCCGGGGATATAAAGCTTATCCCCGGGCCTGATGGTATTTCCCTCCAGCCCATTGGCAGCGATCAAGGTATTTGTTTCCACCCCGAACTTGCGGGCTATATCCCATAAAGTATCACCCTTCTGGACCTGGTAGTTGCCCCTGCGCTGGGCATAGTCCCGGGTATCGGATTCATGCTGGGAACCGCTCGCGGGAATGAACACGTATTGGTCCGGATGCAAGGTATTGGATCTGGTATTGTTAACCTCTTTAAGAACCGAAACCGGCACCCCGAACTGGTTGGCGATGCGCCACCAGGAATCACCGCTGCTTACCCGGTAACGATGATAGCCGGCGTATTGTTCCGCATCCGGACTTTCCAGGAATTCAGCCGCAGCCAGGGCATTTTTCCGGGGCAGCATAATCTTTACTTTTTCATCCGAGGGACTAACCTGCCTTCTAAAAGCGGGATTAAATTCCTTAAACTCCTCCCAATCCATATCTGCTGCACTGGAAAGGGCCACCAAATCCGTTCCCGGAGGGATTTGCATTTCCTTGAACTCCGGGGCTGCATCCCAATCTATAGGTTCAAACCCGAGCTCTTCCAGGTTGCGCAATATCTTCAAGATCGCCAGGAACTTGGGAACATAGTTCTTGGTCTCCCGGGGCAAATACGGCCCATTTATCAAATCAAAATAATGTTCGTGATTACTTCTTTGCAGAGCGCTTCTAACCCTTCCCTCGCCGGCGTTATACCCGGCCAGGGCCAAGTACCAGCAACCAAAATCCTGGTACAGTTTTTCCAGGTAGTCGGCAGCAGCATAAGTGGATAGAAAGGGGTTCCTGCGTTCATCTATCCACCAATCCACCCTCAATCCATACTTCCTGCCGGTGCCGGGCATAAACTGCCAAATCCCGGCTGCTCCGGCCCGGGAATAAGCCCGAACATTGAAGCCGCTTTCTGCAAAAGGCAAGTAAATCAGCTCCTCAGGCAGACCCCTATCTTCAAACACCTCCTTGATATAGGGCAAAAACTTTTCCGAGCGCTCCAGCCATATTTCAAAATTGTGTCTATAGCGACCGGTGTAAAGCTTGAAATAATTCTCCATGGCCTGTGTGTCCCGGGCATCCAAAAGAAAATCAAATTCCAGCTCGGTTTTCAGGGCCTCCTTTTCAGCCTGGGTCAAAGGCTCCTTTTCCAACTCCTGGACTTCCTCTTGGGAAAGCCCCTCCATCTCTTCCCGGAACATTTCCTCTGTAACCCGGGCCTCTTCCGAAATTCCGGATCTGGTAAACTTTTGTTCCGGCGCCGCTTCTTCCGGAGCCACCAGCACAGGCTCAAAAGAAACGGCACGGTCCTCAGATGGGGAAGTGGTGGTGCAGGAAAAAAGCAAAAGAGACACAGGAATGATCCACAGGAAACGAGCTGACATGAAATGCTCCATCTCAAAAGAAGGTTGAACAGATTAATGACGGCAGACAGAGCCGATACCAGAAAAGCCCGTTATAAAAAACATGAGCTAGGCTTAATTAATAAATTCCCCGGTTCTTGGCAACAAAAAATTTTGGAGCTGCTTGCTCCCGAATCTGCGACAAATAGCTAAAATTCAAATCTATCCCCTAAAGTTCTTTCTCTACAGGACGATAAATTGTGTAACAAGGACAAATTGCTACAAGCATACTTTCAGGAGGGATGCCATGTATACCACCGGAGTGAAGGCCTATTTCCAGACCCAAGTAAAAACCACTTCCAAAGAAGATCTCGTAGTTCAGCTTTTTGAAGCCGCGATCAGGTTCCTGCAACAAGCCAAGGACGATATCGAGGCCAAGGACTATTCAGGAAAAGGGGACCGCATCAATCGGGCGCTGAACATCATAAACGAATTGGACTCCAGCCTGAATTGGCAGCAGGGCGGGGAAATAGCAAACAACCTGCACTCCCTGTACTTGTATTGCCGCAAGAGATTGCTGACTGCTAGCTTGAAACTGGATACCGAGATTATCGACGAGGTCAAATCCATACTGGAAAGGCTCTGCTCCAGCTTCAAGGAGATCAGTCGACCTTCACAGGAGTAAAATAAAAGGTGGCAAGCAGGACCCCTTGCCACCTTTTATTCTATCCCCTATTCTTCCTCCCTTCCCGTGACTGGCTCCACCCCGCCGAATATCAGGACTTGATTCCAGGTCCTTATATGGATACAATCCTTTTTTTATGTCATTAAGTTCGGTAACTTCGAGTTACCAAACCATATATCCATTAAGGACCCTTGTATGCGCATTACCTGTCCCAACTGCATGTTTGAGCAAAACGTTCCTGATGAAAAGATTCCGCCCCATGCTCAAAGGGCCACTTGCCCCAAGTGCAAGCATAAATTCAAATTTCGGCAAATAGAACCATCAGAAGAATTCATACTGGAAGATGAACCTGCTACATCGGAGCAAGACTCTTCCCAGTCGGAGCAGGATCCAACCCCTCATACCGGGGAATCCGAGTCCAAACACCAAGAACACAGCCTATGGTCCACCCTGGAGGATATGGGAGAAGGCCCCGAAGAATCTCCCTGGGATCAAAGAGCACATGCAACCAAAGAGAGCTCTGCATCACCGTGGGAAAACCTTCAATACTACGGCTTCTTTCCGGGTTTTTATCAAACAGTAAAGAGAATAATGCTCACCCCTCACGCCTTCTTTCAAAGGTTATCGCTTTGGGGACTGGGCATGCCTCTGGCCTTTTTCATACTGGTATCCTTGATCCAGGCCCTGGCTACCTTTATTTGGAACATGTCCGGGATATTCCCGGCCACTGCCGAACACGGCGCTCCGGGTATGGGCATGGGCATGATGGGAGCTGGCTCTATTTTGATCCTGATCTTTTACCCCCTGTTTATGGCGGCTTGGGTTTTTGTGGCTTCCGGGGTCACCCATGCTTTCCTCTTGGCCTTTCAGGCAGGCAAAAGCGGATTTGAAGGAACTTTCCGGGCCACTGCCTACGGCAGCGCCCCGTTGCTCCTGGCGGTTCTGCCCTTAATAGGCCCTTTTATAGGAGCCCTCTGGTCCCTGGTGGTAACAGTCATCGGGTACAAGTGCATTCACGACACCTATTACAGCCGGGTGGTCCTGGCCTTGATCGCTCCGGTGCTGATCGTTGTATTGCTAGGAACTTTCATGGCGGGAATATATAATTAGCTTTCAATTCTGAAAGCTCAAAGCTAACGTTAACAGTTTGCAACTGTTTATGGTATTTTACCCATAATATTCACCGTATCTTATGCCGGCTTTTTCCGTAAGGCACGGCACGAAAAAATACAGCTTGAATAAAAACAAGGAGTTATTACTATAAGAGGACCTAAAACAACAACGAAACTTATTGCAGAAAAGGCCCGAGGGTTCTTCAAACTGGGCGTAAACTGTGTGAGCGACGTAGGCAGCGTTCATCAAAATCGTAGGTTTAAAAGAAGCTCACCGTTTCTATGTAGCTCCATCCTGATCCTGAATCGGGCTGTCCAGGTACACTAGATTTTGATCTACGCTGCCTTGGAGAGAGTTTTTACGGCCTGTTTGACGAATCCTCGGGCCTGAACAAGGATTTATTACTATAAGAGGCCCCACTGACAGAGCCAGTATCAATTTTCGCCGTTACAATCCCAACCCTAAGGACAAGATATGATCGGAATATCCAAGCTATACTGCGGGGCAGTTGAAGCCTCGGACGCCTTGCGCTACAGCCGGGAAGCCAAGCGCATGCCTTCGCATCTGTTGCAGTTCTCCAAGGACAAAAAACCGGTGGTGGTCTGGAACATGACCCAGCGCTGCAACCTGAAGTGCGTGCACTGCTATGCCCAGGCCGTAGACACCCAAGGAGTGGATGAAATAGGAACTCAGCAGGCCAAGGAAATCATCGATGACCTGGCTGCCTACGGCTCCCCGGTCATGCTCTTTTCCGGGGGCGAGCCCCTGGTGCGCAGGGACTTGACAGAACTGGCCAGCCATGCGGTAGAGTGCGGCATGCGCGCGGTCATCTCCACCAACGGAACTTTGATCACCAAAGCCAAGGCCCAGGAGCTCAAGGAAATCGGGCTCTCCTACGTGGGAATCTCTTTGGACGGGGGACGGGAAGTACATGACCGTTTCCGCGGTGTTCCGGGTTCATTTGATAAGGCCATGCAAGGAGTGGAAAACTGCCAGGCCGAGGGATTGAAAGTGGGCCTGCGCTTCACGGTTAACAAGAGAAACGTGGCTGAAGTGCCCCGAATTTTTCAGATCCTTAAGGACATGGATATTCCCAGGGTGTGTTTTTACCACCTGGTTTATTCCGGGCGGGGTTCGGAACTTATTGGGGAAGCCTTGGACCACCAGGGAACCAGGGAGCTAGTGGATCTGATCCTGGACAATACCCAGGAGCTCTTCGACGCTGGCCGGCCCAAGGAAGTGCTCACCGTGGACAATCACGCGGACGGTCCTTACATCTATTTGCGGCTCTTGAAGGAAAACCCGGAGCGGGCCCAAGAGGTGCACGAGCTTCTACAACTCAACGAGGGCAACAACTCCGGCCGAGGGATAGGTTGTATCTCCTGGGACGGTAGCGTACTCCCAGATCAGTTCTGGAGGCACCAGGTTTTCGGCAATGTCCTAGAGAGGCCTTTCTCGGAAATCTGGGAGGACCCGGGGATTGAGCTCCTCGCCAAGCTCAAGGACAAGAAAAAACACGTCAAGGGCAGATGCTCCCAGTGCCAATTCCTGCAGGTATGCGCCGGGAATTTTCGGGCCCGGGCCGAGGCTTACTACGGGGACATCTGGGCCCCGGACCCGGCCTGCTATCTAACGGACAAGGAAATAGGCATAGAATAACTAATAGGAGGAGGAGATTGTCAAAATTTCACCGCGGTAGAAGGCTGCGCGGATCGCAAGGAATACGGGATCTGGTCCGGGAAACTGAACTAAGCCCCGGGGATCTGGTCCAACCCTTTTTTGTCCTGGAGTCCGACCAGGAGGACATCTCCCGGCCCATCCCCTCTATGCCGGGACAAAACCAGGTAGGCCTAAAAAGCCTGGAACAGGAGGTTTCTCAGGCCCTGGAGCTAGGACTGAAAAGTATTATCCTGTTCGGAATCCCGGAACAAAAGGACGACCAAGCCAGCCAGGCTTACGCTGAAAACGGGATTATTCAACGCGCCGTATCCAGGCTCAAGTACAAGTTCCCGGAGCTGGTGGTCATCACGGACGTATGCCTGTGCGAATACATGGATCACGGGCACTGCGGGGTCATCCAGGACCATAGGATACAAAACGATCCCAGTCTCAGACTCCTGGCCCAAACCGCCCTTTCCCACGCCCGGGCCGGAGCGGACATGGTAGCTCCCTCGGACATGATGGACGGAAGGGTCCAGGCCATCCGCGACAGCCTGGACCAGGAAGGATTTCAGAACCTCCCCATTCTATCCTATGCTGTGAAATACGCCTCGTCCTACTACGGTCCCTTCCGGGACGCTGCCCAAAGTGCACCCGCTTTCGGGGACAGGAGAACCTACCAGATGGACCCAGCCAATTCCCGGGAGGCCCTGCGCGAGGCAGAGGCTGATATCCAGGAAGGGGCGGACATGCTCATGGTCAAGCCCGCCCTGCCCTATCTGGACATAATAAGTTCCTTGCGCCATGCTTTTAACACTCCGGTGGCCGCCTACCAAGTCAGCGGGGAATACAGCCAGATCAAGGCAGCCGGGCTACAGGGCTGGCTGGACGAAAAGAGCGTGGTCCTGGAGTCCGCGACCGCCATGAAACGTGCAGGGGCGGGAATCATTCTCAGCTACTTCACCCGGGATATCTTGAGTTGGCTAGCGGAGGCGGATTAATATGCAGCAGCACACATCTACGGGGGAACAAAGCGCCCCGCCCCTGAGGCTAATCGCCTGGGAGATAACCAAGTCCTGCAATCTGGCCTGCAAGCACTGCCGGGCCGAGGCGCACATGGACCCCTACCCGGGAGAGCTGGATACCTCCCAGGCCAAGGAGCTCATGAACACCTTCCCCGAAACCGGGAACCCAGTGGTCATTTTCACCGGGGGTGAACCCCTGTTGCGGCCGGATATATTTGAGCTCGCCGCCCATGGCCGGGACCTGGGTCTTCGTTGCGTCATGGCTCCCAACGGCACCCTGATCACCCCGGAAAACGCCCGGGAGATCAAGGATGCCGGGATCCAGCGCTGCAGCATTTCCATTGACGGCCCCACTGCCCGGGAACACGACTCCCTGCGCGGTGTGAGCGGGGCGTTTGACCAGGCCATGGCAGGAATAGAATACCTTAAATCCGCTGGGGTGGAGTTCCAGATAAACACCACTGTAACCCGGGACAACCTAGACAAGTTCAAGGACATCTTTCACCTGGCCCAGAACTTGGGAGCAGTAGCCTGGCACATATTCATGCTGGTCCCCACCGGCCGCGGGGCCAAGATCACGGATCAGTTCATTACCGCCCGGCAGTACGAAGAGGTCCTTAATTGGTTCTACGATTTCCGCAAGACCACGGATATGCACTTGAAAGCCACCTGCGCCCCGCACTACTACCGGATAATGCGCCAGCGAGCCCACGAGGAAAACATGGCCGTAACCCGGGAAAACTTTGGCCTGGATGCCATGACCCGGGGCTGTCTGGGCGGGATAGGCTTCTGTTTCATATCCCACGTGGGCCAGGTTCAGCCCTGCGGATACCTGGAACTGGACTGCGGCAATATTAAAAATGTCCCTTTCCCGGAAATATGGCGAGGCTCCCATCGCTTTCAGGAGCTAAGGGATCAGGGCCAGTACAAGGGCAAGTGCGGAGCTTGTGAATTCCACAAGGTATGCGGGGGCTGCCGGGCTAGGGCCTATACCATGAGCGGGGATTACCTGGAGGAGGAGCCCTTATGCTCCTATCAGCCGGAAAAGCTAAAACCCAGGGAATAAAAATACCATATATTCCCAAAAAACAGGGCTACTATGAAAGGCAATAAGCAAGGGCTAAGCGAGACTGACAAAAAGATCCTGGATATCATCCAGACCGATTTTCCCGTCGAACAAAGGCCTTACCTCCGCGTGGGCGAACAGGTGGGTCTTACCCAGGCGGAAACCCTGGCCCGGGTTCGGGCCCTGAAACAAAAGGGGGTAATCAGGCGTATCGGTGCCAATTTCCAGTCCCGGAAACTGGGCTGGCACAGTACCCTATGCGCCGCCTCGGTCCCGGAACACAAGCTAAGGGAGTTCATCCAGGAAGTTAACAGGCACACCGGAGTAACCCACAATTATCTCCGTAATCACAAAAACAATGTCTGGTTTACCTATATCGGCCCCTCCCGGGAAGAGGTACAAAAAAAGCTAAGGGAAATAACAGAAAAGACCGGGATTGAGATCCTGAACCTCCCGGCCAAGAGGATGTTCAAGATCAAGGTGGATTTCCCCATGGATAGTTAGCACTACAGCGAAACTTTCCTGGTTCCTGACCCCTAACCACTGGATCTAGGATTTGTAATTTTCCCGATTTGTTACTTTAATGTCCTATGTCCAATGCGATCAGCGGAGATCAGCGTAATCAGCGGTTAAAAATTCTTCCGCCCTTTTTATTCACAGATATACCATCGGCGGTAAGAAAAGAGAATGAAACCGCAGATCTCGGTAGATCTTCGCAGATAATGGAGAAAAGATTTAAGTTTACATATTGCGTCCGGATAATAAATTTCGCTGTAGTGTTAGGGGGATGTTATTAGTTATCTGTTATCGGTAGCTGCTAACCCGAGCCAACCTCCAACAACTCCACCCTTTTTTGATGCCTGCCCCCTTCAAATTCAGCTTGCAA
>CAZNYT010000046.1:0-17660 GCA_964577315.1 uncultured Desulfovibrionales bacterium
CCATAATAGTAAGGCAGTTTATAGAGCCATGGTTAAAGAACCAAGTTTCGTTGTGGTTGATAAACAATTTGGTTCTACGCCTCATGGTATTTTGCCTGAAAAGGATCTAAAAACCATTTTATCCTAATCCTGTCTAGAAGCAAGTCCAGTTCGGTTGCTGCAAAACAAGAGATTATCCCCAATACGACATTCCCTGCCCTTGGCCATGGAATAGGCCGCAAGCAATGTCAACACCATTGCCTTCGGGAGTGAGCTTCAATCAAAATACAAATTGATCGAGGAGGAATGGATGTTGAGGTGATTAATAATGAAGGTTGCTCGGTAAATTTTCTACTTTTTTGGATATTTTTATGTGGTTTTGGGTTGACATTTTGGCACAAGTTCGGCTATTTAAGACAAAAACATACCGAAGTTGTCTAAAATAATTCCTGCCAAATCAGTAGCTTAAAAGGAATACTTGTTTCATACAAGATACTGGTATGCTTGAGTGTATTAAGGTATGCGGTTGATTGAACCAAACCAGGCAAGGAGAGTTTCATGAGTAAAGAGTTAGGTATGTTTGTGGCGACCGATCTTTATATGCACCATGTTCTGGGGATAGCCAAGGCTGCCAGAAACAAGGGCTTAAATGTTCGGGTTTTTTTGAGTTGGAAGGGAAGTAAACTCACCAAGGATTCCAGTTTTGGGGATTTGGTGGATCTAGCCCGTGTGGAAGTTTGCGCAGATAGCTATTCCAGAATGGGATATGATCCTGAAAAAGATATCCCTCCGGGGCTGACCAGCAAACAGATGGCTACCCAAAGCAAGCACGTGGAAATGATAAATGAATGTGATTATTACTTGACTCTATAAATCCAACAAGGAGGGGATATGCCAAAAAATGCTTTGTTGATCATGCGCAGCAGCGAAGAAAATGATAATCTGGACGGTATGAGGTCCGTTCTGGGGCTAGGTGTGGGCAATCACTACGCCTACGGCGTAATGATGAATGTGGAGCTTAGCCCCATGAGCGAGTACAATCAGGAAAGCCTGGAAATGATACGAGATCTTGAGATAGACTTATATACCAATGTTCAGGCTAATGTGGAAAAGAACGACTTGACACCCATAACTCTGGAAGAGGTAGGGGAGATGATGCGCGATATGGATTTCATCATTCCTTATGGTGTACAAGACTAATCACAGGGAGTATCAACCATGAAAGTACTTCATATTTACCGCAACCCACCCAAAGAGGACACCCAGAAACTGGTAGAGATCGTTTCCAGAGATCGCGAAACAGATAGCTTTATCCTATACGATGCTGATCCGGACTATGATCAATTGGTTGAAAAGTTGATCAATGCCGATCAAGCTATTTGTTGGTGGTAAAATTGGTTTCAGCAATCATTTTCAGTACATATTGAGGCAAGGGTCAATGCTCTATGCATCGAGCCTTGCCTCGCTTTCAATAATTGTGACCCTCACAGATGCGTATGCAAAAAGTTATTTTTGCAGACGCAGGAGTCAGGAGATAGGGGTCAGGAGTCAGTAAAAACAAAGAGTTATGGATTTGATTTGTTGCTGAATTATTCATGATTCGACTTTTTGCAGTTGCATCCTCACAGGGTGTAATGGTGATAATGGTTCCCAAGCTTCTAGCTATCACCTCGAGATTGAGAATATTCAATACTTCCAGCCTATATTGATTGTTCTTAGACCCTAATCCGAAACCAAGAGCCACTCACGAGGCGGCACCTTACTCCGAAAACATTTGTGTTACATCAGGTTCCTCCTAAATTCCCTGACCAGACCGGAATTTTTAATTTTTATGCCCCCTTCCGCTCCTTTGTAGCTTTGGAGTGCTGTCCTTTCGATGGGACTTTATATTGATGCTCTAGACGTCTCGCAACTATTCCCGACAGTTAAAACATCTCTTGTCTTTTATCTGAAGGTAAAATAAAGATTAGGGAGGGTTTCAATTAGAGCAAAACCTGGTCATTCATTCGGGCTTTTTTTTTTTCAGTTCTTGGAGCAGGAAGAGAAGCTAGAGGAGACGACCCGGGGAATGCTAAGGTGTTTCCAGAGAAAATAATGAGATCCGGGATATTGAAAAGGATCGGTAAAGGCAATTATTGTTAACCTAGGGTGAAAGTACATGAATTTAACTGCAGAACAACAGGAAAGATACAACCGGCAAGTTGTTTTGCCAGAGATAGGTATCGAGGGCCAGGAGAGAATTTGTGCCTCCAGGGTGCTCGTGGTCGGTGCCGGCGGATTGGGTTCTTCTGCCTCCATGTACTTGGCAGCAGCCGGTACTGGGGCCATAGGTATCGTAGACAGCGATACCGTGGAGCTGTCCAACTTGCAGCGCCAAATATCTCATCACACCCCTGATCTGGGCCGGGACAAGGTGATTTCCAGCACCGAAAAAATACAGTCCATCAACCCTGATGTTCGGGTAGTGCCTCACAAGATGCAGATCGACTCGGAAAATATCCTGGGTCTTGTCCGGGAGTACGATTTCGTCATTGAGGGAACAGATAATTTTCCAGCCAAGTTTTTGATTAACGATGCTTGTGTCCTGGCCGGGATTCCTTTTGTCCACGCAGGGATCTTGCGGTTTTTGGGCCAGGCCATGACTGTGGTTCCGGGGCGGTCTTCCTGTTACCGCTGCAGTTTCCGCCATCCTCCCCCACCGGATGCAGTTTCCAGTTGTGCCCAGGCCGGGATCTTGGGGCCCATGGCCGGAGTGCTGGGTTCTGTTCAGGCAGCTGAAACCCTTAAATACCTAACCGGGGTGGGGAAACTCCTGACTGATACCTTGTTAGCCTTTGACGCTTTGAATATGAGTTTTCAACAAGTATCCCTGAAGGCCCGTGAAGATTGCCCGGTTTGCGGTACAAATCCTACTGTTACCAGGCTGTTAGATGGAGTTGAGGGGTCTTATTCATGAACCTGCATTGCAGTCGTGGGTTTTGTTTGAGAGATTGCAACTATTCACCATGTTTTACCCAAGCTATTCACCAAAACGGCATTGTTTTGAGGTGTCTCAAAAGGGAGGATTAATTGCATGATTAAGGTGCTTGCCCTGGGGGACAGTTTGACAGCAGGGTTTGGGCTGGATCCGGAGCATTCCTTCGCATCCAGGCTGGAGCAGGAACTCGGTCGAGAGGGATACATGGTCCGGGTCATAAATGGAGGTGTTTCCGGGGATACCACCTGGGACGGTCTTCAGCGCCTGGATGCCTTGCTCGGAGAGCAGCCGGACATAGCTATTGTGGAACTGGGCCCTAATGATTTTTTCAGTGGGGTGGGAGCACACCGGATTCAGGATAACCTGGACAAGATTGTCCGGGCCTGCCTGGAGTCTGGAGCCAGGGTACTTTTATCCGGATTCCTTTCCTTGCAGGGTTTTGATCCTTATTATACCAGGAGCTTTCACGAGGTTTTTCCCGCGCTTTCCAGATCCCGCGGAGTTCCCCTGTTTCCGGATTTCATGCCCGGAATCCCGGGCAATCCTGAGCTTACCCTGCCGGACCGTATGCATCCTAACTCCAGGGGCGTGGACAGGATTGTGCAAGATATCTTGCCTTATTTGCGCCCCCTTCTAGGCATGGGGATAGTCACTGGAAATATGTACGACCAGATTCCGGAACAAATGGAGAGCGAGGTTTTTGAATCCATTCTGGAAACTCGGCACTTAAGCCTGGAAAGGATAATTTCGCGCGGGCATGCCACCCCGAAAGATGAGTGGTATGATCAGGACCGGGACGAATGGGTCCTGTTGCTACAGGGCCAAGCAGGTCTCTGGATCCGGGGGGAGGAAACCCCCAGACATTTGCGGGCCGGGGATTACGTGCATCTGCCTGCCCATCTTCAACACCGGGTGGAATGGACTTCCCGGGATCCGGAATGCATTTGGCTGGCTGTGCATTTGGGAGAAAAAAGCGCAGGGATTTGAAACAGGGTCCAAAAAAGCTTGCCTAAATCTAACAATTCCTGTATTTTCTTTCTTTATCCTCAAGCGTGAGTGCTTGCATTCTTCCCACAGCGCGTCCCGCCCGGGTATTCAGCATTCCATCCATTGAGCCAACCGCTTTTACAGCTTTTGCGTCGACAGAATGCATCGGTGCATATATTTTAATTTTTTATCTTTACAAGGACGAGTGAATGAGTTTTACAGAATTTGAGCTAAACCCCAAGGTACACTCCGGAATCAAGGCCTGCGGCTATGAAGCCCCAACAGCCATTCAGCAACAGGCCATCCCTCCGGCCCTCAAGGGACGGGATCTGATGGGCCTGGCCCAAACTGGAACCGGGAAAACCGCAGTCTTTGTCCTGCCCATCCTGGAGCGTCTTCTTCAAGGCAAGCGCGGCAAGCCTAAAGCCCTGGTTCTCTCTCCCACCCGGGAACTTGCCGAACAGACCCTGGAATTTTTTACTGCCCTGGGCTACAAGACCGGATTGCGCAGTGTCTCGGTTTATGGCGGGGTGAGCAAGGCCGGGCAAATACAAAAGATACGTTCCGGGGTAGAGATTGTGGTGGCCTGTCCCGGACGGCTCCTGGATCTTTTAAGGGATGGGGCTGTGGACCTTTCCCAGGTACAAACCCTGGTTCTGGATGAGAGCGACCGCATGCTGGATATGGGGTTTATGCCGGATATCCGAAGCATCCTGAAACAATTGCCCAAGAAAAGGCAGAATATGCTCTTTTCCGCAACCATGCCCCAGGATATTAGGGAGCTGGCAGACGAGATCCTTGAGAATCCGGCCCGGGTGCAGGTGGATCATGAACAGGCTCTGCAAAGTATTACCCAGAATCTATATCCCGTGGAACGCAGATCCAAGTCAGATATGCTTTTCAAGCTGTTGCGGGAAAAAAGAGCCCAGACCACCCTGGTATTTACCAGGACCAAGCACATGGCCACTAAGATTGCCAAGCGCCTGAACGGGGCCGGTTTTAGGGCCAAGGATTTGCAGGGCAATATGTCCCAGAATAACCGGCGCCGGGTTATGCAGGAATTCAAGAGGGGAAGCTTCAACATCCTGGTGGCCACGGACATTGCCTCCCGGGGGATTGATGTCTCCGGAATCACACACGTGATAAATTACGACATGCCGGACACCCCTGAGAGCTATACCCACCGCATTGGTCGCACCGGCCGCGCTTCCAATTCCGGGGAGGCCTCTACCTTTTTCGAGCCCAAGGACCTGGGCCTAGTCCGGGCCATTGAAAAGGGACAGGACCAGAGGCTACATAGAAAGAGCCTGGGGGTCCCGACTTAACCTGAAAGGGTTTTTGCGCCACCGCTATATTAAGGATTAATTCCCTCCCTCCCCAGACTGGTAAATGGGGAGGGAGGAACCAAGTACTCGTTAGTTGGAAGCCCCGGTTCAGAGTGAAATGTCGAGATCAGGGACCACTGAGGTTGATTTGGCTGGTAGGAATAATGGACAGGGGTTCTGGTGATCCCAGCCGGCTCCTAAAAAAGCTGATCAGGAGATTTTCTGCATTTCTTGCCCGCAACACGTGAACACGCAGGAGTTGGGCTCGGTGTAACAGGCGCAGTCCTGGGCGGAATCGCTGCATTCACATTCCCGGATGACCTGCATTTGAAGCTTGCAGTGCTCGCATCCGTAAATTTCATTCTTTTTCAGATCGTGACACTTGGGCATAATTCTAGCCTCCTTAGTTGGATGTTTGCATTTAATCCCTGAGGCAAGGATTGATCCTTAGTCCTATTTCTGGGTTCGAGATCCAAAAGTTGGGCAACGCCTTTTTCTTGTTGAGGATTTCTGGCCTTCTCAATCTCTAGTTGTAATAAGTCTTTGTTTAGGCCCGAGGATTCTTCAAACAGGCCATAAAAACTCACTCCAAGGCAGCGTAGATCAAAATCTAGTGTGCCAGGACAGCCCGATTCAGGACCAGGATGGAGCTACATAGAAACTGTGAGCTTCTCTTAGGTCTACGATTTTGATGAACGCTGCCTACGTCGCTCACACAGTTTACGCCCAGTTTGAAGAACCCTGGGACCTTTTCTACAATAAGTTTTCGTTTGTAGCAAAATCAACTTTTACTATACAAGCACTAATCCGGACTGAAAATGTCAGCGTATTCTTGGTACCCTTCCTTTTGTAGGTCTTCCCTGGGAATGAACACCAGGGCTGCAGAGTTTATACAGTATCTTTTGCCTGTAGGTGGCGGACCGTCCTCAAATACGTGCCCCAGATGGGAATTCCCTTTTCTGCTGCGCACCTCGGTACGGGTGTCCAGCATGTTGTTATTGCTGCGCAGGACAATGTTGTCCTGGTTTATAGGCTGGGTGAAGCTGGGCCATCCGGTTCCGGAATCGTACTTGTCCCGGGAGCTGAACAATGCTTCCCCGGAGACTATATCCACGTAGATACCTTCCTGTTTATGGTCCCAGTATGCGTTGTCAAAGGGGGGCTCGGTCTCGTCCTGCTGGGTGACGCGGTATTGCAGGGGAGTAAGCCTGGACAAGGGATCTGTTCCGTCCTGCTCAACAGGTACCTGCCTTGTGCCGCGCTCTTTTCCCCAATACTGCTCCAAAAAGTCCTGCCTGCCGGAGAGCTTTTTGAAACGCCGGTAGTGCACGGGATTCTTGCGGGCATAATCCTGGTGGTACTTTTCTGCCGGGTAAAATTCTTGGGCCGGTAATATTTGCGTTGCTACCGGGGCAAAGAACTTGCCTGAAGCATCCAGGGCTTTCCTGGAGTCTTCCGCGGCAATCCTCTGCTTCTCATCCAGATAAAAGATGGCGGTGTGGTACTGGCTGCCGCGATCCGCGAATTGACCTCCCTGGTCAGTGGGGTCTATGGACTTCCAGAACTTGTCCAAAAGGTCCTGATAGCCAATCCTACCGGGGTCGAAGGTGACCTGTACAGCCTCAAAATGTCCAGTCAGCCCGGTGACAACCTGTTCGTAGGTGGGATGTTCGGTAGTGCCCCCGGTATATCCGGAAACAACCCCATGTACCCCGTCTAGATTCATAAACTCCTCTTCCAGGCACCAGAAACACCCTCCCGCAAAGATAGCCTGTTCCATGTTCTCGGTATGTATATCCATTTTTTTTCTCCTGATTGGTAAGTTGGTGTTAATTGGGACGACCTGATGGTTTTATCGTGCGTCACACCTGTCCCGCTTTAGTCCCCTTTATTGGGAAAAGTGCTTTTCCCATTTGGCGTATTCTACCTTATCCCGGGTTAAAGTCCAGAACAATATCAATATTTTCCCTGGTAACTATTCACCAAATCTTTTTGCGTGTCGTGCCTCCCGGCGAAAGCACGCAAAAAGATCCGGTGAATATTTTGGGTTAAATATGGTGAATAGTTGCTTTCCCTGGTTCTTTTTCTATTGCAGCATTTATTCAACTTACTTGCTAAAATAAATATGGTTATTAATATTGTCTATATCAGCAACCTATATCCAAGGAGATACAGTATGAGCGTTAATTCAGATACGGGTTTTCAGGTGGGGAATCGTCTGGCAGGGGAAACCAGTCCCTATCTGTTGCAGCATGCCCATAACCCTGTGGATTGGTATCCCTGGGGGAATGAGGCTTTCGATGCGGCCAGAAAGGAAAATAAACCGGTGCTTTTGTCCATTGGGTATTCCACCTGCCACTGGTGTCACGTCATGGCCAAGGAGTGCTTTGAGGATCCGGAAGTAGCTGGGATCATGAACCAGAACCTAGTTAACATCAAGCTGGACCGCGAGGAACGCCCGGACGTGGACATGTTCTACATGACTTCCTGCCTGATTACCGGCATTCCTGGCGGCTGGCCTTTATCCGTGTTCATGACCCCGGAAGGCAAGCCCTTCGTGGTTACTACGGTTATTCCCAAGCATTCTGGGCTGAACCGGGTGGGGATGTTGGATCTTGCTCCCAGGATCAGCGCCATGTGGCATGAGCAGAATTCCCGGGTCATAGAGGTGGCGGACAAGATTGTAGAAGCGGTCCGGGAAACCTACTCTACTAATCCCGGGAAGCTTCCAGGCCCGGAAATCCTGGATCAAGCATACGGATTCTTTTCCCAAAGATTTGACGCTCAGCATGGAGGGTGGGGAGATGCCCCTAAATTCCCGGCCCCGCACAATCTCTTATTCCTCATGCGATATTATGAAGGGACCGGTTCCAGGGAAGCCATGGACATGGCAGAGAAGACTCTGCGCAACATGCGGCTGGGAGGTTTGTTTGATCAAGTGGGCTTTGGTTTCCACCGTTATTCCACGGACAAGGAGTGGCTGTTGCCGCATTTTGAGAAAATGCTCTACGATCAGGCCATGATGATCATGGCTTACAGCAGGGCTTATCAAATTACCGGAAACGAATTTTACCAAACAACGGCTGCAGAGACTTTGGATTACGCCTGCAGGGATCTTTTGGCCCCGGAGGAGGCCTTTTACAGCGCGGAAAACGCAGATAGCGAGGGAGAGGAGGGCAAGTTCTACGTCTGGGGCGAGAGCGAGCTGGAAAACCTGTTGACCCCGGAGGAGCTGGATTTGGCTAAGCAAGTCTTCAATACTACCCGGGAAGGCAACTTCCTGGATGAGGCTACCCGCGAAAGGACCGGAACCAATGTTTTGCACATGAAAAAGGATTTTTCCCAGATTGCTCGCGACCTGAACTGGTCCCGGGATACGTTACAAGAGCGCATGGAGAATGTCAGGCTCAAGCTTTTCCGGGCTAGGAGCAAGCGAGTCCGGCCCTCACGGGATGAAAAGATCCTGTGCGATCAGAATGGTCTCATGGTTGCCGCCCTGTGCCAAGCCTACCAAGCTTGGGGCAACACAAAATATTTGGAGCAGGCGGAAAAAACAGCCGCATACATCCGGGCCTATCTACAAACCAAAGACCTGGATCTCTTGCACTGTTTGCGGGGAGATAAGGAACCTGTCCGGGGTTTCCTGGACGATTACGCCTTTGTGGTTTACGGCCTTATCCAGGTGTTTGAGTCCACCAGCAGGCAAGAGTACCTGGATCACGCCCTGGATCTGAATCAGAAGATGCTGGACCTTTTCTGGGATGATCAGGGTATGGGGATGTATTTCAGCCGACCGGAGTACAGTATGTCCGGGATCAGGCCCAAGGAGGTCCGGGACGGGGCTATACCTTCCGGAAACAGCGTGGCCCTGCACAATCTGGCTTATTTGGGCCGGGTTCACGGGCAGGAGCACTTGTTGCAGAGGGCCCGGGACATGGCTAGGGCATTTTCCGGGGAGGTGTCTTCGGTACCGGGGGCTTATGCCTGGTTTGTGGCCGGACTATGGGATGTGCTGGAAAATACTGGGGAAAAGGCAAGCTAACGTGGTTGCTAGCTACGAGGTATTAGGATACTTTTCACCTGGAAGGGAAGCTATTTGGCAACTATTCAACGGAAAAAGTATTTCCCGGAGGAAAGCTGACTACAGGAGATGTTTTGGCAATAAACTGTAGCATTGCAAGGGAGGAACCGTAATGCCCAACATCAAAGATATGGGTCCCAAAGATCTTAAAGAATTTTCATTTCAACACAAGGAGAAGGACTATGTTCTGGTGGATGTTCGACGTCCGGATGAGTATACCCGGGAGCATATTCCCGGTGCCCAATTGATCCCGCTCCACGAGATCGAAGCCCGTTTGGGGGAAATTGATTCGGACAAAACCCCCATCTTTTATTGCAGAAGCGGCAAGAGATCCATGACCGCAGCTACTTTTGCCAGGGACAGCGGGTGGTTTCAATCTGATGTCTTTAATCTTGCGGGGGGAATAACCGCTTATCACGGCAAAACCTTGCCGGATTATCCCAGAATAACGATTTTTCATGATGTATCCAGCCTGGAAGAAGTGGTAAGAAAGGCGATATCCTTGGAAAAAGGGGCATATAGACTGTATAACTCTTTTTTGTCCCGGCTGGAAAACCAGAACTTGAAAAAGCAGCTCCAGAGGCTGGCAGACCTGGAAATAGATCATGCCCAGGCGGTATATAAACAGGGAAAGGATGTTTTGGGCCAGGATTTTGAGGCATTGTTTTCAGAGGCACCGGACGATATAGTTGAGGGAGGTTTGGACGTTGATGCCTGGATGGCTGAAATGGAAGGCAGGGGACAAGCAGAGCTGTGTACTTATTTCCTGGAACTGGCCCTGGAAATGGAAACCGCGGCTTATGACATGTACCGCAACCTGGCGGAGAAAGATTTTTCCCGGGATGCGGTAGAGTGTTTCTTGGTTCTTTCCGAGCAGGAGAAATTCCACATGCGGCTAGTATCCGGTATGTTCAAGGATTGCGAATAGCTAAGCTGAACAAGGAGTTTTTGGGTATTGAGTGTCGGAGGACATCTGAGTAGGTTTTTTCAGGGTTCAGGCGATGATATGAAGGACTTGGTTCAGGATATATTCAACTTGCGGCAACACAGAAGGGTGGTGGTGACCGGCATCGCCGGAGGCGGCAAAACAGTTTTTCTTACCTCGCTTTTGTCCCATCTTATGGAGTTCGGGCAGGGCAATTTTCACTTGGGTCGGGGAGTGGACATCTCCGATTTCAAGGAAATCCCGGGGCAGAAGAATTGGCCGCCCTTTTTCCCCCATTCCAGTTTTCGCGAGGATTTGGCCCGGGGCAAGTGGCCGGAGAAGACCACGGACTGCTCCCAGTATACCTGTCAATTCAGGCGATCGGACTGGTATTTCAGCGCCCAGAGGATGTCCTTTTTCGATTTTCCCGGGGAACGCATAGCTGACGCAGCTATCGCTGCATACAGCGATTACGGGGAATGGTCCGATCATGTTCTATCCCATTTTACCAAGCACCATGATTATGCCTGGGCGGCAGGTCCTTACCTGGAATACATCCAGGGCCCGGAGCTCTCCAGGGACAGGCTTCTGTCCCTATACCGGGAGGTCCTGGCCCGGCTCATCCTGGCTTACAAGCCCCTGATCACTCCTTCCACCTTCCTGTTGGACCAGGAGGGGAATCCAGCTGCTCCCGGAACTGTCTCCGAGATTGCTTCCTCTAGATACACCGGTATTTCTTGGTCCCGTCAATTTGCGCCTTTGCCAAAAGGACATCGTCGGGAAAACCCGGAACTTACCCGGGAAATGTCCGCCATGTACAAGCAATACCGAAAACAGGTGGTGCTGCCCGTGTTCGAGAGGATATCCCAGGCCCAGTCCCTGGTGGTCCTAGTGGATATTCCCTCTCTACTGGCCGGGGGAGTGGGGCGCTACAACGACAACCGCCAGATCCTTTTGGATCTTTTCGAGATCTTAAGGCCCAGATCGGATCTAGGAGGCCTCATCCGAAAGTATTTCAAGTTCTGGCAAAAGACCCTGGGCAGGGTGGCTTTTGTGGCGGCCAAGGCGGACATGGTGCATCCCATGGATATCGAGAACAAGCGTTTGCAGAGCCTGCTCAAGATGATGACGGACAGGGCCGCGAAAATGCTGCCCCATGTTAAATGCGAGTGGTTTGTATGCAGCGCCTGCCATTCCACCTTTCCTGTATCCGGGAAGCGCAGGCTTAAGGGCAAGTTGGCCAGGAACAATCCGGATAAGGAGTTCCTGGAATACAGCGTGCCGGAGCTACCCCGGACTTGGCCCAAAAACTGGCAACCCGGTGATTACCAATTTTACAGGATTTATCCGGATGCCCCGGAAAATTATCTCATACCACCCAGGCATATGGGCCTGGACCGGGTGTTCGAGTTTATTTCCTAACAGGGCACTATACTAAGGTGAGCAGACATACCATCCGGGAGGTTTTGAGGTGAGGGACAAGCAAGGACCTACTGTCCTGGGGGATCCTTTGGATGATTATCATCCAGGGGATGTTCGGGAGTCAGAAAGCGGGTCAGCGGAAACAGGAGATACAGCTCATTCCCAGGCTGATACCCAGCCTGGGGGACATGAAAACGAGGATTTCCGAGCCAGGGATACCGGCTTGGGGCAGCCGGATCCGGAACCGGATTCCGAGGAGGACACGTCCCGGGTCTCCCGGGAGGAGATAGAAGAACTGCGCCAGGAGCAGGAGAAGCTCAACCGGGAGTTCCAGGAAAAGCTTTTGGAACTGGAGCGCACCGGGATAAGGATCCCCAGGGCCTTGTACCGGACCCTGGTTTGGGCAGCCGTTTTCCTGGGAGCGATTTTGGGGCTTTTTCTGGTTACCCAGGGAGTTAGGTTTGCCGGCCAGGTTTCCGCCCTGACCATGCCCTGGAATGTTCTGGCTGGAGCCGGGTTCGCCCTGTTTACCGCTGCAATCCTGGTGGTGGTCTTTAAGCTGGCAGGAAAGTTCTTGGCTTTCAGGCGCATGGACAAAATCGATTTAAAGGCCTTGAATCTCCTGGCGGAGAGGAGAAGGTTCCGCCAGCTTGCGGAGCAGAAAAAGGACGAGGCCAAGCCGGTTCTGCTCAATTACCTCCAGGAGTTTCAAATTCCGGAGAGGGAGGCAGAAGGTTTGGGAATGGATCAGGAAGCCGTGCGCCGCTTGAAGACATACAGGCAGAATCTGTTGGATAAACAGGGTTATACTGATTCTTCCGGGTGGATCCAGGAGTTCCAGGAATCCTTTATGCATGTCCTGGACGGGATTGCCAGGAAGAGGATCCGCAGCTACAGCCGGAATGTAGCCTTGGGCACCGCTGCATCGCCCATTCGTTTCGTAGATCAGCTCATCGTGCTTTACTCCAGCCTAAAGCTTATCAGCGACTTGATGCAGATTTACAACCTGCGCCCTGCCTTCGGCCAAAGCGCCACCGTCTTGGCCCGGTCTATAATCCAGGCTTATTTGAGCGGGGTGATAGGGGAGCATTCCGAAGCCGGGGTGGATACTTTCGCTGAGTACTACCAGAGCATTTTTGGGGAGATATCTTTTGCCTCGGGGGTTTCCGCAGCCACGGACGCCACCCGCTTCGTGCTGCCCAAGGTCAGCGAAGGGGCCTTGAACGGTTTTCTCCTGTGGCGCTTGGGAAAACAGGCCCAGGGAATGCTCAGACCGGTGTAACTACAGCAGCCCCTTTTCCCAGTTCCATAGGCCAGGGCGGTCCTTGAGGGTGACCTGTTTGGGCAAGGGTTCTTTGAGGTGCAGGAAAAGGGAGAACCCTGCCTGGCGCAGTTCGGTCTCGAATTCGGTGAGATTGATCTCCCAGTTGGGGAAAACATAAAAGTTTCCGTCCCGCTTGGCCGCCCAAAAGGTTTCCTTCTTGGGGCTAAGCATGGGCAGCAAGGGCTTGGCTTCCTTGGGGAAGGTGCGGGAGACGCACACCGGCCACAATCCCCTGAGCACTATACCCACCTGGATGCAGGCCTTTGCTGCCAAATCCAGGTAATCCTGCCTGGAGAGTTCCGGGCTAAGCACTGCGCCCTTGAATCCCATTTCCCTGAGAATATCCAAGGTAGCTGGATTGGCTGCGTTGCAGAACGGTCCGGCCCAGAGGTTCAACTTTTCCAGGGAGTTGAACAGACCAATTTGCCAGGGAGCGCCCAAAACAAAGTTCTGGGCCCCTTTCTGGACCAGGGGAGCCAGGATCTTTTTCCAATCCTCTTCTTCCCGGGGCCAGATCACTGGAGGCAGAAAATACCAGCCTGCCCGGATGGAGCCCGGAATTTTGTTTCTGTGCGGATCCCGGCTCAGGTGCAGCCCAAAGGATCCTTTTTGATTTCCCGGGGGAAAACGGTACACGTTTAGATGCATGGCCTTGGAAACCCCCTTTTTTTGGGGCGGTGGAGGGCGGTATAGGAATTGGCTGGGGCCGGCATGTGTCTTGGATTCAGAAATTTGGCTTTTCAGAGCCTGCAGGATTTTGATCAGTTCCGGTTCCTGGCGGTCGATCAGGAAAGCGGGCAGACCGGGCCTGCCCCCGGATTCCAGGTTGTATTTGCCCTTAGCAGGGATGTTTTTCCGGATTTTTACCAGTTGGTGTCCCGGGGAGCCTTCATTCCCGATCCGGACCAAATCGTTGGGGATAAGGGACAGGGAAGGGTGGATATAGCTGCTCCCAGGATTTCCCTTGACCGTACCCAGAAATTTTCCCGAGGCAGGTTCTTTGTGAGGGCTTAAGGGTACAAATGGTCTTTGGGGCAGGAAATTGTAATGGGTGGTTTCCCGGCCCAGAGCCTGCTCCAAAAGCCCCTGGGCCTCTTTCTTGGCGTCCGGGTCCTCGGGATTGTCGCGCAGAAGCCTGTAGGCGGTGGCGGTGTAGAACACGTAATGCGGTCCCTTTTTGCGTCCCTCGATCTTCCAGGCGGCTATATTGGGCACAGTGAGCAGGGTCTTGACCAGCACGTCCAGCCCCAGGTCCTGGCAGGAAAAGTAGTGACCCCTGGCCCCCTTGTAATCGTATTTCCTGCGGCAGGGTTGCACGCATCTGCCGCGCAGGCCGCTCTTGCCGCCCAGGAAGCTGCTCCAGTAGCAGCGCCCGGATACCCCGTAACATAGGGCCCCGTGCACGAAAACCTCCAACTGCACCGGGCTGTCCGCGGCCATTTTTTTTACTTCGTCAATATCCAGCTCCCGGGGCAGAACCGCCCGGGATACACCCAGGGAGGCCAAGTGCTCTCGCCCGGAAACCGTGCTTAGGGCCCCCAGGGTGGAAAGGTGTAGCTCGCTTTCCACTCCCGCCTGCCTGGCTATATCCACCAGACCCGGATCCGAGAATATTACCGCATCCGGTCGGACTTGATCTTGCAGCTTATTCAGAAGCCTGCCGGCCTTGTCCGGTTCTTCCGGCTTGATCAGGGTATTCAGTGCCACATACACCCTGCAGCCGCGCTTGTGGGCAAGATTAGTGAGTGCGGCCAAGCGGGACAGGGAGAAATTGCCTGCCGAGGACCGGGCGGAAAAATGTTTCAGCCCGCAATAGAGAGCGTCCGCTCCTGCGGCTATCCCTGCCAGGAAGGAGTCTTCTTGTCCTGCCGGAGCCAGGATTTCAGGTTTGGTCATAAGGTTTGAGCCTTTTATAAATGTACAGGTGAGCTTGATATTCTGTTAATATTGTTTAAGTTTCTTGGAGATTTTTTATCTCTTTGCTGAAAAGCTTAGGTAAAACAGAGTGAATAATTGCATAATTTGTTTTTGAAAAAAAGGTATTTATTTTTGATTTTGTGAGGATAATGTTTTATAAAATTTATTTGCCTATTACTGGTAATTAATTAAGCAGTTTTGATCTAAATTTGGATCGTTCTTCTTAAGTACAGGAGGGATACGGTTTTGGTTGCATCTAGAGTAATTGATTCTGAAGTGGTCAAGAAATATTTGCCCAGTGGATTAACCTTGGAGGAGCGGGAACAGAACCTGGATCCCAGGGACAAGCATGAGTTAAAGAACAGGATCAAATCCTTGCTTAGAGAGAAGGACGCGGTCCTGGTGGCCCACTATTACGTTTCTGCAGACTTGCAGGAACTGGCCGCTGAAACAGGCGGATACACTGCAGATTCCCTGGAAATGGCCAGATTTGGGAATGAGCATCCAGCCTCCACCCTGATGGTAGCCGGGGTTCGTTTCATGGGGGAGACAGCCAAGATTCTTAATCCGGAAAAAAGGGTGCTGATGCCGGATCTGGAAGCTACCTGCTCCCTGGATCTGGGCTGCCCGGCCCGGGAATTCTCCGAATTCTGCGACCAGCATCCGGAACGGACCGTGGTGGTATATGCCAATACCAGCGCAGAGGTCAAGGCCAGGTCCCACTGGATGGTTACTTCCAGCATTGCGGAAAAGGTGGTGCATTATTTGCACCAAAAAGGGGAAAAGGTTCTCTGGGCCCCGGATAAATACCTGGGGGATTACGTGCGGGATAAAACCGGGGCGGATCTGCTTTCCTGGGACGGGGCCTGCGTGGTGCACGAAGAGTTCAAGGCCGAGGCCCTTCAGGAAACGCGCCGGGAATATCCAGACGCGGGAGTTTTGGTGCATCCGGAATCTCCCCGGAATATAATTCAGCAGGCGGATGCAGTGGGCTCCACCACACAGCTCATCCAGGCGGCCAGGGACTTGCCGCACAAGAAATTCATCGTGGCCACGGACCGGGGTATTTTCTACAAGATGCGCGAGGCAGCACCGGAAAAGGAATTCATGCCTGCTCCCTCGGCAGGAGACACCGTGGAGTGCGTGGCTTGCGCCCACTGTCCCTGGATGGCCATGAACGGGTTGCAGAATTTGGCGCACAGCCTGCAGACGGGCGAAAACGAGGTTTACGTGGATCCTGAGACCGGCAGACAGGCCAGGATTGCAGTGAATCGGATGCTGGATTTTGCCCGCTCTTTGAAGGGCTAGGCCCTTTTTTGGGGTGTATGAGACATATTTTCTTGTCCATTTGTTTACATTCTAGTACTTAAAACCTATGGGCGTAGCATACCGATTCAACCGGCAGGAGCTGGCCGGGTCATTAGGCGACTTGGGAGTGGTTCTGCCCATTGCCATCGCCATGATCCTGGTCAATGGCCTGAACCCATTGGGATTATTCTTTTCAGTGGGGCTTTTCTATCTGCTATCCGGTGTGTATTACCGGATCCCTGTGCCTGTGGAGCCCATGAAGGTCATAGGGGCCTATGCCATAGCCACCGGGATCGGGGCCTCGGAGATCATGGCTTCTGCTCTGCTCATCGGGGTGATTTTGCTGGTTATTGGCCTTACCGGTGCCATGACCCTCATCGGGAGGTACACCCCCACGGCTGTGGTCCGAGGGGTGCAGCTTTCCACCGGGCTTTTGCTCATGGCCGAGGGTGTGCGCTTCATGATCGGCACCTCCACTTTTCAGAAGCTCCAGGAGGCTGCCGAACCCTTCCTGGTGATCCAGGAGATAGGCCCTGTGCCTTTCGGTCTGCTCCTGGGGGTCTTGGCAGCGGTGGTTACACTGCTCCTTCTAGAGAACAAGAGAATGCCTGCGGCCCTGGTGGTGGTGATTGGGGGGATGGCTCTGGGCCTTTTGCTGGGCACCAGGGAAGGTTTGGGCCAGCTCTCGCCAGGACTGCATTTGCCCGAATTCATGCCTTTTGGTTTTCCTTCCCAGCCCGATTTGTCCTTTGCCTTGCTGGTTCTGGTTCTGCCTCAGCTGCCCATGACCCTGGGTAACGCTGTCATTGCCAATGTGGATCTCTCCAGGCAGTATTTCGGGGAGGCGGCCAAAAGGGCCACATACAAGGCCAACTGCATAACCATGGCCTTAGCCAATTTTTTTAGCTTCCTGGTTGGGGGAATGCCCCTGTGTCACGGTGCAGGAGGCTTGGCAGCCCATTACCGGTTCGGGGCCAGAACTCCCGGTTCCAACGTGATCATTGGAGGGGTGTTCCTGGTTTTGGCTGTTTTGTTCGGGGTACACATTATGGGTATACTGTACCTTATACCTATGGCGGTTCTGGGAGTTCTTCTTATATTTGCAGGCAGCCAGTTGGCCATGACCATCATGGACGTCAGCCGGCGCAAGGACTTTTTCGTGGTATTCATTATCGTGGGGATAACCCTGGCCACCAATCTGGCAGCCGGATTTATTGCCGGAATCCTGGTTGCCTATATCCTGAAGTGGGAGAAGCTAGCGGTTTAATGGCTTAATGTGCTGATTTTCTTGTCTTACTTTTACCCGGTTAAACTCTGCTGACGCAAGATCAGGCATTCACTTCCGTTTGATTGTTTAACTACAACGAAACTTGGCTCTATAAACAGCCTTACTATTATGGCAGCAACTCTTTCCC
>CAZNYT010000047.1:0-17647 GCA_964577315.1 uncultured Desulfovibrionales bacterium
AGTCCCTCAGTCCCTAAGTCTCTAAGTCCCTAAGTCTCTAAGTCTCTGGGTCTCTCTCCAAAATATTTTAATCCAATTCCTCCATCAATGCCAATGCATCCTCCATTTCCGGGAATGGCTGCTCGGATTCCAGAGCTTTGTGCAGGTGAACTTGGGCTTCTGCGTGGTTGCCAAAGCCGTGCTGGGCCACTGCCATGTGATACCGGATGCTGGGATGATCCGGAGCGGCCCGCAGGGCGTCATCGAACTGGGCTATGGCGCTGGCGTAAGCCCCTCTCTGGACGTATATCCAGCCCAGGGTGTCGCTGATGGCCGGATCATCCGGATGCTGCCGCTTGGCACGCTGGGCTAGGTCCAGGGCCCGGTCCAGGTTCCCGCCGGTTTCCACCTTGAGCCAGGCCAGGTTGTTGGCAGCCGGGGCAAAATCCGAATCCAGGTCCAGGAGTTCTTGGTAGTACTCCATGGCCTTGTCCATGTCCCCGATCTCCTGGTGGAGAACGCCCAGGTTCATCAAGACGGGCAAAGAGCGGGGATTTTTTTCCAGCAGGGCCAGGTTGCTATCTATGGCCTGATCCAGCTCGCCCCGGGCGGTATAAATGCTGGCCAGGTTCTGATAGGGAGGGGTCCATTCCGGATTTTCCTGGACAGCTAGCTTCAGGGCCTCTTCAGCCCCTCCCAGATCACCCGTGGATATAAGGATTAATCCCTGATTGTTGTACAGGTAGGATCTCAGGCCGGCATTGTCCGCATGTTCCTGCAGCTTGTCCCTGATGAAATCCAGGGCCTGTTCAGGCTCTCCTCCGGACATATGGGTCCGGATTATTCCCTGCAGCAGGGAGGGGGATTCAGGCGCCCTGTCCAGGCCGGCAGCGAAATGCTCCCGGGCCAATTGGAAGTTTTCGCGACCTAGATGCAGCTGTCCCAAGTGGTGATAGGCTTCCGGATTTTCCGGTTCCAGCTCCAGGAGGCGGTTAAAGGATTGCTCTGCCAGATTCCAGTCTTCCCTGGCCTGGGCAGTCTGGCCCAGGATCATGTGGGCCCGGCCCATGTTGGGACGCTGCTCAAGAACCTTGCGCACATGATTTTTTGCTTTGTCTGGCTCGCCCTGGGCAAGCATGTGCTCGGACTGGAGCAGGTTGGCCCGCATGTGGTCCGGATCGTGGCTCAGGGCGGTGTCCAGGCTTTCCTGGCCTTGGCGGGTCTCTCCCCGGGCAAGGTGGGTCAGGGCCAGGAAGAAGTGGGCATCCGCATGGTCTGGATGGTTGTGCACTGCTCGCTCCAGGGCCTCCAGGGAAGGCTGGGTCTCGCCTTCCTGCAGGTGACGCCTGGCTTTAAGCACCAGCATCCGGGCCTCGTTCCTATCCTCCTTGAGGACTTTTTCTATCCTGGAGTCCGCTTCCTGCATTTCGTTTCTCTGGAAATAGAGCTCAGCCAGGTTGATGCTGGGCCTTACGTCCGCTGGGAAACTTTTTTCTGCTTCCAGATAGTACTCCAGGGCCTGCTGGGGTAGGTTCAGACCTTGATACAGCTCAGCCAGGTTGAGCAGGGGCTGGATCTTGTCCGGGTTGTTATCCCGGGACCGGAGCAAAGTATCCCGGGCTGATTCCATTTTGCCCTCCTGGATGTAGAACTGGGCAAGAATCAGGTACAGATCCGGTTCCTGGGGGTCGACTTGTATAGCTTCATGGAAATAGGTTTCCGCCTGGTCCGGCTGACCGGTCTGGAGGTAGAAGCGGCCCAGAGTTATCTTGTGCCCGGGGTTGTTAGGGTAGTTTTCGATCATTTCCAGCAAGGCCTCTTCTGCTTCTTGGAGCCTGTTTTGCCTGGCATACAGCTCTACCAGCTGATATCCGGCCCGGGCAGTGTCCTGCTCCAGCTCCAGTGCCCGGATCAGGGTCTGTTCCGCCTGGTGTTGATCCCCCTGAGCTATGTACAGCTGGCTAAGAAACATCCTGGCCTGCATGTTGTCCGGCTCCAGCTCGATGGCCCTGCGGACTTGCTCCAGGGCGGTGTCCATTTCCCCTTTTTCTCCCAGGATCCTGGAGTTGATAAGCAACCCCATAACGTTGTCCGGCTCCATCTCCAGCACCTTGCGGCTCATATCCAAGGCGTCCTCGGGCCTGTTGCCCAGGGTGTATATAACAGCAAGGCGCAGGGCGGTCTGGACATGTTCCGGATCTGCATCCAGGGTGCGCTGGAAGAGTTGAAAGGCCGGACCTATCTCGCCCCGGTTCATATAGATCTCTGCCAAGTGAAAGTTGGCCTCAGCATGGTCAGGGTTGATCTGCAACGCGTTGCGCAGGGAGATTTCAGCTTCGCTGAATTTTTCCTCCTCGAAGCTCTGCAGGCCTCGTTCCAGGTGTCTGGCAAAATTGTCCTCGGGGTTGCTGCAGGCTGGAAGGCCCATGATCATAATGGCTGCTGCACAAAAGACGATAACGATTGAGGATAGTTTTGTGTTGATCATATTGGTTCTCCTTATATCTAGGGAATACATTATTTGTTTGTGGCTTCTGGACTAACCCTTAAACGCAGGGAGAGCAGGTTGTTCCCGGGATTGTTCCTAAGCAGGAATGTGGGGCTGAACTCCTTGAAAAACATAAGAATGTGGTGCAGCCAGCACATTTGTCTCTGGTCCCAGAAATGCATGTCGTTTATACTGCTCTTGGTGCTGCTTACTAATATTTCTTTGTTGGTATTTAGCATGAGCTCAGGGTGAGCAGTCATAAGTATTCCTGCTCCGTTATCCTTTATATCCAAGAGAATATTTCCTTTTTGTTCACTTAACAGCATATCAATATTGGAAGATTTGCCTAAAAGTACGAACTGACAGGCGTAAAGAAGCAAGAAATCCAATCCAAAGTTTACTCTCCACACAGAGCTGGTAATATTGTTGGTCTTAGCTACTTGCAGGTTGAATTTTTCTCCGTTTAAACAATCCAGACAGTTCAATTTGTTGCGTATGGCAAGCACTCTATGTTGAATCTGTTTATCAAGGCAGATGCTTTCATAAGCATTCTCTATCCTGTTTCTAGCGCTTAAAATGTCTTCTTCGTGCATGCTCTGAAAAAGATTTACCATGTTCAGGAAATTTATTTTGGCGCGTGTTATACCTGTTAAGACTTGCTGTTTATCTTGGGGAATTTTGGGTTTAGACAATTTGTCCGAGCTGTTGTTCAAAAGGTTTTCTAGATATTCTACACAGAGGTTTAAGTCCCAGGAAATATGGTTCATCTGTTTCGCCAGGGACTCATGGAATGTCTTGTAAAGTATGCCCTTGAACAGCTCGGAATGGAAATAATCTGCACATAAAACATCTGCTCCCCTGGGAGTACTGGTGCTCTCTTGGTAACCTTTCATTTCTGCAAGAATGTTGTGACTGATCTCCTCCAGACTCAAAAGGTAGATGTTCTGTTGGTATAGCTCGATTCCTGCTGTGTATTTTTTAGCCTCCTGGTGTTGCCACTGAATGCGTCCCGGAAGCAAAATCTCTTGGCTGTTCTGGGTGGAGATGTAGCTAACCTGGACTGCTTCCCCGGGAGGAATAGGTTCAGAAGAAATAGATTTCATGCCGTGCAGACTCATGTCTTCTATAATAACCTCATGGATATTATAGATGTTGTTTTCCTGGTCTTGCACTACGGATATAAGGGCAGGCAAAGACAGGCTGAACCTTGGCTCTTTCCTTTTCTCGGTGTGATGGTGTTTGTGCTGCATATTAACCTTGTGGCCACACTTTGCCGCTGGTAAGGTTCATCTTTTTCTCCCAAGCAATATAAAAGCTCCCAGGTTTTAAAATATGGTGAATGTCGCGCCGAGTTCACATTTGAAAAGTCTGTGCAAGTTTGAAACCAAAAATAAACCCCAGCTAGGTGGGCCCAGCATCCCAGAGATATCCATCCCATATATTTGAACTATTTATTTTTTGCTTGTCCTGCCCGAAATTCCGTCCAGGCATCCTTTCCTGCAAATTGGTTCCCAATCTAGAACTCGTTTTGCAGACCTCAGCAGTCAGAAGACAGAAATCAGAAATATCAATCATATGATCAGGGGCAGAGTCCGAACCGGCTTGGAGCAAGACTGGATGAGGATAGGTCTTGGGAAGGGAAGGGTGTTTCCTGATTATGAACACCAGTTCCAGGAAAGCATGCAATTTTTTGCGACTTATGTGCAAAACACAAGCAAATATATGCAAAAAAGTTCTCTTGGGAAGGAAGAGTTTTATACCCGGTTCCCAGCTTAGATGCGTCTGCAAAAATTCTTTTTTGCAGGAGCCAGAAGTCAGGAGACAGAGGCCAGCAGTCAAAAAATCAAACAGTTCTTGGGCCTCGCCTTGTGTTTATCTGGAATTTCCAGCCTTCTCGATGTCCATAACATCCTCTAGCTTAAGGTGCTGATTTTCTTGTTTTAATCTTAGCCCGTACCTCTTGCCTTCCAACTTTCAAGTTAAATGCTGGTATGGAATTAGCATAGAAAGAGAAATCCTTTTCATAATCCCAATTTAAGGTCCGGAATCAGGGGTAGCCTCCATGATTTTGATTAATTCCCAGGATTACCAATACGGGCAATACATAAAATGCCTGGTTCAGTTGTTGGAGACAGGGAACGAATTGCACGTGCGCAATGGCCCCTTGTTCCCAAGGAATGTACCTCCCGGCTTGGCAGGCATGATCGTTGTCCACCCAGATTTTAATCCCGGGGATCCTTACCCGGATGTAAAGTCCTGGGACCCCTCGGTTCCCTGCGTGATTATTTCCCATAATGGCTTTAAGGCAAAAAACGGGACCAATGTGATTGCCTTATGCAGGCCCTTGGATGTGCTCGGTTTTGTTCAAAGCTTGAATAAGCTTTGGCTCCCCAGGATTCAGGAGGACGCGCTGCCGGAACAAGTGCCCAAGGGTCCGTTCCTGATCGGATCCAGCCCTCAGATTGAAAGTTTGCGCCGAACAATAGCCAAGGTAGCCAAATCCGATCTCTCGGTGCTTATTTGCGGCCAGACCGGTACAGGCAAGGGAGTGGCAGCCATGTCCCTGCACAACAATTCCTATTACAGGGATAATCAATTCATGTACCTCAACTGTGCCAATGTCCCTAACGAGCTGCTGGAAAGCGAGCTTTTCGGATACAAAAAAGGGGCCTTTACCGGTGCTTGGCAGGATAAGCCCGGGAGATTCCAACAAGCCCGGGAAGGTACCATATTTTTGGACGAGATTTCCGAGATGTCCCCTTATATGCAGGCCAAGCTCCTGCACGTGCTGCAGGAAAAGGAATTTTACCCTGTGGGCGGAACCTCCAGCATACAGATAAGATCCCGGATTATAGCCGCCACCAATGCGGACCTGCACAAGGCGATAGAAAACGGGAGCTTTAGGGAGGATCTGTATTACAGGCTGGCAGTGGTCCGCCTGGATCTGCCTCCATTGAGGGAGCGCAAACAGGATATCCCCCTATTGATCCAGTACTTTCTGGACAAGTTTCGCATCCAGTACTGCAAGCCGGATTGTCCCGGACCCTCCAGGGAATTGCACAGGCTTCTAAGGGTCTATGATTGGCCTGGCAATGTCCGGGAATTGGAGAGCTGCATCAATTCCGTGGTGGCCATGGAGAGCGAGGAGATCGTTCTCAAAAGCCTGTTCCAAAAAATCCCGTCTCAGCCGGACTTGCTTGATAAGGAAAAAAGAGACGACTCCCGGGAATTGGAGCCTGGCCCGGATGGCAAGCTTTGCTTGAAGGAAGCGGTAGACAGGGAGGTGAGCCGGGCAGAGGCCGAGGCCATCAAAAAGGCCCTGCAGCAGAGCGGGGGAAGAAAGAAAATCGCGGCACAGGCCCTAAAAACCAGTTACAAATCCTTGCTGAAAAAAATAAAGGAATACGGTTTATAACATGATGCAGATACCCAAGATTGAGTTGCGTCCCTGGTTGGAGATGTTCTGGCGCCGCAAATGGTGGATAGTAGTTCCGACCCTTTTGGCCCTGATAGCTGGTACGGTGCATTTGACGCAAACCACCAGGGAATACAGGGCAACCACCCTGATTTTGGTGGAGTCCCAGAGAGTACCCCGGGACTACGTGCCCAGCACTGTAACCGATGATCTGCAAAAAAGGTTGCAAACCATTTCACAGCAGGTGCACAGCCGGACCAACCTGGAAAGCATTATCGAGCGCTTTGAGCTCTACCCCTCCCGGGAGGACCTGTCCCCGACCCTTATGACCAAGATCAAGAGAAGAGCTCTGGTCATGACTCGCCTCAGGGAGGCCTCGGCCTGGCAACAGCAGCCAGAGGCCCCTTCCATGCAGCAGTTGGTGCGCAATGTTAGGAACAAGATAGATATCAACCTGCGCGCCCGCAACCAGGCCTTTGAGATAAGCTTTGAATGGGGAGATCCCCAAGTGGCTGCCCAGGTTGCCAATGCCCTTGCCTCCCAGTTCATCGATCAGAATCTTAGAGTCCGGGAAGAGATGGCCATGGGCACCACCCGGTTTTTGGATCAAGAAGTCCAGCGTCTGCAGCAGGAGCTGCAGCAACGGGAAATTGCCCTGGAAGATTTCAAACGACGAAATATGGGCCGTTTGCCTAGCCAGCTACGCTCTAACATGAATATGCTTAGTCAGCTTAAGGAGGAGCTGAATAGAACCGAGGATCAGTCCCAGACAATCAGGCAACAGATTCAACTAACCCAGAGCCAGGCCCAGATGCAAACCCAAAGCCTGTTTGCGGACTATGAGATGTTTGAATCCGGTTCTGGGGCTACAAATTCAAAGATATCTTCCCTTGAGGAGACCTTGAAGGAATTGCGCAGCAGGTACACAGAGCAGCATCCGGATATCCAGATGCTCAAGCGCAGGCTTGCGCAGCTGCAAGCCGAAGAAGAGGAAGAGCTGGAACATGAACCGGTTGTGGTGGAAGAACCGGTTGCTGCTGGCCCGGATATGTTCAGTGCCCATTTGGAGCAGATGCAGCAGCGACTTGCTGATAACGAAGACAGGATGCGAGAGCTGAGAGACCAGATCCGGGTTTATGAAGACAGGATAGAGCAAACTTCGGAAGTGGAGTTGGAGCTAAAGAACCTGGAACGGGATTATTCCGCGGTGAATGACAGATTTCAGCTCATGCTGCGCAGAAAGCTTGATGCCGAGTTGGGAGAGCAAATGGAGCGCAGACAGCAAGGGGAGCAGTTCAGGGTGGTGGACCCAGCAATCTCCCCGGATAGGCCCTTCAAGCCGGATACTCGTAGATCGATGTTTGTAGCTCTGGTACTTGGATTGGGGCTGGGATGCGGGTTGGGTTACTTGCGGGAGGTCCTGGATTCTGCCTTTTATACCCCGCAGGAAGTGGAACAAGTCCTTAATTGCGAAGTTGTGGTCAATTTGCCCTATGTGAAGAAGAAATAGTATAAAAGTAGGAAAGTATGAATGTAAAAGGTAGGAAGGTTTGATGGTATGAATGTAAAAGGTAGGAAGGTTTGATGGTATGAAGGTAGGAAAGTAGGAAGGTATGGCTGAAAGATTGAGAGACTCAGATGCGGAGAGACGGACTGCTTTAACTTTCGCACTTTCATACCTTCAAACCTTTAACTTCGCTGCAGTCACACGAATAATAACAAGGTGTATTTATGAGCAAGATCTTTGAGGCTTTGCAAAAGGCGGAACAGAAGAATCAGGTTGCGGATTCGGAACAAGAGACTTTTGAGCCGGGTTCATTGATTGAAGGAATGTCACAGGACCTGGTGACCCTTTATCGGCCCGGATCTCCAATTGCAGAGCAGTTCCGTTTTCTTCGTACCAAGGTGGTCAGGCCCAGCCAGGGAGGAATGCCCAAGACCATTCTGATTACCAGTGCCCTCCAGGGCGAAGGCAAGACATTCACCGCTTGCAACCTGGCAATAGCCCTGGCCCAGGGCCTGGACGAATTCGTGCTCCTGGTGGATGCGGATCTGCGCAACCCCAGGGTGCACAGGATATTCGGGCTGGAACGGCCGGAGAAGGGACTTAGCACCTTTTTGACGGACAAGGAGCCTTTAGGTGGATTGCTGCGCAAGACAGGTATCAACAAGCTCACAGTGCTGCCTGCGGGGCAGGACGCACAGAAGCCTGCAGAGATTCTGTCCTCGCAAAGGATGAGGTCCTTGGTAGCCGAGGTCAGGGACCGTTACCCGGACCGGCTGGTTGTATTTGACAGCCCTCCGGTGCAGTTGGCTCCGGAAACCCTGGTCATTGCCAACGAGGTGGATGGAGTGTTTCTGGTTATAAGGAAAGGAATCACCCCTAGAGGATCGGTACAGGCTACTCTGGAGTGTTTAAAAAAGGAAAAGTTCAAGGGAGTCATCTTCAACGGTCACTCCAGCGAGTCCAGGTACTACAGCAAATACCGCACCCAGGGCTATAAATACAGTTACGGTTACAGTTATAAAAGCCAGGAAACGCCCACGGTATAAATGCAGACCGCGGCAGGAAATTTATGCTCAAGGTGTTCAGCAAATATTATCCCATAAGAAACCTGATTTTCTTTTTCGGGGAGACCGGCCTGATATTCCTGGCTGTCTGGTCCGTGATCTTTCTGTTCTATGCTGCAGAGATGCCCCATGACCCGGAGCGAATGAACATTTGGCTCCGGATTCTGCTTATAACCATGATCATCCAGGTCAGCCTGTATTACCACGACCTGTACGATTTCCGCCTCAAGGGCAGAATGTTCGAGCTAAGCGTGCGGATAGTGCAGGCTATCGGGGTGGCCTGTTTGGGATTGGCCGCCCTGTACTACCTGTTCCCCTATCTTATCCTGGAGCAAGGGATCTTTTTCTTCGGGCTCTTCGTGATGATCCTTTTCCTGGTCTCCTGGAGGCTAATTTACCAGTACGCCTGCCAAAGACGGTTCTGGAACGAAAAGATCCTTTTTGTAGGGGATGGACGCCTGGCTGAAATGATCGGAGACGAAATCCAGTCCAACCTGGACTCCGGATATACTGTGAGCGCGGTTTTTTCCAATCCGGGCAAGTCCGGCTTGGCAGATAGATTGGGCGTGGAAAAAAGGAACAGCTATGACCAGCTCTGCGAGTATGCCCTGCACAACGGGATAGGCAAGATTATCGTGGCCCTGGAAGAGCGCCGCGGACACTCTCCAGTGCGGTCCCTACTCAACTGCAAAATGCACGGGATCAAGATCCTGGACGGGGTGAGCTTTTACGAGCTCATAAGCGGTAAGATCCTGGCCGGGAACACCCCTCCCAGCTGGCTGATCTTTTCCGAGGGATTCCGTAGGTACAAGCTCATATTATGGAGCAAGCGGGGGGTGGATATTTGTCTGGCCCTGGCAGGTATGATCCTTAGCTCTCCCCTGCAGATCGGGGCAGCTGTCCTGGTCAAGGCCACTTCTCCCGGGCCGGTATTCTTCAAGCAGACCCGGGTGGGGCAGATGGAACGCAATTTCCAGGTGGTCAAGTTCCGGACCATGCGCCAGGATGCCGAGGCTTCCACCGGAGCGGTTTGGGCCGAGGAGAACGATCCCCGCATTACCTCGGTGGGACGAGTGCTTAGGAAACTGCGCCTGGATGAGCTGCCCCAGTTCTGGAACGTGCTCAAGGGCGAGATGAGCTTCGTGGGGCCCAGGCCGGAAAGACCGGAGTTCGTGGAGCAGCTCAAGCAAAGGCTGCCCTATTATGGGGAGAGGCATACTATAAAGCCTGGGATAACCGGCTGGGCCCAGATCAATTACCCTTACGGCGCTTCAGAAGAGGACGCCCTGCGCAAGCTGGAATACGACCTGTTCTACATCAAGAACCTTTCCCTGGTGTTCGATCTCTATATCGTTCTTAAAACCGTTAAGACCGTACTGGTGGGACATGGGGCGAGGTGAGGGGATGTGAGATGGAGAGAGGGAGTGACTGAGAGACTGAGCGAGGGAGAGACGGGGGGACTGAGCGACGGGGAGAGGGAGTGAGGGATTGCGAGTTCTTACACTCAGCCTCTTAACCCCAAAGTCTTTCTTAACATTCAGTCACTAAGTCGCTTAGTCACTTAGTCTCTAAGTCTTTCTTAACAGTTACAGAAACAGATGACAGATCAACATTTAACTTTCGAGCCTTTAACCTTTATACTTTTTACAAATCTAAAAGGAGAAATACGATGCGTGGGCTACATCCGAGGAGTTGGATTCCGTGCTTGATGGGTGCGGTGTTGTTTTGTCTGTTATCTGCTCCGGTGCAGGCGGAATATCAGGAGGATTACTATATTATAGGCAAAGGGGACATTCTGGAAATAGTGATCTGGAAGGAGCCGGAACTTAGCAGGCAGGTCAAGGTCCGGGTGGATGGCAGGATCAGCATGCCTCTTGTGGACGATGTTCAGGCAGCCGGATTGACTCCCTTGGAACTGAAAGAAAAGATCCACAATACTTTGAGCGATTTTATCGAGGGTCCGGAAGTTACCGTGATTGTCCAGAACCAGATCAGCAAATCCTACTATGTCTTAGGTGAAGTCCGGGGACAGGGAGAGTTTGAGCTGGATAAGGAGCTTACCCTGTTACAGGCCTTGGCCCGGGCTCAGGGATTCACGGACTGGGCGGATAAGAAAAGTCTGCTCTTGTTGCGCCGAGGTGATAACGGGGAAGAGCGTATCCATCTTAATTACCGGGATATCGTATCCGGGGATGCGCCGGAACAGAATCTGCTGATCAGGCCTGGAGACACTCTGGTGGTCCCTTACTAACCACAACCCTGACACAGACAACAGACACTCACACTCAGTCTCTGAGTCACTCAGTCACTTAGTCTCTGTCTTTCTTAACAGACACAGTCGACATACACTTGCACTGAAACATACACAGGTTAACATTCAAACTTTCAAACTTTCGGACCTTTAACTTTCACACTTTCGCACTTTTAACTTTCGTACTTTCATACTTTCAAACCTTTAACTTCTGGCAAAATCTTTCTTATCACTCAGTCTCTTAGTCTCTAAGTCTCTGAGTCATTCTTATAACTTTCAAACTTTCGGACCTTTAACTTTCGCACTTTTAACTACAACATACACAGATACAGTCGACATACACAGACACGGAAACAAACACACTTTCATACTTTCAAACCTTTAACTTTCAAACTTTCGCACTTTCAAACCTTTAACTTTCGCACTGTCGGACCTTTAACCCACTGAAGACACAGTTAACAGACAAGAAGGATGCTCAATGCATGTGCTTATATTCTTGCCCGGACTGCTTCTGCTGCTTCTTTTGGGCTGTCCTTTGCAAGTCTGGGCAGGGCCCATGTGGACCCTTGCCCCGAATTTGCGGATTCAGCAGGAATACACGGACAACCTTTTCCAATCCAGGGATATCCGGGAATCGGAGTGGATCACGGTGTTGAGCGCCGGTCTTGAGCTACAGGCCCGGGGCAGAGGTGAAGGTTTTAGCCTGGGGTATCGACCTAGCTATTCCATGTATCACGAATACGACGAATACAATACCCTGCGCCACAATGTGAATCTGGGGCTATGGAGGGACCTTCGCAAACATCTGACGTTTTCCCTGAACAATTCTTTTACTCGGACGGAGCAACCCTACGAGCCAGCTATAGAAGATATTTATCCTGAAGAATTAATAGAATTTATTGATGAAGATCTGCGGCGGGGAAGGGAGCCCAGGAATACAAATACAGGTCGAGCAAGGCTGGACTATAGGTTTGGTCCCAGGGATACTGCTTATGTCCAATATTCCTTGCGGCACGAATGGAACGATAATCCCGGCGAGGAGGACAGTGTACATCACTCTCCCACAGCAGGCATGACCTATTGGTTCAGCCGAAGTTACGGTATGCAGGTTGGGGCGGGCTATACCCATGGCAGGTATGAGGAATCCGAGAACTCGAATCATTGGGATGGCAGAGTGCGGCTCATGCGTAATTTTACCAAGTTCCTGGATGGTTATTTCCAGTACAGGCACAGCCACGTCCGGTACAGTGGAGACAGATCCGGGTATACCGTATACGAACCTTCAGCAGGCATGACCTACCGTTTTGCCAGGGACGGCACTATGAGCGCAGGAGTGGGGTACAATATTCGCGACATTCAGGATGATGGTTACGACGATAGATTTATGCTCAATGCCAACATTCGGAAGACCTGGGATCGCCGGCGTTCAAGCTTTACCCTAGTGGGAAGCAGCGGATATGCCGAGAGTCTTCTGGGGGCTGATGCTCAGGGATTTACCATCTATTACCACGGCAGGGGAACTTACTCCTACGCCCTGCGCAAAAACCTGGATTGGAATCTTAATGCCGGATACCGCCGCAACGAATACAAGGACCGCACCCCGGAGCGCAGGGATAATGTCTATAGTGCAGGAACTGGGCTGAACTACAGGTGGACCCGCCATACCAGCCTGGGGCTCAGCTACGACCACCGCAGGGTGGATTCCAATATCAGGGCACAGGAATACTACGAGAACCGGGCTACCTTGAGCCTTACCTGGAGACCTCAGGGCTGGAGGTTGAATTGAGGGAAGGTGGGAAGGTTTGAAAGTAGGAAAGTATGAAGGTGGGAAGGTGTGCCTGAGAGACGGAGAGAGGGAGAGACTAAGAGACGGAGAGAGGGGTGAGTTCTTACACTCATTCGCTTAATCCCAATGTCTTTCTTAACACTCAGTCACTTAGTCACTTAGTCTCTCTGTCTTTCCTAACCTTAGTCTCTAGATCTCTAAGTCACTTAGTTTCTGAGTCTCTGAGTCTCTAGATCTCTTAGTCTCTTAGTCTCTAAGTCTCTAAGTCTCTAAGTCTCTAAGTCTCTAAGTCTCTTAGTCTCTGAGTCTCTGAGTCTCTCTGTCTTTCTTAACAGGCACAGACACAGGTTACAGATCAACTTTTAACCACGCCACGGCTTAGCAGGCTTTCGTACTTTCACACTTTCAAACTTTCGTACTTTTAACTAAGGAAATTTCACATGCAACAGAAACAGAAAAATCAAGAACGCAAAGGTCTCAGGCTGGGGATGGTGCTGATTCTCTGCCTATTTCTCTTGGGAACTGCCGGGTTCGTGCATTCCTTCGACAGCGGGGGTGACACAGAAATCAAGAAATCTTTGGAGTTTTTTCCCAGTGAGATAGGGCAGTGGCAGATGCGAAACGACAGGAGAATCTCTGATGCAGAGGCGGCCCTCCTGGGAGTGGATGATTACACCTTTCGGGACTACAGCTCTGGCAATGCCCGAATCAACTTTTACGCCAGTTTTTTCGGGGCCAACAACAGGGACAAGGGGTTCCATTCCCCTCTGAACTGCATGCCCGGGTCCGGGTGGGATATTGCTTCCACCGAGAACATTGCCTTGCAGTTGCCGGACGGACAAGAGGTCCTTGTACGCAAAATGCTTTTGGTACGGGGATCGGATTACCAGGTCAGCCTGTACTGGTATCAGTGCCGTTCCCGGATAATAGCCTCGGAATACTGGGAAAGAGTCTACCGGGTTCTGGATTCCGTCCGCTACAGCCGTACGGACGGGGCCTTCATCCGGCTCATAGCCACCGGATCCGATGCTGAAGGGCAGGCTCTAAGCCAGCTTAAGGATTTTGCTTCCCAGGTTATTCCCCTTTTGGACGAGCACCTGCCAGGGGTGTGATTTTATGTAAAAGGTATGAAAGTACGAAAGTGTGAAGGTATGAAGGTTTGAATGTGTGAAAGTATGAAAGTTAAAAGTACGAAGGTTTGAAAGTATGAAAGTTAAAGGTCCGAAAGTATGAAAGTATGAAAGTAAGAAGGTTCCAAAGTATGAGGTTGGGAATAGTTTTCTCGCGCAGGCTCAGCCTCCTTCCAGAAACTTATAACCACGAAGAACGGACATGTTAGAACTGATATCGCGAAACAAGCACCTGATCATTACCCTGGGGCTGCTCAGCCTCTGTTTCCTCCTGGTATATTACCAGGTAATCCTGCAGCTGGCATATAGCTGGGACAACAACCCCAACTACTCCCACGGCTATTTCATACCGTTTATTTCAGCCTTTATGGTCTGGTATAAGCGAGGGGAGATATTCGGACAAGAGATCCGCCCCAGGCCAGTTCTGGGCACGCTTTTGATCCTAGCCGGGCTGATGCAGCTCATGGTGGCCTGGGTGGGCAGCGAGTATTTCCTCCAAGCCAGTTCCATGATCCCGGTTCTTATAGGATTGACCCTGGTGTTCTGGGGAACCGCGGTTACGCGCAAGATGCTGGTGCCCATACTCTTTCTCATCTTCATGATCCCCCTGCCTGCCATTCTTTGGAACCAGTTGGCCTTTCCCCTGGCCCTGATGGCCTCCAAGATCGGGGCCTCAGCGGTGGACATGATGGGCCTGCCCATTCTGCGTGAGGGCAATATCCTGTACCTGCCCAACGTAACCCTTCAGGTGGAAGAGGCCTGCTCCGGTCTGCGCTCCCTGACCACCCTGTTCGCCCTGAGCGCACTGATTGCCTATATGAGCCCCTTGAAGCGCGTGTCCAAGCTAATCATATTCCTGGCCGCAGTACCCATAGCCCTGGTAGGCAACATTGTTCGCCTCATAGCTACCGCGGTTCTGGCCAAGTACTTTGGCTCGGTAGTGGCTGAAGGCTTTATTCACGAATTTTCCGGTTGGCTTCTTTTTGTGTTCGGGCTTGTTTTCCTGATGCTGCTGCAGAGTTTTTTGACTAAGTATGAAGGTAGGAAGGGGGAGGTGAGAGAAGGTGAGACTTAGGGACGGAGAGACTAAGAGACGGAGAGACGGTGAGACTTAGAGACTAAGAGACGGAGAGACTAAGCGATTGAGGGACGAAGAGATGGGTTGCGAATTCTTACACTCAGCCTCTCAGTCTCTAGTCTTGTTTTGCACTGAGTCTCTTAGTCGCTAAGTCTCTAAGTCTTTCTTAATACTCAGTCTCTGAGTCATTCTTATAACTTTCACACTTTCGTACTTTTAACAGACAGAGACAGACACAGACCATGCACCATTTCCTCCTTACCATAGATGTGGAAGACTGGTTCCAGGTGGAGAATCTCCGGCCCTGGTTCCCCTTAGAGAAGTGGTCCGAGCAGGAGCTGCGCATCGAAAGGAACACTCAAAGCATCCTGGAGATGCTGGGATCCAGGACCGATCATCTGGGAAATCCAGTGCAGGCCACTTTTTTCGTCCTGGGCTGGATTGCCCGGGAGATGCCCTGGCTGGTGCGCGAGATAAGCGCCGCTGGTCACGAAGTGGCTTCTCACGGGGACAATCATTTGTTGTGCGCGGATCAAACCCAGGATGAGCTGCGCAGGGACCTGGATGAGAGCAAAAAGCGCCTGGAGGACATTATCGGCTCCAGGGTGCATGGATACCGGGCACCCAGCTTTTCCATCTCACCCAGGATATTAGGGGTTATCCGGGAGGCGGGCTACTCCTACGATGCCAGTTATAATTCCTTCGCCCTGAACAGTCGCTACGGCAAACTGAACACTGCAGGATGCAGCAAGAAGGGTATTGCCCTGGAAATGGACCCGGGATTCTACGAGTTGCCCCTTAGCAACCTGCGCATTTGGGGTAGGTGTTTCCCTTGCAGCGGTGGAGGGTTCTTTCGTTTGATTCCGGGAAGGGTTTTTCGAAAGGCGGTGCAAAAGGTTCTCAAGACCCAGGAGGCGTACCATTTCTACATGCACCCCTGGGAGGTGGATCCGGGTCAGCCCAGGCAAACCCAGATTTCGACACTTTCCAGGTTCAGGCATTACGTGAACCTGCATAAAACCCTCCCCAAGCTGCAGGCCTTGATGGATGCCTTTGCACATTGCCGATTCAGCACCTGCAGAGATTATCTGCTCTATGTGACTGATGATCAAGTCTTGGCAGGTTCCATTTGAACAGATTATGTATCTAGAGGTTCTGGGAGTATGCATAATTGTGCAACATATGCAAAAAGGTTACTCAATGTTGCATTTTGTTTCACAGAACCATCGTTTTAATTGGAACCTTTTTTCATGTAACCTGTGAATTTGTTGTCCTCATGGCCTTTCCTGGAGTGCAATCTTTTCTTTAAATTCCTGCCTCTTGGCATATTACTTGTATAAATGGTTCCACGGTGACCAATTACTTTATAATCATAAGGACAACCCACATGCAAAGTTACCAGGTTATACTCTCTCAACTGGCTAGGAATCCGCGGAAATGGCTGGTTACCGGTGCGGCCGGATTTATCGGGTCCAACCTGGTGGAAGCCTTGCTCATGATGGATCAGGAAGTTGTGGGAGTGGACAACTTTGCTACCGGATACCGGCACAACTTGGAGGATGTTCAGACGTCCCTTAGCACCGCCCAGTGGGAGAGGTTCAAGTTTATCCAGGGAGACATATGTGACCTAAATACCTGCAGGCAGGCCTGCCAGGATACGGATTACGTCCTGCACCAGGCAGCCATAGGCTCGGTTCCGCGCTCCGTTGAGGATCCCCTTTTTACCAATGTCAACAACGTATCCGGTTTCCTAAACATTTTATTGGCTTCCCGGGATGCGGGTGTAAAGCGTTTGGTCTACGCTGCCTCCAGCGCCACATACGGCGATCATCCGGGTCTGCCCAAGGTGGAGGAGGAAATCGGTCGCCCCCTTTCTCCTTATGCCTTAACCAAGTACGTGAACGAGCTTTATGCTCAGGTGTTCGCGCAGTGCTACGGCTTTCAGACCATAGGCCTGCGCTACTTCAATATATTCGGAAGACGCCAGGATCCGGAAGGCGCTTATGCCGCGGTTATCCCCAGGTGGTTCTCCGCCCTGGCCGCAGGGGAGCAGGTATACATCTTCGGGGACGGCGAGACCAGCCGGGATTTTTGCTATATAGACAACTGCGTCCAGGCCAACATCCTGGCAGCCACTGTTCAAGACCCAGCCGCCCTGGACAAGGTATATAACGTGGCCTTTGGACAGCGCACCACCTTGAACGAGCTTTTTTACATCATCAGGGATCTGGTGGCCCAGACCGAGCATGGGGCACAGGAAGAGCTGCCCGAGTATCAGGATTTCCGCCCGGGCGATGTTCGCCATTCCCTGGCGGATATTAGCCGGGCAGAGAGACTTCTGGGGTATTCCCCGGCATATTCAGTGCGGCAGGGACTGGAGAGAACGGCTGAGTGGTATTGTGAAGGTATGAAGGTGTGAAGGTGGGAAGGTGTGAAGGTTTGAAAGTAGGAAAGTATGAAGGTGGGAAGGTGTGCCTGAGAGACGGAGAGAGGGAGAGACTAAGAGACGGAGAGAGGGGTGAGTTCTTACACTCATTCGCTTAATCCCAATGTCTTTTTTAACACTCAGTCACTTAGTCTCTGAGTCTCTCTGTCTTAATCGACATACACAGGTTAACTTTCGAACCTTTAACCTTCAAACCTTCACACTTTCGCACTTTTAACTACAACATACACAGGTTAACCTTCACACTTTCATACTTTTGCACTTTCATACTTTAATACCTTTAACCTTCAAACCTTCGCACTTTCTAACTTTTAACCTCTCCTGTACGGGCCAAAATCGACTTGTCCCCGAAAGGGACGGAGTGCGTCTTAACCTTAAAACCTTCGCACCTTTAACCTTCTCACTTTCTAACTTTTAACTACAACATACACAGACACGGAAACAAACACACTTTCATACTTTCAAACCTTCGGACCTTTAACTTTCGTACTTTCAAACCTTCA
>CAZNYT010000048.1:0-17351 GCA_964577315.1 uncultured Desulfovibrionales bacterium
GTACTAAATTTGTGGTCTTGGGCGAGGGACAGATTCGGGAATAGTCAGGTGCTTGTTTTAGTTTCGAGCAAGCAGCGCCGGGGTTGAAAGGAAGGATAAAGGGGTTGGTGCGCCTGGGAGGATTCGAACCCCCGACCAAGAGCTTAGAAGGCTCCTGCTCTATCCTCCTGAGCTACAGGCGCACTATTTAGTACTATAACCAGTTAGCTGGTGATAGTAAAGAGTTGATTTTCCAGGAGCAGGTACACTTCCTTAAGCCTTGTGTTCAGCTGAGTCTTCTTGCAGGGCAGTATTGATGCGCCTGAAGGCTCCTCGGTCCTGTACCCGGGAAGCCGCGTCCGGAACCATGGAATTGAGCATGCGCTGCATCTTCAGGAAATCCGCCCCACGAACCATGTTGACCATGGCGCACAGGATAAGTTCCCTTTCCCGGATCTCGCGTTCCTTCTCCTGGCGCATTTTTTCCGCAACCGGCAGAAACAAAAAGTTGGCCAGAATTATGCCATAAAGGGTGGAAACCAGCGTGATGGGCACGTGTTTCAGGATGAGGCTGGTTTCCTCTATCCCCATGAGCAGTCCCACCAGACCGATAACGCTGCCTGCTACCCCGAAGGAAGGTGCGTACGAGGCCATGTTTCTGAACACCCTTTCCAGCTCCCGCCTGGATAGTGCATGGGACTGGGAGTCCGCGCCCATGATCTCCTTGATTTCCTTTTCGGAATAACCGTCCTTGACCAGTTCCAGCCCCTGGGAAGCAACAGGGCTTATGTCGATTACGCTTTCCGGGTTTATGATGCCGTGCCTGCGGTGTAGATGCCCCAGGCTCATGAGGGTGTCCACCAGCTTGCGTTCTCGGTTTGGGTTGTCCTCGCTGTAGGATTGGGAAGCGAAATTGAGAGCCTTTTTAATCCTGCAGGGACCGGAGCTCAAAAGCCCCGCTCCCAGAGTCCCGGATGTGACCACCAAAAAGGCGGTGGCATTGAAGTAGATCCAGGGTTCTCCGGAAATGAGGAAGGCGGACCCAAAAAGCAGAAAGAATATGAATCCCATGCTCAGGGTTTTGTTGATCATAGAAGACTCCTGTTACATTATAACTATTTTGAATGAAGACATTTTTATGAATCACCCGGAGCTGCCGATCCTTATTTCCACCCGCCTGTTCAACTCTTCTCCACCAGGGGTGTTTCTGGGAACCTGGGGCATGGATGAGCCGTGCCCCTGGATGATCAATTTGTCTTTTCTCAGTTGGGAAGTATCTGCCAAAGTCTGGCCTATCCTGGCCGCGCGCAGGGCTGATACTTCCAATAGGCCTTGCCTGCTTTTTAACGCTTCTTCCCCGGAGGCTGCATAACCCGTTACCATAACTTCGCCCTGTGCCAGGGAGACAATTTCGCCTATCTGGCCGAGATATTCATGGGCATTGGGATTTAGCTCGGTATTGCCAGGTTCGAAAAAGGTTTTGCCGAACAGTGAGATCAACAAGTTGCCCTGCTGGCTCATTTCCACCCGGATGGGGGCGCCTGGGTTGTCCAATTTTTCCTGGGCCTTGCCGTATAAGCTCTCCAGGTTCAGGTGGCTGTTTTGTTGCTGTCCGGTATTGCTCCACGGCTGAGCAGGAGTTACCGGGACCCGGACCAGCTCTTCCTTGGCATGAAAGGCAAACAAAACCAAAAAAAGAATAAACATGACCAGCATCAGATCCGACCAAGGTACTGCCCAGGATCCCTTGCTCTCCGTGCTTTCTTCCCTCCCGGGCAAATTGAAGGGGGAAGTATTGTTATCCTGTGGCTGTGGCATGGGGTATTCCTTGAATGGGACGCTAAGTTGTTCCCGAGTGTTCAGTTTTTAGCGGAAGATTTTTCTTGTCCCATGATACTAGCAAGATGCGGGCCACACGTTTGGGCCAGGAACTCGATATCCGGATGGGATTTGGATGTTCCATGGGCTGGGAACAGGGGCCAAGCTGTCCCGGATACGTGTTTCCTGGGTTTCAGGGGCCTTTGAGATTAAAGGGGGGTTAAGCTTGGAATGAGGTGGGCATCCGGAGAAGGCTGCTGCATAGTAACTTGAGAGTTAAAAGTTATCGGTTAATTGTTAATAGTTGAAGGCAAAGCTTTATTATTTCAAATAGTTATACCCTATGTACACCTGGGGGTTTGCAGTTTAGAAAATGGGTTAAATCCAGAGGGTTGCACGAGAGCTTTTGATTGTTCAGTGAGTAAATTGTTTGGGTAAAATATGGTGAATAGTATTCATGGCCTAACTCAACCCAAGCTATACAAAGAGGAATCTTGCCCGGATTTAAGTGGTGGGGCATTCCGGACAGATGATATGGTTGCGCACGCGTTCCCAGGCCTGCTTTGCTTCCGGGGTCTGGATATGTTCCAGGTTCTCGCGATCCACCAGCATAAGGGCATTGCACGGGCACATTAAAGCGCAGGCCGGGCCCAGGTCGCCTCTGGTTATGCACAGGTCGCACTTGGTAACCGGGTCCTGCTCACCGGTACAGATCATGGCCACGTAGGGGCAGGCCATAAGACAGTTCTTACTGTCACATTCCCGACACACACCGGACTTTAAAAGCACAGCTCCCGAGTCCTGGTCCCGGTACAGAGCCTTTCTTGGACAAGCCTTCATGCACTTGGGATCCTGGCAATGCTGGCAGTAAAGCGGCACCCACCATCCATCCGTGGTCCTGGTCATTATGATTCTGGGATTTGTATATACAAACTTGCATACTGCCTCGCAGGTACCACAGCCGATACATTTGCTGTAATCCAGATACAAGGTTTTCATTGTTAGCGTAGATCCTCCTTGCGGATTAACTCTTCCTGGAATTCGTCCAAACGGCCTTCCTGTTTAAGGGTGAGCCATTCATCCAGGGATTTGGCGGCCTTGAGCCCGCTGTACACGGCTTTTCCAATACGGCTGGGACCTGTTAGTACGTCCCCGGCTACAAAAACCGAATCCAACTTGGTCATTTGCAGCCATTTGACCTCTCCCTTGCGTACATTTTCCAAGCCCAGATCGTGGGCAAAGGGCGGGGTTCCCATTTCGCCCACCGCTGCTACTACGATATCTACATCCAGGGTGTAGCTTTTCTGAGTCTGGATAATGGGTTTGCATTTCCCGGCCTGGTTGGGCTGGGACATCTCGCAGGGTGCCAACTTGATGCCTTCTACCTTTTCAGTGCCCAGGATTTCTACAGGTGCTGCTTTTTCCAGGCAAGTAGCTCCCTTGTTTTCCAATACGCTTACCTCCAGGCTGCCGCAAGGTGCGTCATGCCTGGTTCTGCGGTATAATAGATATACCTTGTCCGCTCCTTCGGAAAGGGCTGTATGAGCAACGTCTACTGCAGTGAAACCCGCCCCTATAACCGCAACTTTTTTGTTCTTGATCTGGGGTACATCTTCCTGGGAAACTTCGTACCTTGCTGCCCGGACCGGAAACAAAAATTCCAACCCGGAATAAACCCCGGGTAATTGGCTTCCTGGGATATTAATGCCCTTGGATTTCCAAGTGCCGGTACAGATAAGGACTGCATCGTTATCTTCCACCCTTCCGCCCAGGCTTTTATAAGTGTAGGCCATTTTGTCCCCGGTTTCTTCGTGCATGGGCTCGGAACCGCAAATCTTGGTACGGAGCATGAATTCCACCCCGAACTCCTGTTCCATCTTTTTTACGCCTTGGGCAATGTTTTCCGGATCTATCCTGTGCCCGGGTATCCCGAAAACCATAAGCCCTCCAGCCTTGGGAAGCTTGTCATAGACTTCAAGATGGTACCCTGCACAGGCTAAATATCCAGTGGCTGAAAGGCCCGAAGGACCAGCTCCGATTATGGCCACTCTGCGGCCGTTTTTTGGCGGGGCGCTACGGCAAAGAAAGGTAAAATCCATAATAGTCCCGGTTTATATGTTTAACATCGAATATGCTTTATATCTAGAAAATGGACTTAGGGCAAATACATATTCCATAGTTACACGAATCACTTGAGAGTTAAGCGTTATCGGTTACAGGTTATCAGTTAATGGTCAGTTGCAACAATTCACCATGTATTACAAGGTGTTAAAAATTCCAGTCCTTAGCTTGGCAAGCATGTTTAAAGGAGCTAAAAAAAGCCCCTTTCCTGGAGAAAGGGGCTTTGTATGGTTTATTCTATGTCCTGCTTAGTCGGATATCATTCCCTGACAGGGGTGGTGGTTCTACCCACCTGCCTGGCGTAGGCCAGGGCAAAGGTGCGGTATACCAGGTGAGCCAGCTTGGACCAGGGCAGGTAAGCAAAGAGCATGAATACAGTAACCAGGTGCAGATAGTAGACAATATAGGCAAGTGCAGCTGCATCCGCCACCCTGAAGATCTGAGCCAGAAAACCGGTAATAGTTACCGCCCAGATAACGCCGATCAGGTACCAGTCGTAAAAGGAGTTAACAGTTTTCTGGGGATCTGCGTTCAATCGATTCCTGGTGACCAAGACCAGTCCAATAATCAGAGCGATGCCGCCAACATTGGCTAGAATTTTGATTGGGTTCCACAAAGCCATGGGAGTGGCAAATTCGATTATTCCGAATTTGTCCGCCCAATAGGCGGTGGCTACAAAGGCAGTAACAATAAACAGGGCGATAAAGCTGTAGAAAATAAGTAAGTGGCCGGTATAGCGATCCTTATTTGATTCGCAATCCTTGAACTTGGTATGGGTTAGAATTTCATCCTTTATCACCCCGCCCAAGGCCCTTAAAAGACTGGGGGAGTTCTCGTCCGGGACCGGACCTACTTCCCTGAACGAGGAAAGCATTCTGCCCACGGAGTAGACAAAAGTGAACACTACAAATACCACGGTCAGGATGAAGATGGGGTCAATGGCCTGCAGGGTAGGAAATACCTTGCTGAAAACTATTTCCCCGTCCGGTATGGTCAGACCGGTTGTTATCGCCCAGACAATCAGAAATAGAACCGCAGGTATGGCAAACAGAATGGGCAGATATTTGGCAGAACTCATCCATGTTCCCAGGGCCGCTGGTCTGGCCATGGACTTGTAAGCCATGTTGCGCAATGCAGCCAAAAGATCCCCGGGTTTGGCTCCCCTGGGGCACAAATCGGAGCATTCCCCGCAATTGTGGCACAGCCAAATGTCGATATCATTGACCAGCTTTTCCTTCTGTCCCCACTGAGCCCAAACCATTTCCTTCCGGGGAAACGGTGTGTCGTCGGGAGAGAGAGGACAAATTACGCTGCACGTTGCGCATTGATAGCATTTTTTCAGGGACTCGCCTCCGGCAGCTTGCATCTCCCGGATAAATTGTACGTTGGGATCGATTCTTGTTGCCATTTATAACCTCCTAGAATCCCTTGTATGGATTTGGTCCGTATCCTTCTATTTCTTCCAGAAAATCGTCTATCATTTTGGGCAGTTGATCGTATTCATCTATGGATATTTGTTTTTGCTGAACCCGCTCGGATTCGATCTGCAACCGCTCTAGGGTTTCGCCTATGTTGTCCACGCGTGTGTTGCAAAGCTCACTTCCCTTGGCAAAATGGCACTGGTAATCATCTCCATATTTGCATCCCAGGAACAACACCCCATCTATGCCCTTACTCATGGCCTCTGCAACCCATTGGGTATTTATGGATCCCAAGCAGCGTACTGGGACAAACCTTGCTGCTGAAGCCCACTTGTTTTGGCGCATGGCTGCCATGTCCAAAGCGGGATAAGCATCGTTTTCGCAAACAAAAACTAGAACCCGATATCCGCCTTCTTCCTCGTCCTCAGGCACTTGGATGGATCCGATCATATCGTTGAGCATGCCCACGCTGTAGTTGTCAAAAGAGATCACTCGTTCCGGGCAGCATCCCATGCAGGTACCACATCTGCGGCACCTGGTGGGGTTGGGCTTGGGTGTGCCCTCTTCGTCTTCGTCCAAAGCACCGAAGGGACATTCCTCTGTACAGCGCCTGCACTGGGTGCAGCGAACCATGTTGAACTTGGGATACGTGGGATCTCCGGAACGAGGATGCACTGAAACTCCCCGGTTCACTGATTCCAGGCACTGGATGGATTTTAGGGCTGCTCCCGCGGCATCATCCTTGGCTGTAGCAATGGACATGGACTGGCGGACACAGCCTGCAGCATAGATCCCTGTTCGCCTAGTTTCGTATGGAAAGCAGATATAGTTGGAGTCCGCATAGCCACTCATGAGCTCTATATCCGGGAAGCCTTCTCCCTGACGATATTGGAGATTAAGCACGGGATCATCGGCTGTGGTTGGAACCATGCCTGTGGCTAGTACCACTACGTCCACTGCGACTTCCAGATCCTCACCTAGCAAGGTGTCGGTTACCTGTACCACGACTTTTCCGTCCGATTCCTCCCGAACATCCTGAACCTGGGATTTGGTCAAGAATACCCCGGGATCATCCTGGGCCTCGCGGTAATAATTCTCGTACAGACCAGGAGTCCGCATATCCTTGTAAAATACGTAGGCCTTGGCCTCGTCGCCCTGCTCCCTGATATACTGAGCCTGTTTCAAGGAGGTCATGCAGCACACCGAGGAACAATATGGCAGATGCTCCGGATCCCTTTGCCCGGCACAGAGGATGAATGCCGCGCTCTGAATGGGCTGTCCATCCGAGGGCCTCTGCATTTTGCCTTCCTTGGCCATGGTTTCCAGCTCCATGCCGGTAACCACGTTCTTGATCTTGCCGTAGCCCAGGTGATCCAGCTTGGAAGCGTCGTAGGGCTTCCAGCCCGTGGCCAGGATCACGGAGCCAATGCTAAGCTCTTGTTCCTCATCTCCAGTTTTCACTGTGGCAGTGTATTGACCGGGTGCTCCTTGAATGCTCTGTACTTGGGACTTGGTTAAAACCTTTATTTTGTCGTTGCTTTCCACTTCTTGGATCAAATCTCCGATTTCAGGAGTTTGGGCCTGGGTGAAAGGATGCTTGGAAGGGATCTGCTTGTACATATTGGCAGCGAAACCGCCCAGCTTATCCTGCTTTTCCACCAGCACCACATCGTAACCGGTTCGGGCGCAGTTCAAGGCAGCATTCAAGCCGGTGACTCCTCCCCCCATTACCATTATGGTATTGCTGGGTTCCACTATTTCGCTTTCCGGGTAAGCGCACTTCTCCGCTTGAACCACACCCATGCGGATATAGTCCCTTACCAGCATAGTAAGAGGGTCAGCCAAGTCCTCATCCTCGGGTTCTCCCAGTTCTGGATCCCTAAAGGACCATACTCCCAGTTCTCGGATGTTGGCCCTGCTCACCAGGACGTTGGGTCCAAAATTAAAAACGTCCCATTTTACGCGGGGAGAGCAAGCAGCGATACAAATGGTATTCAAACCTTCGCTGTCTATGTCCTGCTGAACTTGGGCTGCGCCTTCCTTGCTGCAAAGAACGGGATTTTGCTTCATTACTGCCGGAGAACATTCCTCGTCAATGTACTCGGTGACCTTTTCCATGTTCACATTATTACCGATTTCACAACCGGTGCATATATAAACGCCTGTTTTGTTGTTAGCCATCGTGACTTACCTCCTAACCGTTTGTATGGCGTTCAGGGCCGCGCCTGTTGCAGTCTCGGCCGAGGTCATGACATCCAGCGGCATTTTGGCGCACCCAACAGGAAAGATGCCTTTTTCCTCCCCGCCTGTGACAAAACCTGATTCATCCTTGGGAACATCAATTGCCAAGCCGTCCACATTTATGGAGGGCTGCATTCCAGTGGCCAGTACCACCAGATTGAAAGTTTCCTCCTGTTTGACTCCTTCCATGATATCCTCTGCGGTAACAATCAAGTCCCCGGTGGAGGTATCTTCTCTAATATTGGCCACTTTACCCTTGACCATTTGCACTTTTTCATCTTCTTGTATCCGGTTCAGGAAATTTTCATATCTTCCCGGAGCACGCAAGTCTATATAGTATATCACTATTTCCGCCTCGGGATATTGCTCCCGGAGATAAGTGCAGTGTTTAAGTGAGGCCATACAGCAAATATAGGAGCAGTAGTCCAGATGGTTTTGGTCCCTGGAACCTGCACATTGAACGAATGCTATCCGCTTGGGCTCTTGGCCGTCCGAGGGGCGCATGATCTTTCCATCTGTAGGCCCTTCAGGAGCAGCAAGTCTTTCCAGCTGCATGTTGGTGATAACGTTGGGAATCTGCCCGCCCCCAAGATTGGTCAGCTTGGAAGCGTCGTACGGCTTCCATCCCGTGGCAACTACTATGGATCCTACGTTCAGGGTGAATTCCCTCTCTTTTTCTTCCAGGTCGATGGCCTGGTACTCGCATGCTTCCACGCACTTGGAGCAGGCCGTGCCCTCGCATACCTGCTCGTCTATAACGTAATGCATAGGAAAGGACATGAGATGGGGCCGGTACGCGGCCTTGGTTTTGCCCATGCCAAAGTCGAAATCGCTATCTCGCTCCACTGGGCAGACCTCTGCACATTTGCCGCAAGCAGTACAGTTGGTATTAACAAACCTGGGTTTTAATTTGACCTTCACCTCGTAATTTCCAGGACTTCCTGAGACCTGGGTAACCTGGGCCAGAGTATAATAATGCACGTTGGGATTTTTTCGAATCCGCTGAAAATTTATCTCCAGGCCGCAGGTAGGGGGACACAGTTTGGGAAAGTAGTGTTTAAGCTGGGAGACCCGTCCTCCCAGATAAGGTTCCTGTTCCACTATAAAAACCTCGTGTCCGACCTCCGCGGCTTCCAGCGCACTGGTAATCCCGCTGAATCCGCCGCCGATAACTAGGATGCTGTTGTTGGACATTGTCAATCCTCCCTGATTTATTGCCTGATCTTTCGCAAATGGCCTAAGGCCAAACTAAACCCGCTTTGAGTTCAGCTCGGACTTAGACCATAAAAAAGGCTGCGGGCCTTGTGACCCGCAGCCGTATTGTTTATTCCTTATCCCATTCAAAGGGTACGATCTGGATGTAGGGTCTCTTGAAGAAGGTCATTACTCCGCTTTCAGGATCATACTTGGAGTTGGTGAAGCAGTACCATTCGTCCTCGTTCAAGTGCATGAAATCCGAGCGGTAGTAGAACCCGGGATACCTGGTTTCCTTGCGGAACCGGATGTGCATGGTATGCAGACGAACGGTCCACAGCCTGTGGTAGTTCTCCCAGGCCCGGAGCAGTTCGTGCAGATCACGGGCACACAGCTTCAGGGAGTCTTCCTGCAGCATGTCCAAATGATTGCTCAGCACTTTTAGATATTCCTCGGAAGTCATGTAGTAGGTGGACCATCCACCGCCGTATTCGTCGGTGTACTTCATGAGACGCATCATGAAGTTGCGCGGAGTGATGTACTTGGGATTGATGTCCGGGGCGGTGGTTTGATCCTTGTTCTGTTCGTAATTGTACCAGGGCAGGTAAACTTCCTTGGCCAGATCTTCAGGGGACTGTCTCAGTGTGGGCTTAAAGTCCTTGTGATCCACGCACCACCGGACCATAGCCTTGGCAGCGATTCTGCCCTCTGCGTGCGCACCAGAGGAGAACTTGTGCCCGGATGCACCCACGCCGTCTCCAGCCGTAAACAGGCCCATGACAGTGGTCATGCGGTTGTAGGCCTTGCCGTTGGCTGCCTTGATCTTGTACTCGTCAGGCACCCAGTCTTCGTCCGGCCCGGAAACCCAGATACCGCAGCATCCGGAGTGGGAACCCAGCAGATAGGGCTCTGTGGGCATGAGCTCGGACTTTACGTTTTCGGGCTCGATGTTCAAGGCAGCCCAGAGGTTGGCCTGTCCCACGCACATATCCAGGAAGTCCTCCCAGGCCTCAGATTCCAGGTGCTTCTGTTCTTTCTTGGAGAGCTCCTTGAAGGTTTCCTGCAGGGCGGTGGCGGTATCCATGTATATGGGCCCGCGGCCTTCCTTCATTTCCTTGAGCATTACGTGGTTGCGCAGGCAGGCAGGAACCACTTTGCCCACTGCGTAACCCAGATCCTGGTACTCTTTGATCATGTCCTTGTTCTTGGCGACATAGTCTTCACCATCAGCGTTCAAGGCCTTGGAGCCGAACAGGAGAAACCAGGCACCCACAGGACCGTATCCGTCCTTAAAGCGGGCAGGGGTGAACCTGTTCTCCATCATGGTCATTTCCGCGCCCACCTCGGAGCACATGGTATAAGTGGAACCAGCGTTCCATACCGGATACCAGGCACGGCCCATGCCCTCGCCCTGGGAACGGGGGCGGTACACGTTAACCGCACCACCAGCTGCTACCAGTATGGCGTTGGCCCTGAAAACATATACCTTGTTCTCACGTACCGAGAATCCCACGGCCCCGGCTACCCGGTTGGGCTCGTTGGCGTCCATGAGGAGCTTGACCACAAAGATCCGCTCCATGTACTTGTCTTCCCCGATGGCGTTCTTGGCTGCCTCTGCTACAATAACCTTGTAGGACTCGCCGTTGATCATGATCTGCCAGCGACCGGTGCGTACCGGGGTAGAACCGTTGCGTACGGCAAATCCTTTCTTCTTGGCGGTAGCTCCGTCCAGGTTCTTGTTGTTTTCGTCCTTGCACCACAGGGGCAGTCCCCATTCCTCGAACAGGTGCACGGAATCGTCCACTACCCGGCCCAGATCGAAGATCAGGTCCTCGCGCACCACACCCATGAGATCGTTCCGGATCATCCGGGTATAGTCATCCGGAGTGTTTTCCCCGAGATAGGTGTTAATGGCGGAGAGACCCTGGGCTACTGCCCCGGAGCGCTCCAGGGAAGCCTTATCTACCAGCAGATAATCCACCCCGTGTTTGTCTGCCCATTTCTTGATTTCCACTGCAGCCCCGCAGGCGACCATACCACCGCCTACAATTAGACAGTCGGTGTTGATTTCCTGGATTTCGGGCTCGGCCAGCGGGATGCCTATATTTTGACTTTTGGAAGGAATTACGGCCATAAAAGTACCTCCTTGGCGGTTTAAACCGTTTTCGTTTCAGCCCGGAACTTATTTTCCAAAGGCAGGGTTGGTCCAGGTCTCGGTGTAATCCGGATTCTTTACCTCAACCTTCTTGTTCAGGACTTGCTTGGGCTTGGGAAGCTCGGTCATGGTGAAGAGTAGCTCGTTGTCCAAATCTCCGGGTTCAGGCTTACCCTCATAGGGTTGGATGGATCCCTCTTCCGTGGTCCGGATGGGGAACTTGAAACGCTTGATGTTGCCGTTGCGGAACTGAATGGTCCACATGATGTCCGTGCCGCTGCGCATGGGGATACTTGTTCCGCCCAAGGGTGCAAAGTCGGCGTAGGGCCGGGCCTCTATCGCGCCCTGAGGACAGATCTTGACGCAGGAGTAGCATTCCCAGCAAGCATCAGGCTCCTGGTTGTAGGCCTTCATTTCCTCTGGATCCAGGATCATGAGGTCGTTGGGGCAGATGTACATGCAGGCAGTCTTTTCGCCGCCTTTGCAGCCATCACATTTTTCAGGAATTACAAAAGTTGGCATAGCGATCCTCCTTGGTTGTTACGTTTTTAACACCCACTCACCACAATCCCTAGTTAGGGATATTCCAGGTTGAAAACCCCGGGCCTTCAACCCCTTTTTATTCTTAGACTAAGAAATAATTCTATTGTCCAATAATAAACAAAATTCAATTATCAAGTTCAAAATTTCTTTGTCAAGAAAAACATTTGTTCTTCTAACTCTGTGAAAATTTTGTTTTTTTGTCGCATGCCGGGGAAGGAACACCCCGGCATGCCGGTTTAAAGGATGGGTGTGTTTTAGATTTCAGGAGCCGGCAGGTAGTCGGACTCCTTGGCAGCCAATTCTTTGATTTCGTCCGCTCTGGCCAAGGTGCTGTCCACCACCTCGGGGCCTAGGGATTTGGCCTTGGCAATCTCCTCAAACAAGGTGCGGTTGAATGCCAGGGGTGTATCCGTGATAGCGCCGCGGGAGTCGGTCCGGGCGGTATCAAAGTGCTTCATGATGTCGTTGGCCTTTTCGTCCGGAATCTCCATGGTGATTGCCCTGAGATTGCCGCCGAACATGTAATCTATTTTGTCCTCCAGGCCGCTGCCCTTGAGGGCTTCCATGCGCTTGTCGTCCAGGAGAACCACGAATATCTTGGACATATTTCAATCCCTCCTTAAAGGTTGGGTGCTTAGTTAGACGTCTAGGTCCGGAAGGTCCACTTCCAGATTCTTGTCCTGCTGGATTACGTAATTCTGGTTGCAGAAGGGGAAGTTAAATTGCTTCCACCACTTGACCACGGCCTGGTAGACCTCGGGGCGGAAGATGACCCGGGGAGGATAGATGCCTTCCCCGACCATGCCCCGGATGAAGCTGCCGCTGAACTTCTCCTTCTGTTTGCTGTGGCCGCAGGATTCGCTGTAGGCGATTTCCTGGCAGACAGGGCAGTACCAGAATTCCCTCATGTTCTGGGGCTTGATGTGCAGCCCGTATTCCACATCACAAATGGAACGGTCGAAGCCGAAGCTGGGAATACCTTTATCCCACAGAGTCTGGGTGGCGTATTCGTCGTAGAAGTCGCCCACTGCTGCGTGGTCGCGGCCGAACATATGATGGGTGCAGCCCATGTTCTGTCTGATGATGCCGTGCAGCATGGATTCCAAGGGGTTTCCGTAGCGCATGTCCCACATGCAGAAGGAAACCATGTGCCGCTCCGGCTTGATGTATCCGCCCTTGTTTACAGCTTCGTGGCCTTCCAGGATGGTTTCGTCCGGATAGTCCCCCTTGCGCTTCACCCCGATGATAGCGTTGACCAGAATGCCGTGGCAGGGCTCGATGTCGCCGGTATAGGCGGCATTCTTCATGAGGTGCTCGTGGCCCACGTGGGGTACGTTTCTGGTCTGGTGGTTGATAACTGTGGTCCAGCCCCGGTTCTTGAATTCCTCGCGGCACTGGAGCGGGGGATACCAGAAGCGGTCGAACGGAGACTTGAACTTGGGTTCGTTGATAATGGTGTACTTCCCGGCCAGAACCACAGGGTTGAGACTCTTGTAAATGACCCAGCCGGGATGTTTTTCGTTGAATGCTTCCTGAACCACTTCCGGGTTGTCCTCAGGGGTTCCGAAAACGCGGTTGGCCAGTTTTTCAGTGTCCTGGATTCGCCAGACTTCCTCCACATCCAAGATGGCAAAGGGTTTGCCCTTAAGCTTGAGTAGGACCCGGTCCCCGGCGGAAACGCCCAACTCTTTCAAATCTTCTTCGGTAATGTCGAAAACAATGGGGTAGGGAAAGATCCAGCCGCTGAGCAGCCTTCTTTCCTTGAGCACTCTCTCCACCTCTGCCTGTTTCATGGAGCCTTCCACCGGGCTGAAGAATCCGTAGGCCACGGACATGATTTCCCGGTATACGTTGCGTACAGGCACGCCCTTGTCGCTGAGAGTGGGCTTGATCTCGTAGGACGGGCAACCCTTGGCCAGCTTTTTGGCCAACTCGGGATCCCTTACGACCCTCTCTTCAATTCTTCCTCCATGGGGGGGAGGCGTAGTCATTCTCAAAGACATTGCAAACTCCTTGGGTTTTAAGTTCAACATCCGTTATCCAAGCCTCAAAGAACTACACCAAAAAAGGATTAAAGAACCGTTTATGGGTTGTTCAGCAGTTCTTTGTGAAATCACGAACTAAATAATTCATTATCATGAATAAAGCAAGCTTTTTTGGCTCTGAAAAATTAGTACCCATGATTTCATGCAGTTCAAATCAGCGTTTTGGAAGGAATAATTCGGGAACGTATCCTCCTGAAGCAACTTTTTTGCATCTAGCCAGGTCCCGAGTAGCCTAAAAACTTCAGCTCTTTGTTATTTTTAAAACCTAATACCATTTGTCAATTTATAAGGCAATGATTTTTTGCACATTCAGTTCAATGATTTTTTTGGTAAAGCACATGGATTGGTGATGATGCGAGTGCAACCCTGCACTCACTTGAGTTTCTGTGCATTTGTAAACATTTCTATAAAGGACCTGCGCAAGTGGGTTCGGGTACAGAATCCAGGAGATTATCTTTGAACCAAAAATAAAGTTTCAGAGCAGGTCCAGCAGGATGGCCGCCCCTAGTTAAAAGGGATAAGGTTGAACCGGGTAAACTCGGGGCATGACTTTGCGAGTCTATTCAGCAGTGCAGGCATGAAAGTTGAGTATGATTTCAAAAGATAATTACAGTTAGGGGTTCGTTTTTTGCAGTCACCTCAAAGGGGGTGAAAAAGAGGATTATCCAGAAATTTGCATGGAATCAAAGAGGTGATAAAAGCGGTGGCCATAGGTTTCCTTCTCCAGGATGTGGTTTTGCAGCCTGGTGCGGAGGGTTTCCCTAGCTCCCTGATCATGTAGATAATAGCGAACTTTATCGGCAAGCTCCCGGGAATCTCGAAAAGTGACCACATGTTCGCCAAAGGCTTTTTCCTGCAAAATGGGTTGATCCTCTGTTATCTGAAACCCACCGGCGGCGGGAATTTCAAAAAAGGCCGGATTCAGGCCGTTGTGTTCCATAAAGTCATGTCCGTGCGGGTTGAGAACTATTGTTGACGAGGCATAGGCCTCCAGGTTGCGGGGAGTAAAGATCAGACCGTTGGATCTAACCCACTGGTTGTCCGACCATCCAGGACCCCATACATCCACCTTCTGCCCCAGGGCTTCGCTGATACGTCGGATCAGCTCTTCCTCATACTCCCCAAAAGGCGCAATGAGCACTACATCCCTGCCGTACTTGCGGCGCGTTCTGGATGTAGTATTAACTTTAAGGTTGTGATGGTAGGGACAGGCAGCAAAGGGCAAATGCACCACATTCCTGGCGCTCCTGGAACGCAACCGCTCCACGTCTTTTTTAAAAGACAGGCCCAGAACATCCACTACCCCATCCATTTCCATGATTCTCTGGATCTGGTCCTCCCGCTTAACAGGGGGACCCCACCAGTAGATTATCCGGACAAGAGGATGGAGCTCACGGATATCCTGCACAGTTTTCTGGTCCACCAATCCTTGCAGGCTGAGGACCAGCGGGGTCTTGTTTTTTTTGACCATCTCCCACACTCGATAGTTGGACATTGTTTTCCAGTCCACAAAAGTCCCAGGAAGGCCCATCTTTATGAGCAGATTATGCATCCGGTTGGAGATCCGGGATAAGGGTTCGGGGCAGTCGTAGAAATGGATTGCCGATTCCAGGCCCACGGAATACAGTCCGGACTCCACAACCCATGTCCACCTGTTTCCTCCCATGGGGCCCTCTATGGTCACCTTTTTGTCGTCCTTTCCCCGGGGAGGTCCTTCAAAGAATTTCTTGAATTTTTGCATGATTCTGGAACCTAATTTGTCAGTTGGATGAAGTAGATTGGTAAATGATTTTTTTCAGGGCTGTCAATCAGATAGCGGCAACAAATAGCGGCAATCTTTGCTTGTTTGTAGACTCACACTTCCAGATTGCAATTTGCGACAAATAAATATTTATGTTGCAAACTATATTAAAATAAGTTAGCCAGTAAAGCCAAATCACTAAAAAAACTCTCTGAGCTGTCCAGCTCAGGGTAAAAAATCTTACTATCCAAAGATTGCCCGGAAACAGTGCCGGGAAGATGATAAGCTTTATTTGTTAAATGCAAGTACTAATCTAACTGTTTTTAAATATGAGAAAAATTTTACAGAAGGTTTGGTTGTCATAGTCATTTAAGTATTGAGCAAAATTTCACAGAAGGGAGGGGAGTCTTATGTCGAAAATGTTGAAGTCGCCCTGGCTGGAGTTGAACATCCTGCTTGTGGCTGCGGTGCTTTCCTATCTGATAATAGCCGTGGCTGCAGCAGTGGTGCCTACGCCTGAGGGAGGTATGCCGGGCGGCCATCTTTTTGGTTGGCTGTTTGGTTTTTTTGCTGCCAGTACCTTGATTGCCATCCTGGCAACCATCGGCGGCATCGGCGGCGGAGTGCTGTTTACCCCGCTGGTCATGGCCTTTACCCCGGTTGACAGCGTGATCGCCAGGGGGACAGGGCTTATAGTGGCCATGTTCAGCGGGCTTATGGCCACCGGCCCGGTCATGCGCAGCGGGCTGGCCAACCTGAAAATGTGCATCTTTTTGGCTGTGGCTTTTGCGCTTGCCGCCTTCAGCGGGGCGCAGGGAGCAGTGATCGTGGCTGCTCACCTGGGCGAGTGGGGCGAGGGTCTGGTCCGCTTGCTCCTAGGTCTGTTAATAGGCGGGCTGGTGGTTTATTTTATTTTTGGCGGGAAAAAGGTGGAATGGCCTGATGTCCAGAAATCGGACAAGATTACCCAGGCCTTGAACCTGCGTCAGCCTTTTTATGAGCCCTCCCTGCAAAAGGTCGTGGACTACGGTTTAACCCGCATGGGATGGCTCTTTTTGGCCATATTGATCGTGGGTCTTGTGTCCGGATTCTTCGGCATGGGAGCAGGCTGGGCCATGGTTCCCTTTCAGAACGTGATTGCTGGCACCCCCATGAAGGTGGCTGCTGCCAACAGCGTGGTTATGCTGGGTATGGGCGATTGTGTCGCGGTCTGGCCCTACTTCATAATGGGGGCCCTTATTCCCATGTTTGCTGCTCCCTGGCTGGCCGGCCAGGTGGTGGGCGGTCTATTCGGCGCTCTGGTCCTGGTCCAGATCAAGGCCGGGTTTGTGCGCTGGCTGCTCATTGGGCTCATGGGCTTCTCCTGCTGGGGCCTGCTCACCAAGGCACTGGAGATGTGGGGCTACATTGAACCCGTCCCGCATTGGCTGAACTTTACTGTTTTGGGAGTTCTTATGGCCTTTGTGATAGTAAACGTGAGCAGGGAAATAAGGCGCAAGGATTAGCAAAACGCATTAAATCAGGAGGGATTTTGATATGACTGAAGATAGACCAAGACCGCCCCTCTATAATACCACTTACGGGGATACAGTCTATTGGATAACCTTTGTTGTGGCCCTGATCTGCTTGATAGGGCCCATATTTGCGGTGTTCTTTCCGGGCAACACAGCCATGGATCCATACTTGACCTTTGACCTTATTTTTGAAGGCATGACAGGCGTGGAGATCTGGACGGCCCTGTACGGGGAATGGCCTTTTATCCACGGAGTCTGGCTGAAGAACTTCTTTACCGGGGACGGCTTCGTCATGTTCGGGATGGTGGTGGGCTGCACCGTTGCGGTCTGGGCCTTGATTCCCACCATCTTTGCCTTTGTCAAGGAAGGGAACACTGGTTACGCTCTGTTTTCATTGTTTGTTATCTTCATGATTCTTTTTGCAGCTTCGGGTATTGTTCAGATAGAAATACCTGTGGAAACGGTGGAGTAGAGATTCTCATATACTGGCATGCAGGTGTGCCGGCCAGGTAAGACATGATATGTTTAAAAGCAATTGCTCCCGCTGGCTTTTGCCTGCGGGAGCAAGACAAAAGCGCC
>CAZNYT010000049.1:0-17181 GCA_964577315.1 uncultured Desulfovibrionales bacterium
AGAAAAGCGCGAGCCGTGAGGCTCGAAACGCAAAAAGATTTGGTGAATAGTTACACCATGTTTTACCCTACCACAAGGCATCCATTTTCAGGATCACTTCATATGCTCCAGAGACAGAGCCCCAAAATTAACTGATATCGATTCGAATTCTTTATTATTCCTTGACGATACCTTGCATAAAAGTTATCTGATCTTGTTTCCCTATAAAACCTTATAAAACCTTTTCGCTATATGGCTAACCTCAACAAGGAGAGGTGATTCTGCATATGCTGTAATATAGACGTTGGAGGGTAAAGCTATGATCGTGGGCAAGCATTACATTGCGGATCTATACGGAGTGAATGCTGACATTATTACCAAAGAAAGCGACGTGCGTGAGCTGGTGGAAGAAATCGTTCAGGCTGCGGGATTGACCAAGATTCAAAGCCTGTACAAACAGTTCAACCCCCACGGTGTAACCGGAATAGTCTTAATCTCTGAAAGCCACGTGTCTATTCATACCTGGCCGGAATACAACCTGGTCAACCTGGAGGTTTTTACCTGCGGTGACCCGGCCAAAGCAAATCAAGCCTTTAAACTTTTTCTGGAAAGATTCTCTCCCTCTTCATACAACAGCCATGTTCTGGACAGGGGGTGGTGAAATGAACCGTATCAGATATCAAGTCCTGCGTGCACTTTTTCAGGACGAAATCAGTGTTTACCAGCTAATAGACCAACAGGACGCCTCCCTGGTGGAACTTGTGAACTTATTGGACGAGCTGGAACAAGAGGGTCTTATATACCTTCAAAAGGGCCGAACCGGATTAACACGGAAAGGTATGGACCTGTGCCGGGAAAAGGGTTTAACTGGCACCCTGGAGCTTTCCTGTTCCACATGTCAGGGCACAGGCCTGGAACTGCCTTCTTATTTTCAGAATATTCTGGAAAGATTCAGGGGCATCATTGCCCAAAGGCCAGAAGCGGACAAGGCTTATGACCAAGGCTTCATGGACCCGGCCGGGGTTGTCAGGCGCTTGGCTTTTACCTATGCCCGAGGTGATCTCTATGGACGCATGTTCGTGGTGGGAGACGACGACTTTTTCAGCATAGCAGCAGCACTCACCGGCATGCCAGAAATGGTTCTGGCCGTGGACGTGGATCAGCGGGTTGTAGAGCTTATCAACCGGATCGCCCAGGAATACTCCTTGAATCTCGAGGCCCAAATGTTTGACGTCCAGGAAGAGCTTCCCCGGGATCTACAAAAATCCTTTGACATGTTTCTGACTGATCCAGTGGAAACCCTGCCCGGACTGGAGCTTTTTCTGTCCCGAGGAGTAATGGCCCTTAAGGGCGCGGGCTCCACCGGTTATTTCGGACTTACCACCCTGGAGGCCTCCCGGAAAAAATGGTTCCGCATCCAGTCCATGCTTCAGGACATGGGGTTCGTGGCCACCGACATCCTGCGCAAATTCAATGTATACCCCGAAGAAGAGAAAAATTTCTTTAATTTCCAGGATAGCTTTCCCTTGGTCCAGCGCTTTGGCACCCGCATAGATTACAACTGGTACAAGTCTAGTTTCTACCGCACCGAGGCTGTGCAGGACCCATCGCCTTTGATCACTGGACCGCGCCAACTGGACACCCAAGTCTACAAGGACGAGGAAAGCCTGGCTACTCCGTTTTAACCCAGCCAGAATGCTTGTTTTTTCCACATCCAATTGAAAACTGAACAGTCAAAGCTTTTTTGATTCCATGAAGAGCACCTAAAGGGGTGCACTTTCATTTTGCCATCAATCTTAAACTTTTAACTCTCAAGTTAATACAACCCTTGACAACCTCTCCAATATTATGATATTAATTTTCAACTTCAATTTCACAATAACCTAAAACATTGGGGGAAGGTATTATGAGCTGGATTCAGCCGGTGGTTCGCACCTTTGAAAAAATAAGCAGCTCCTCCAGGCTGCTTGCCTGGATGTATTCCCGGCCGTATCGCCGTGTGGTGGAGAACGAAATAGACCTGGGCAAACTAAACCAAAATGATACCATACTGAACATCGGGTGCGGGGCAGTCCCTTTCACCGCTTTATACCTGGCCTCCCTGACAGGTGCCAGGATTTTCGCCCTGGATGTGGACTCCCGCGCCACAGAATTGGCAAACAAATGTATCCATAAGGCTGGCCTGGAGCACCGGATAACTATTCTGCACCAGGACGGTTCCCAAGCATTTGAACGCCCTTTTTCTGCATCCATTGTATCTCTTCAGGCCTCCCCCAAGGCTGAAATCCTAAAAGCCCTGCAAACCTCCGCCCTTCCCGGGGCTAGATTGATCTTCAGGCTGCCCAGTCCTGCCTATTACAATCACTACGACAGCCTGCTCATCAATATGCCGGTTCAGGCCCAGGCCAGCCAGCCCATGCGCACTTTTGATCGCTCCGTGCTTTATCTTCAAACAGGGTAATCGGTTATGTCCTTTACCAAGCTAGCTCTCTTTTTTCTGGGCATTGCAGGAATACTCGCCTTGACCCAGCTCTTGGGCGCTGAGCAGGTCCATAACGCTCTGGCCCAAATCACGCCCAAGGCCTTGGTGACCCTGTTTCTTCTGCAACTGGGGACCCTTGTGGCCAGCGCATGGATCTGGCACTTTTTGCTTAGCCGCCACAGCCGGATTACCCTGGGAAGAGTCTTCCTGATCAACCAGGCAGCCAGCCTCCTGGAAAGCCTGACCCCGTCCGTAAAATTCGGAAGCGAAGCAGCCAAAGTCTACCTCTTCCGGCAGCAAACCGGCCAGACCTACCAGGACCTGACCGGAACCCTCATGGTGCAGAAATTTATAACCTTGGCACCATTCGTTCTCCTGTGCCTCTTGGTGTTTATCCCGGCTCTGCATTTCTTTGATCTGCCCCTTTCCTTTCATGTCTCCCTGATGGCCCTGAGCATCTTAGCCGCGGCCCTGGGATGGCTATGTTATGCCGGACCCAGCCAGGTATCGAGCAGTTCTCCTCCAGAAGCCCCTAAACCGCAACGATCCCGCCTGATAATCGTCCCCCTGGAAAAAATGCAAACAGGGATTCAAAAAACTATTGACTTCCTTCAACAAGCCAGATGCTTCGCCTCAGCACTTCTTTCTCCGCGGCAAACCTCTGGACTCTTGGGGGTCTCCTTTCTCATCTGGTTCTTCTACCCGGTAAAGGTTTACCTGGTATGCCTTTTCCTGGGCCTGGATGTTCATCCCTTGATCATTGCCCTGGCCACGCTTTTTGCCTACATGATCAGCATGGTTCCTTTACTGCCGGGCGGCTTAGGGACTTACGAGGGAGGCATGGCTGCATTTTTCACATTGGGCGGTCTAAGCCCCTCAGAGGGTCTGGCCATAGCCCTGGTTTCCAGGCTAACCACCTTCTGGTTTCCCCTGGTACTCTCTGCGATTGCCTGCCTGGTTCTGTCCCGCGGGAACCGGCTTGTCCCGGAACCACCCGGAATCCGTCATTCTTGAGCGCCGGCTCGAACCATTTTCCTTGCCAACAAGGAAAAGCAAAAATATCAAGGCTCTCTACTCCATATCCCTGGCCAGGTTCAGCTAGCACTTCACAGTCTTAAAGACCTGGTTTTGAGGGACCTATCCATACTTGCCGATCCAAAGCTTTCTGGCAACACCCTGTTTTTATTAACCGTGTACATGGTTTTACCTGTCCGTAGCGATAACTGATTAACCTCTTAACTACAACGAAACTTAGTTCTATAGCCATGGCTCTATAAACAGCCTTGCAATTATGTCAGCAACTCGTGTTCGAGGTCCGAGGGTTCTGAAAACTGGGCGCAAACTGTGTGAGCGACGGCCTGTTTTCAGAATTCTCGGAGCTCTGGATAATAAGTTTCGTGTTAATTTCTTTGCCTTTACTTTTAGCTCTCGAGGATAATAAGCGCAAAGAAGCTACAATAAAACCCAACCCGATCGCTTCTGGACATGCAAAAACGTTTGACATATTAATACCAAGCATTAGGCAACCATTCTCTATGTTTTTATTAACCATTTACATAGTCTTACGTATCTGTAGCATCAACTGATTTATCCTCTTGATTTCTTTGCCTTTACTTTTAACCTTTCACCTTTAACTTTTAACCCTAGAGATCCATAACAGGACATAAAGAATCGCTGTGAGCTTTTTTCATTTCTTTCTGGACAATTCCCAGCTGATACTGGAATACACCTGGAACCATATCACCCTAGTGCTCTTGGTCCTTGTGCTCTCCATAGGATTCTGGACATTTGTGGGCCTGGTAATCAGCAGGTACGACCGTTTGTCCGGGACTGTTATCGGACTTAGCAACATCCTGTTCTGCATCCCCAGCATATCTTTGTTCGGCTTGTTCATGACCGTTCCTGGATTGGGCCTGGGCCGCAAGACCGCTATCCTGGTCCTGGTCATATATGCCATGATGCCCTTGGTCCGCAGCGTATACCTGGGGATCAAAAATGTGGACTCCTCTGTAGTAGATGCAGGCAAGGGAATGGGCATGTCCGGGTGGCAGGTCCTTCGCAAAATCCAGATCCCCATGGCCTGGCCCACTGTCTTTGCCGGCATCCGTGTATCCGTGGTTCTTATCACCGGCATAGCAACCATGGCCACCTTTATCGGCGAAAAGAACCTGGGGCGTCTGATCCACCAGGGAATAACCAGGGGTAACGCTGATATGATCCTGGCAGGGGCTGTTATGGTCTCTGTAATCGCCCTGTTATTGGATTACATTATGGGACGAATTGAAAGCAGGGTTATATCCCCGGGACTTCGCTACCAGGCAAATAAATAAAAACCTCACAAGATTCAACGCATACACCAAGGACAATATTTCCGATCTTCGAGATGCAATGATAACCCTGGACCAAGTCACCAAAAAGTTCTCAGACTCGGAGCGCCCTGCGGTGAACCAGGTTTCACTGCAAGTGAGGCAGGGGCATATTTTTGTTTTTGTAGGACCCTCCGGCTGCGGTAAGACCACTATCCTGCGTTTGATCAACCGCTTGGAGGAACCCACTCGGGGCCGGGTTCTTGTAGATGGACAAGATACCCAGAAAATGGATCCCAATCTGTTGCGCAGGAACATGGGATACGTGATCCAACAGGTGGGTCTTTTGCCCCATAAAACCATAGAGCAGAACGTATCCCTGGTTCCGGAACTCCTGGGCTGGACCCGGGAAGAAATTCAACTAAGAGTCAAGGATTTGCTGACCCTGGTGGGACTGGACCCTGGTGAAGTAATCCACAAATATCCCCACCAATTAAGCGGTGGCCAGGTGCAGAGGGTGGGTGTGGCCAGGGCCATGGCTGCAGACCCTCCTGTGATGCTAATGGACGAGCCTTTCGGGGCAGTGGATCCCATAGTCCGCATCCGGCTCCAGGACGAATTTCTACGACTGCAGCAGAAGTTTCAAAAGACCATCTGCTTTGTAACCCACGACATTAACGAGGCTATAAAAATGGGGGATTCCCTTGTAATCATGGATCAAGGCAGTATAGTGCAAACCGGCACTCCCATAGAGATACTTACTCATCCTGCCAACGATTTTGTAGTCCATCTCGTGGGAGAGGACCGCGGCGTCAAGATACTGGATCTGACCAGATCCGAGAACCTCATGATACCTCTGGGGGATTCCCCGGAAGAAACACCTCCGGAGATATGCCGGGTCCAGGCCATCCAACCCGTAAAGGTTGCCCTGGAGACGATGTTAAAGTACAATTCGGATCAAGTGGGGGTATACAAAGGAGATAGTTTAATGGGAACCCTGAATTGGGACCAGATCAAGGAACATATAAGCCTGATAAGCGGTTCTGACTCGTGAATTTCCACCTGGAAACATTTATGCACGCTCTCCTGCACCGTTCCCCGCCCTATTTACTGGAACACGTGCAGCTGGTGCTCATCCCCTTGGGGGCGGCCATACTCATATCGCTTCCTGCGGGCATAATCCTTACCCGGGCCAGGTATAGTAGATTTTCAGGACAGGTTATGGCGTTGTTCAACGCCGGACAGACCATCCCCCCGCTAGCCATTATCGCCATATTCTTCCCTTTCCTGGGACTGGGCTACGGCCCTGCCCTTCTGGCTCTGACCATCTACGCCCTACTGCCCATAGCCAGGAACACCCTGGCCGCCATCGCATCTGTTCCTGTGGAGGTTAAGAATGCTGCCCAGGGCATGGGAATGACCGACTGGGAAATCCTGCGCAAGGTGGAACTGCCCCTTAGCGTGCCCATAATCATGTCCGGCATAAAAACCTCAGCGGTTCTGACTGTAAGCACTGCAGTGCTTGCTGCGCTGGTGGGGGGCAAGGGCATGGGAGCGGTAATATTTGCAGGGATCAACTTTTTTCGGCCGGAACTGATCCTGGCCGGAACGCTGTTAGTGGGAGTCATGGCTGTAATGCTGGAGCGCTTGCTTTCCCTTCTGGAATGGTTCCTGACGCCGCAGCACTTGAAAAACTGATGAGCAGATAACTATTCACACTGTTTTAAAACAATTCACCGCATCTTTTTGCGTGCATTTGCCGGGAGGCTCACCGGTTTTCTTGGAGAGATCACGGTATTTGAGAGTTAAAAGTAAAAGGTTAAAGGTTCAGGAGGGTAAACACCCGGGGCTTAGTTTGGAATTTGGTGTTTGGAATTTGAAATATCCCCATATTTTGCCCCCGCAAGCCGAGCCTAGAAAAGCGCGAGCAGTGAAGCGCGGCACGCAAAAAAATTTGGTGAATAGTGACATGAGCAGCAGCCTTTTGATGCATGAATAGTTACCAAAAATTCATAACATACCAAGGAGACAAAATGAGAATCAAACACGTTTGCGTGATCATACTTGCACTTACTGCCCTGGCTATTGCCGGGTGCGCTGATGATGAACCTCGGGAAGATACTGCCGAGCTTACCCTGGCCACTTCTGCGGAATGGACGGAAAGAGCAGATGGTTTGCCCGGCTTTCAGGAACATTATGGGTTTGAGTTCCCTGAGACAGCCGTGGTCGATCTGGGCCTTGCTTACCAAGCGGTAAACACGGGCATGGCCCACGTGGGAATCGGGGATGCCACTGAGGGCCGCATCGCCTTGTACGACCTGGTAATTCTGGAGGACGACAAGAACTTTTTCCCGGCATATAATCCCGCCCCGGTGATCCGTTCCGAGATACTGGACACCTATCCTGAGCTGGAGGACACCCTGCAGGAACTCTCCTCCCGCCTGGACCTGGAAGCCCTGACTAGCCTCAACAAAAAAGTATCCGTGGAGGAAGAGATGCCTCAAAAAGCAGCCCAGGAGTACTTGCTGGAGCAAGGTTTAATCCGGGAAGAACAGCCTAAAGCGGATCCGGACAAATCTTCACCCATAACTGTAAGCAGCAAGACCTTCACCGAAGCCTTGATCTTGGGCTATTTAACCAAGTATCTTCTTGAAGACCGGGGATACCCAGTGGTGGATGAAATAGGACTGGGAGAGGTGGCTGTAATAACCCCGGCCCTGTTTTCCGGCCAGATCGATCTGTACTGGGAGTATACCGGGACCGGACTCATGAACGTCATGGACCATGGTGAAGTGGTGACTGACCCCCAGGAATGTTACAATCTGGTTCGGGAATGGTACTTGGACCACCACGATGTGGTCTGGCTGGATTATGCCCCTGCCAACAACACTCACGTTCTTTTCACCACCCGGGAACTGCACCAGGAGCACGGCTGGGAAAAAATATCGGACCTAAGGGAGTATCTGGACAGGAACTAATCTTGTCAGCACCGCTAAATAATATTGCAATCCGGCTCACACTCAGGGTGGGACAACCTGGAGTTGCAGGACTGATTATCCCAATACCACTACGGCATGTCCCGGAAGATACAGGTCCTGACCGTACAGGACTGCGTCCGGATGTGAGGCCAGCAGGACCTTTACCTCCCTGGGAGGCTCCGGCAAGGGCACGGTCTGCTGCGTTCTCGCAAAATTGCACGCTACGCTCATGTGGCCCCGGTGCATAATCAGCCACTGCTCGTCTTGGCTAAAGTCCGCCTGGACCCGGTCCAAGCGGCCGTCTCCCAAAGCCGGGTACTTGCGACGCAAACGGATAAGTGCCTGGTGCCAGGCCAATATCTCCGCGTGGCAGTCCAGATCCTTCTCCTGCCAGCTCAGCTTGGAGCGCTCAAAGGTTTCCACTGCCTGGGGATCCGGAACTTCTTCCCGGCTCCAGCCAAAATCCGCGAATTCCTGCAAACGCGCCAGGGTAACTGACCGGGCTAATTCCGGATCTTCGTGGGCGGTAAAATAGAGAAACCGCGTGCTCGCCCCCCACTCTTCGCCCTGAAAAAGCATGGGTATAAAGGGAGCGGTCAAAACCAGGGCCGCCCCCATCTTGAGCTGATCCAAAGTCAGCAGATGACTGCTGCGCTCTCCCCGGGCCCGGTTACCCACCTGGTCATGATTCTGCAGGCAACCCACCAGTTGATGACCGCCAAGATCCGGGGCTAAGCGACCATGTTTGCGGCGGCGAAAAAGAGAGTAGCACCCATCATTCACAAAGCCTTTTTCCAGGGACTTGGCCAGAGGGGCCAACCCCCCGAAATCAGCATAATACCCCTGGCTCTCATGGGTCAGGGCCGCATGCAGGGCGTGATGAAAGTCCTCGTTCCACTGGGCCTGTATTCCGTATCCGCCTACATGGCAAGGCCGGACGATACGCGGGTCATTGAGATCGCTCTCTGCTATCAGCGCCAAGTGCCGGCCCAGATGAGATTCCAGCTCTCTTACTTCCCCGGCCAGCTCCTCCAGGAAATGCCTAGCTGAAAAATCGAACATGGAATGCACAGCATCCAGGCGGAGGCCGTCCAAATGATACTCGCCCAGCCACATCAGGGCATTGTCAATAAAGTAACGCCGCACCTCGTCGCTTTCCGGTCCGTCCAGGTTTACGGCTTCACCCCAGGGAGTCTTGTAGCGGTCCGTGAAATAAGGTCCGAAGCGGGGCAGGTAATTCCCGCTGGGTCCCAGGTGGTTGTATACCACGTCCAGAAGTACTCCCAACCCGCGGTTGTGGCAGGCATTTACCAATTCCTTGAGCTCTTCAGGATGCCCGTAAGCATGGTGAGGAGCAAAAAGATGCACCCCGTCGTAGCCCCAGCCGCGCTCGCCGGGGAACTCTGCCACCGGCATAAGCTCTATGTGCGTCACCCCAAGCTCCAGGAGATGATCCAGTTTTTCCTGAACAGCCCGGAAAGTTCCTTCCGGGGTAAAAGTGCCCACGTGCAGCTCATAGATCACCCCAGAGGACAGCGGAACCGGCTGAAAACCCTGATCGCTCCAAACAAAGCGGGAATGATCCAGACGCCTGGAGGGGCCGTGCACCCCCCAGGGCTGCCAGGGCGAGCGCGGGTCCGGGAAAGGTCCCTCCCCATCCACCAGGAAGGAATAATCCCGCCCGTGACCCGGGCTCTCCTGTGCTCGCCACCACCCCCCTCTTTCTGGTAACATGGACTTTTTTTCCTGCCCGGTGAGAAGTTCCACCTTATTAGCACTGGGGGCCCACACCCTTAGCCGGGGCAGACCTTTTTTCCTAGACACTTTTCATACCTCCTTGGAGAACAAAGCCACATTTGACAAATTGTTTTGAATTTAGTGCTTGGAGCTTGTCTGGATCTTAAGACATACTCCCAATATGTTGTTTTTCCAGCACGAAAAAGAATAAAGCTTCATTGTAGTATAGAACTACAACGAAACTTAGTTCTGTAACCATGGCTCTATAAACAGCCTTAACATTATGGCATCCGCTCTTTCTGAAGGTCCGAGGGTTCTGAAAACTGAACGTAAACTGTTTGAGGGACGTAGGCAGCGTTCATCAAAATCGTAGGCCTAAAAGAAGCTCCAGTTTCTATGTAGCTCTACCCTGATCCTGAATCTGGCTGTCCAGATACACTAGATTTTGATTTACGCTGCCTTGGAGCTCGCCCTGTTAAACACCGCATAGCGGTCCTGCTTCGCAGGGTTTAACAGGGCGAGTTTTTACGGCCTGTTTGCAGAATCCTCGGACCTCTGGATAATAAGTTTCGTTGAAGTTATTAGGCAGGACAGAAAAAGTTACCACCATGCACTGGACTTGCTATTTCTCTGCTGAACTCGGTTCAAGGACTGAATCAGGTAGGTCAACTGCAGGCATGCTTGCAATCTTTGCAACTACTCACCAGAAATTTTCAAGAACGTAGTGAAAAGTCTACCAGTTTTTGAGGCTAAGAAGGCTAACAGTACGCCTCATACTAGAACAAGAAGATCTGGGACCAGGAGCAGCCAGGCCGGATTCAGGCCTGGCTGCTTTAGCCCGGTTATTGTTTCACCATGGGCTGGCCGCAACAAACCAGCTCGCCGGCTCCGGATTCCTTAACTTCCACCACATTGCCACAGACCTCGCATTTGTAGATTTCTCCCACTGCTGTCATAACTTTCCTCCGTTAATGGTTGTCAGGTTAAAGATTTTTTACTTACCTATTTTGGTAAGTTTAGGTAAAATAAAGCAGTTTAATCCTCAAAGCAAGGCTTGATGTAAAATTATTCCTGACCTTGAAGGTTTTTAATTGCTATGTAGTGCGCTTTCTAGTAAAATTACAACGCAACTTAGTTCTATAACTATGACTTTAAAAACCGCCTTACTATAATGGCAGCAACTCTTTCCCTAGGTCCGAGGGTTCTGCAAACTGGGCGTAAACTGTGTGAGCGACGTAGGCCTGTTTGCAGAATCCTCGGACCTCTGGATAATAAGTTTCGTTGTAGTTAAAAAATAACGTATTCACCACGTTTTACCCAAACTATTCACCAGAGCTTTTTGCGTGCATTTGCCGGAAGGCTCACCGATTTTCTTGGAGAGAGCACGGTATTTGAGAGTTAAAAGTAAAAGGTTAAATGTATACCACCTGTTCTGCCGGGTTGGTTTTTTACGCAAGAATCCGAATCCGGGTAAAACACGGTATCTAAGTAACAACAACACGGAAAGGGGGTTCCCTTGAGCTCGGAAAAAGAAACTTTCATCCAGAATTTGAAAGCCAAAATCGATGAATGGAGCGCTGAGATTGATCGTTTAAACGTCAAGGCCCAGCAGGCGGAAGTGGAGGCTAAAAAAGAATACTTTGAACAGATGCAGGAGCTGGAAAAGCACCGCGAGCAGGCTAGGCAACAACTGCAAGAGCTGCAGGAAGCAGGTGAAGAAGCCTGGAAGGACTTGCAGTCCGGGGCTGAAATGGCAGTGGAAGCCATGGGCCAAGCCATAAGATCCGCAAGGGACCGCTTTCTTAAATGAGCTGCCTGCTTGCATACGGCTAGCACATCTCTAGTACACGCCCCGCATGCCGGTATGCTTCATGCTACAAGTCCAGGGAAGCACAGCTTTTACTTACCTGCGGGTACCGGTTGCGTCCCTGCCTTTGGCTCTGGATCTTCCCAAGAAAAGGGCAGCTGCCAGTAGTCCCAAAACAAATCCGCCTACAGCCGTTAAAAACAGCAGCACTATCCCGGGTATCTCCGCGGAAAACCACAGGAATTGAGCTTCCACCGGAGCGGTATTTTGAACCACAAGCAGAACCAGGGCCAAACAGACAATCAAGAGAAGTATTAATTTCACGGTTTGCATAATGCATCTCTCTACAAATCAAGGAACTTGAGTTTTTGTAACTGCTCACCAAGTTTTTTTTTACTTTTTCCTGGCCTCCTTGTAACCTTTCTCGAACTGGGACTTGGCCCGGGCAAAACTATTCTTCCAAGTGGACCAGGATTTTTCCACTCCCTGCTTGATATCCTCCCAGGCAGAATCTCCAAATGATTGCATTTCCGCCACTTTCTCTTCCAACTCCCTCAAATTGTCCCGCAACTCTTCCAGCCCTTCCTGATACTCACCTATATCCTCTGACCCTTCCATCTCTTGGGCCAAATTTTCCAGATCCTCCTTGAACTCATTCACTTTCTTCTTTAGCCTTTGTACGTACTCTTCTTTGCTTTCAGCCATTTCGCACTCCTCCTTCTCATACGATGGAATGGACAATACCAGGTAAGCCAAGCCCTTGGCAAGTCGGGGGCGCAGCTATCCTTTCACAGGATAAAAAATTTTGCCCTTCTTGCAACTTATTTGGCCTTCCTGCTTGACAAATATTCAACCTCCCATAAAATATACAGGTCCTCAACTACCTGACCATTCCCCTTACAGTTGAGCACAGACACCGGTCCTGGCCTTTTCTTGCCCGGCCGCCCATGGTGAATACTCTACGACTCAGAAAAACTCGCTTTCAACATTTATCCCAAAAAACAGGTACAAATACATGGAGCATACCTACCAGGTACGTACCATTGAAAACCAATGGATACCTATGAGCGACGGCTGTCGGATCGCTGCCAAGATCTGGATCCCGGAGCCTGCTTTTCAAGAACCTGTCCCAGCTATCCTGGAATACATTCCATACAGGAAAAGGGATATAAAAGCCCATCGGGACGCCCAGATCCACGGCTTTTTCTCCGGGCACGGCTATGCCTGCATCCGGGCTGATTTGCGCGGAAGCGGGGACTCGGACGGGGTGCTCCGGGACGAATACCTGAAGCAGGAGCTCCAGGACGGGATGGAGATCCTGGACTGGATCGCCTCTCAAGGCTGGTGCAATGGACATATAGGCATGATGGGGATTTCCTGGGGCGGTTTCAATGCCCTGCAAATCGCTGCCTTACGTCCCCCGCAGCTAAAAGCGGTAATATCGGTTTGCGCTTCTGATGACAGGTACGGGGACGACATCCACTATATGGGCGGCTGTCTCCTAACGGACCAGCTCTCCTGGGCATCCACCATGTTCGCATACAACTCCTGTCCTCCGGACCCGGAGATTGTCGGGGAAAACTGGAAAAAAATGTGGATAGACAGGCTGGAAGGCAGCGGTTTGTGGCTGAAAAAATGGCTGCAGCACCAAACCAGGGACTGGTACTGGAAACACGCCTCTGTATGCGAGGATTACCGCTCCATCCGGGTCCCGGTCTTTGCCATCAGTGGTTGGGCGGACGGGTACTCCAACCCCGTTTTCAGGCTTGTGCAGCACCTGGAGTCCCCGGTCAAGGGCCTGGTGGGCCCCTGGGGGCACAAGTACCCTCACATGGTGGAGCTGGGACCGGAAATAGATTTTTTGGGCGAGTGCCTCAGATGGTGGGACAAGTGGCTAAGAGGCATTGAAACCGGAATCACAAATGAGCCCAAGCTTCGGGTCTGGATGCAGGATACGGTCTCCCCCCTGGTGTCCAAGCGACCCGGTAGATGGGTAGCAGAACCGGTCTGGCCAGCCCCCGGGATAGAGGCCAAGGAGTTCACCATCACCTCATGCGGGCTGGAGGACAAGCCTCCCCGTAACCCCGGCTGGAGGATGGAGATTCAAAGCCCTTTGAGCGTAGGGCTGTTCGGGGGAAAATGGTGCTCCTACTCCGAGTCTACGGACCTGCCGTGGGACCAGCGGGAAGAGGACGGCGGGGCCTTGACCTTCGAAACTCCCCCTCTCCAGGAAAGGACCGAGATCCTGGGCCGGCCGGTGGTGTACCTGGAATTGTCCTCCAACCGCCCCTGGGCCATGATGGCTGTCAGACTTTCGGACATAGGCAAGGACGGCAGGGGGACCAGAGTCACTTTCGGCCTTTTGAACCTGGCCCACAGAAACAGCCATGAAGCACCCCAAGAGCTTGAGCCGGGAAAAATATACCGGGTGAAGATCCCTATGAATTACATTGCCCAGAGTTTCCCAGCAGGGCACAAAATCAGGCTCTCCATTTCCACTTCCTACTGGCCGGTGGCCTGGCCGGCACCGGAACCGGTAAAGCTCTCCTTGTATCCGGGCGGATCCAGGCTGATCCTGCCGGTCAGGCCGCCAGCAGAACTGGATGAAACACTGCAGCCCTACGACCCTCCACCCCATCTGGAAGGGCTGGAAACAACCCTTTTATCCCCTGCTAAGAGGGAATGGACCGTGATGCACAACCTGGCGGACAACTCCGTGACTGTAAACGTGATAAACAACGATGCCTGCATACTTCTAAAGGATATAAATCTGGCGGTCCAAAAGGATGTCCGGGAGATTTTTTCCTATTCCCACAACAACTACGATACTCTCCGCGGGGAAGTTGTTTCCACCCGGGGTTTCAAAAGGGACGATCTAAACCTGTGTTCCGTTACCAGGACGGTCCTGACCTCCACCCGGACCCATTTCAAGATCACTGCCACCCTGGACGCCTACCACAACGATGCCAGAATATTCAGCAAAAGCTGGGATGAGAGCATTCCCAGGCACATGGTCTAAGATGTCCGTCTTGCGCTGCGGATTGGAATTAACACTAAACCCACAAGGAATACCCATGAACAAAAAGAACATATTCATTGTCGGCCTGGACGAATTCAACAAGGGGTTCCTGGATCAGCTCCCTCAGGCCGAGGAGTGCGAGTTCCACTCCGCCCTGGATGTTGCTGACATAAGAAATGTAGCCTCCTACGATATCCAGGGCCTGATAGACAAGGCGATCCACAGGATAAAGTCCTTCCCGGGAAGCGTGGACGGAGTGGCCACGTATTATGACTTTCCTGGGACAGAGCTTGTCCCCATCCTGGCTAAGCATTTCGGCCTGCCAGGACCCACCCTGGAAAGCGTGCTTGCCTGCGAACACAAATACTGGAGCCGGCAGGAGCAAAAAAAGGTTATACCGGAGCATATCCCGCAGTTTCAGCCCTTTGACCCCTTAAATCCGCACGCTTTCCAAGAAATCAGGATCTTGCCCCCCTACTGGGTTAAGCCCATCAAGTCCTTCAAATCCTTTTTGTCCTTTAGGATCAATGATGAGCTACAGTTCCTGGAGGCCATGGACAAAACCAGAAAAGGCATTCACCTGATGGGAGAACCCTTCAGGCAGATCATGGAGAACTACTCCCGGGTACCCTTTGAGATAGCCGGGATGCAGGAGACCTGCCTGGCCGAGTCCCCTCTGGAGGGCCTGCAGTGCACCCTGGAAGGGTACTCTTTCCAGGGGGAGGTAATAGGCTACGGGATTGTGGATTCCATCCGGGAAAATATGGGGGCCTCTTTTTCCAGGTACCAATACCCGTCCATTCTGCCCCTGGAAATCCAGCACAAGATAATAGATATCGCAAGAAAAACAGTCCATGGCATAGGACTGGACAACTCGGCCTTCAACATGGAGTTTTTTTACGATCAAACCGCAGGGCAGGTATATCTACTGGAAATAAACCCCAGGATTTCCCAGGCCCATACCGATATTTTCGCCAAGGTCCATGGAAACTCCCACCTGTCCATAATGGTGGATCTCTGCCTGGGGAAAAAGCCCCGGGTGATGGAACGAAACGGGCCTTTCAGCGTTGCCGGGCACTTCATGGTCCGGACCTTTGAGGAGGGCATAGTAAGCCGGGTACCTTCCAGGGACCAGATCAACCGGGTTCAGGAGCTGTTCCCGGATACCAGGATCAAGATCCTGGTCCAGGAGGGAGATAGGCTTTCAGAGCTTATGGCCCTGCAGGACAGCTACAGCTACGAGCTGGCCAATATCTTCATCGGCGGCCAGGATGGTAGCAATCTTCTGGAAAAATACCACCGAATCCTGGACATTTTGACTTTCCGGATCCAAAAGGAGGAATATGTGGAAATGATTTAACCAGAGCGCCAACCTGAATCAGTAAAAAATATATCATGAAAAACAGCACATACAAAAATAACTTTTTCAGACCCAACATATTAAAAAACAGTCCCTTTTTTTGAAATCCGGATACCACTTCATTCCTTTCACCCTCAGCAATCCAGTTTGCAAAGGATTTTTTTACTGCACCATGACAAACCATGAAGAGCCAATAGATCTTTTTGTCCTCGGCCTAGACGATTTCAATCTGGCCAAGCTCCAGGCAGCAGATATAGGATCCATGATCAACATTTACCCTTTGCTGGACATGGATTCTGTCACCTCAAGCCAGGATTACGATGTACGCGCCACCCTGGATGCTGCTGAAGCCCGACTGCGCGCCCATCCGCAACCCGTTGCCGGGATTATAGGCTACTGGGATTTTCCAGTGAGCCTCATGGTGCCCATTCTTGCCCAGCGCCTGGGCCTAACAGCACCTTCCGTGGAAGCGGTAGTGGGCTGCGAGCATAAATATTGGAGCCGGATACTGCAAAAGCGCGCTGCTCCGGATCATGTCCCTGTTTTCCAGAGCGTGGACCCTTTTGACGACCCGGCTTTGAGGGACATCCATGTAAAGTACCCTTTCTGGATCAAGCCGGTTAAATCCCACTCTTCCCACCTGGGTTTCCGTATCCGCAGCCGCAAGGAGCTGGACCGGGCTGTTGCTGAAATCCGGGCCGGCATTGCCGAAATCGGCAATGCCTTTAATGAATTCATGAATTATGCACATCTGCCGGAAGAGATAGCACACATCGGGGGCAACCATTGCGTGGTGGAGGGACTGATCAGGGGAAAGCAATGCACTCTGGAGGGCTTTGTGCATGGTGGAGAGATCCAGGTATACGGGGTTGTGGACTCATTCAGGTACCCCAACGGCTCCAGCTTTTCCCGGTATCAGTACCCATCTGCGCTGCCCCGCAGTGTAGTGCAGGAAATGACCCGCATCTCCAGGAAGGTCCTCTCGGAGATAGGCCTGGACCACTCCGCTTTTAACATGGAGTTTTTCTGGGAGAAAAAAAAGGATCGCATCTGGATCCTGGAGATTAATCCCCGTATATCCCAGTCCCACGGGGATATTTTCGAAAAGGTGGACGGAACCCCCCATCACCGCGTTCTGGTGGAGTTGGCCATGAACAAAAAACCGGTATGGAGCCCGGGGAAAGGTCAATTTTTCTGTGCTGCCAAAGTATTTCTGCGCCGGTTTCGGGACGGCCTGGTCTTGCGGGTGCCCACTCCCGAGGAGATCCGCTCCGCTCAGGACAAATTTCCCGGAGCCATGATCGATGTCCTGATCAGCCAGGGGATGCGCTTGTCCCAAATGGATCTTACTGAACAGGACAGTTACAGCTACGCCTATGTTATTCTTTTCGTGGGGGCCGGCAGCGCTCGCCGCCTCAGGGAAGACATAAAGCACATCAAGCTGGAGCTGCCATTTGAGTTTCAATAAGGCTGGCACAGGAACCTTGAAGCCAAAAGATTGTTTATTGTAGTT
>CAZNYT010000050.1:0-16710 GCA_964577315.1 uncultured Desulfovibrionales bacterium
ATAGTAGGCCCCAGGGAGGCCAGCGAAATCCCCAAGTTCCTCAAGGAATGGCAGTAGGACTTAACTGCAAGGTAGATACATTACGATTTGAGCCGGTAATTCAGGAACAAATCAAATCCGGAGGAATAAAACATGGGTAAGGTGGTTAGAAGCGCCAATAAGGCCGCTCAAGAGATCATAGAATGGGGTGAGGAGCACAATGTATCCAATTGTTTTGACAGGGCCCAGAAGATGAAGCCCTGCCCCATAGGCGAGTCCGGGGCTTGCTGCCGGATTTGCCACATCGGACCGTGCAGGCTTATCGGGTCCAAGTCCGAGCAGGAGGCTACCGGCGTCTGCGGGGCTACTCTGTCCACGGTAGTGGCCAGGAATTTTTTGAGAATGGCTGTATCCGGTACTGCGGCTCACTCGGATCATGCCCGCGACATGGCCTTTACCTTGCTTGCTGTGGCCAAAGGGGAAGCCAAGGGCTTCAAGATAGCGGATGAGGCCAAGCTGCACAAGATGGCAAATATTTTGGAAATTGAGGTGGCAGAGCGGGATGTGAACGAGATAGCCAAAGATGTGGCCACAACCTTGCTGGACGATTTTGGACGCCAGAAGGGAGAGATAAACTACCTGAAAAGGGCCCCGGAAAAGACCCAGGAAAGATGGAAGAAATGGGGCATCGTCCCCAGAGGCGTGGACCGGGAGGTATGCGAGGCCATGCACCGGACCCACATGGGAGTGGATCACGATCCGGACGAGTTGCTCCTGAGTGCCCTCAGGGTATCCCTGGCGGACGGCTGGGCCGGCAGCATGATCGCCACAGATATCTCGGATGTCTTGTTTGGAACTCCCAAGGCCCTGCAGGGTCAGGCCGGCTTGGGGATATTCAAGGAGAACGAGGTCAATATCGTGGTTCACGGCCATGAGCCTTCCCTGGCCGAAGTGATAGTGGATGTGGCTAGTGACCCCGAGATGGTGGAATATGCCCAATCCATGGGAGCGGATGGCATCAACCTGGGCGGAATGTGTTGCACCGCCAACGAGGTCTTGATGCGCAACGGCATTCCCACCGCAGGCGGTTTCACCAACCAGGAGTTGGCCGTAATGACCGGGCTGGTGGATGCCATGACCGTGGACGTGCAGTGCATCATGCCCGCGATCACCGAGATGTCCAAGAGATTCCATACCCAGGTCATAGCCACTTCTCCCAAGGCCCATTTTACCCATGCCCAGCACGTGCCGTATGATGAGCACAGGGCCTGGGAAGTGGCCCAAGAGATAGTGAAAATGGCTATAGATAATTTCCCTAACCGCAAGCAGGAAGGTTTCCGCAGTACTGCCCAGACCGGTCTGGTGGCGGGCTTTTCCCATGAATACGTGGAATACATGCAGGGGGGAAGGATGCGTTCTTCGTTCAGGCCCCTGAACGATGCCATCATGGCCGGGCGGATCCGTGGAGTCGTGGGGCTGGCTGGATGCGACAACCCCAGGGTACCTGCCCAGGGATTGCATCGTTTCCTGGCCCAGGAGCTTATTCAGGCAGACGTTTTGGTAGTGTCCACTGGATGTGGCTCCCACGCCTGCCAGTCCGCCGGATATCTTACTCCGGAAATGGCCCTGGAAAACGCCGGACCCGGGCTCAGGGAGGTTTGCGAGGCCTTAGGCATTCCGCCCATTTTGCACTTGGGCTCCTGTGTGGACAATACCCGGATTTTAACCATACTTTCAGCTATGGCCGAGGAAGGCGGTCTTTCCGATGAAATCGGCGGCATGCCCGGGGTTGGTATAGCCCCGGAATGGATGTCCGAGAAGGCTATAGCCATTGGAACCTATTTCGCAGCCTCGGGTGTGCCGGTGATATACGGGGGAAGCTCACCAGTTGGGGCGAGCAAGGAAGTAACCCATCTCATGACCGAGGTTTGGTTCGACAGGTTCAAGGGGGCTATGCATTTTGAGCCGGATCCGGAGAAAATGCTCAGCATGGCCCTAGATTATATCGACAAGGCCCGCGAGAGCCTTAAGCTTAGAAAGTACGAACCCGGCAAGTTCGGAGTGGAAAGGGTACTTATGGACATGGCGGACAGGCGAGAAACCAGCTTTTAATTGTCTGTTTCCGGATGCTTAAGTTTTAAACAAAGGGGACCTGGATATTATGAAGGCAGATGAAATCAAGGTGGATGAACAACTGGGTGAGTTGGGGGCCTTGATCGGAGAAAAAGCCAAGGGCAGGGCTATTCTTATCAAGGCCCTGCAGGAGATACAGAACGAAGCCGGATACCTGCCCCCGGAGGAAATGCAGCGACTCTCCGAGGTTCTGGGGCTGTCCCAGGCCGAGATATACAGTGTGGCCAGCTTTTACAAGATGTTCTACTTTACACCCAGGGGAAGAAAGGTGGTCAAGGTTTGCTACGGAACTGCATGTTACGTGAGCGGAGCCAAGGAAGTCCTGCACAGGTTTGGGGATGAGTTTGGGGTCCAGGACGGGGAGACCTCAGAGGATCAGGCCGTGACCCTGGAAACGGTGGGATGCGTGGGGTGCTGCGGGTTGGCACCGGTGATAACATGCAACGATGAAGTGGTGGGTGAGGTGGATTCCCAGAAAACCGAGGAGCTGATTGATTCCATACATAGAGAAGAGCGGCAGGAATCAGCCCAGGAAGAATCCAGCAGCTGAGCAGTTCGTTTTCTTGGGGCATGCATAGCCTGGGATCAAATACAAAGGAGCAGTATTGATGGAGAGGCTAAAGAATATAAATGACTTAAAAGCCCTGGAGAAGTCCCTGCAGGCGGAAAAAGAGTCCAGGGACAAGAAAAGGGCCGAGGTTTGCTGTGGCTTGCCCTGTACCACCATGGGCTCTCAGAAGATAGCCCAGGGGTTGGAGGAGGAATCCGCAAAACAGGGGCTGGATGTGGATGTAGTCCGTACCGGATGCCAGGGGCTATGTCAAAAAGGTCCATTGATGCGGATGGAGCCTCACAACTATTTTTACCAGCAAGTAAGTCCCGAAAAATCCGGTGATATTGTTTCCAGTACCATTGGGGCAGATATTCCGGTTCGGGAGTTTCTGTACCGGGATTCCTTCCTGGATTCTCCCAAGAAACAGGTGCAGGAGGTTCCCTTTTACCGCAAACAGGTAAAAGTGGCCTTGAGAAACACCGGGCACGTAGATCCATTTAACATTTATCATTACATCGCATCCGGGGGGTTTAGGGCGGTGCAGAAAATGTTTTCCTCCATGAGCCCGGATGATGTCCTGGAGGAGGTTAAAAAGGCCAATCTCCGCGGACGGGGAGGTGCGGGTTTCCCTGCAGGTTTTAAATGGGCCCATACCAAGCGTTCGGGCAAGGGTTCCCTCAAGTTGATCATAGCCAACGGGGACGAAGGGGATCCGGGCGCTTTTATGGATCGCTCCATAATGGAAGGCGATCCTTTCAGCCTCCTGGAGGGAATGCTTATCAGCGCCTATGCCATAGAGGCCCATTACGGCTTTATCTATGTCCGGCACGAATATCCCCTGGCCTTGAAGACCCTGCAATCCGCTATCAAGCAGGCGGAAGAAGCCGGCTTGCTGGGTGAGAACATCCTGGGGACCGGGTTCGATTTCAAGGTTTTTATCAAGGAGGGGGCAGGGGCTTTTGTGTGCGGGGAGGCTACCTCCCTGGTGGCTTCCATGGAAGGCCGCCGCGGTTATCCTCAACCCAGACCGCCCAGGCTTTCCGAAGTGGGCGGCGGTGCCTGGGGATACCCTTCCAACCTGAACAACATAGAGACTTACGCCTGTGTACCCCCCATAATAGACAAGGGCGCGGACTGGTTCCTGAGCATTGGAACTCCAGGTTCTCCGGGGACCAAGGTTTTTTCCCTGGCCGGAAAGGTAAAGAATACCGGCCTAGTGGAAGTCCCCATGGGGATTACCTTGCGCGAGATCGTCTATGATATCGGAGGCGGGATTACAGATAACAAGGAGTTCAAGGCGGTACAGACCGGAGGACCCTCCGGGGGCTGTATCCCGGAACAATACCTGGATTTGCCGGTGGATTTCGATTCCTTGTGGCAAGTGGGATCCATGATGGGTTCCGGCGGCATGGTGGTGATGAACGAAAACGATTGCATGGTGGACATCGCCAAATTCTTTCTCTCCTTCTGTCAGACCGAATCCTGCGGCAAATGTCCCCCTTGCAGGGTAGGAACATATCAGATGCTACAGATCCTGGAGCGCATTACCTCGGGCCAGGGAGAGCCCGGGGACATAGAAAGACTGGAAAGGCTGGTGGACAGTGTGGGAGAGGGATCCTTGTGCGGTTTGGGCAGAAGCGCGCCCAACCCGGTAGCTACCACCTTGAGATACTTCCGCGAGGAATATGAAGAGCATATCCACGATAATTACTGCCGGGCCCATGTATGCTCTGGCATGGGTGTTTATGCTATAAATCAGAGGGAGTGTATACTGTGCGGTTTGTGCCAGGAGGCCTGTGCCTTTGATGCAATCAAGGAAATGCGTTCCGCCTATTTTATTGACCAGGACTACTGTACCAAATGCAAGGCCTGTTATCAGGTGTGCCCTGTGGGAGCGGTAAAGGTGAAGAGGAAGACCTCCATAGCAGCTGAGGAGCTGAGGATTCCTCCCGAGGCCATGGTTTCGGTCAAGCGGAAAGCCAAGTTGACCTTGATGGATGTGCTAAGGTCCAAGCCGCGCACCCTGCTTTTGATTCACCAGGACTCCAGCGTGGCAGATGCCATAAAAACGCTGCATGACCGCAGTGTGAGCAGTATATTCGTAGTGGATGACCAGCACAAGCTAATAGGGATTTTTACCGAGAGAGATGCTGTGCACTGTTACAACAAGGGTTTTTCCTGTCAGGAAACTCCGGTGGGCAAGATGGCCAAGAAGGACCTGCTGACTTTTGAGCCCTCCATGGGGATCAGTTCCGCGGTGTTGATCGCTTCCAGGAACAAAAAGAGGCATTTGCCCGTGGTGGAAGGGGACAGGATCATCGGAATGATCACATTCCGGGACCTGGTTTCCTACCTGCTTCCTGAAATTACCTACATCTAACAACCGTCAGGAGTGAAAAATGACTTTAAAGGATATTCTGGAATCCAAAATGGCCAATGTGGTCAAGATAAACGAAAATGAAACCCTGGACGAAGTTATAAGGTTGTTGGAGGAAAGCAATGTGAGCGGGGTTTTTGTTGTGGATGACCAGGACAAGCTGACCGGGATTTTTACAGAAAGGGACGTGGTGGCCTGTTTTGCCCAGGGAATACAAGCGGGTGACACCTTGGTTAAAGATATGAAAAGAAAGGACGTAATCACCTTTGATCCATCCACCGAAGTGAGTGCGGCCATATCCACCGCTTCCAGGAATAAGATGAGGCATTTGCCCATTGTGCAAGGTGAAACCATCGTGGGGATGATTACCTATAGAGACCTGGTATCGTATGTACTGCCCGAGGTCTGTTTTATGGCCGAGGCCATGTAGGTGACGTCTTTAAGGCCTTTGATGGGGTCGAGCCGAGCAGCACTTCAGCTGTGAACAGGATTCACAATAAGCTTATGTCTTTGTTGGAATCTTTCCCTTATTTTAAAGTTTTTGTAAACGGAGCAAGAAGTAGAGGTTAAGATGAGCACCGAAAATTACGTGGAAGACAAACCCAAAAAGATAAAGGAAATAAGAGCGGAAGCGGAGCAAAAGTCCTGTGCTGTCCAGCGGGCTTTGTATTTTGTGGATGAGTTTGCAGCCAAGCCCATGTGCGGGAAATGCTATCCCTGTGCTCTGGGTACTGGGGAGGCCCAGATCCGCTTGGATCGGCTGAGCCGCAGAAAGGATGCAGTGGATGAGAAGGATCTCGAGCTCCTGGAGCGCATCGGGGACAAAATGGTCCAGGGTTCCTTGTGCAAGCGGGGGAAGGATACCGGGGAGTTTATCTTGGAGATCATAAGCAATGCCCGGGATGAATTCGAGAAGCATATTTCCCATTCTTGTCCCAACAAGGAATGCAAAAACCTTATTCAGTACGAGATAGATCCTGAGCTGTGCGACATGTGCGGGGAGTGCAAGCAGGGATGTAGGTTCAACGCCATTTTGGGGGAGAAGAAACACCCCTTTTTCTCTGGGTACCAGCCGTTCCAGATCAGGCAGAAGAGATGCACGAGATGCGGGGAATGTGTGGACCTTTGTCCCACTGGAGCCATTGTTCTCAACCCCCAAAGCAATAAATGATTGACAATAGTCAAGATACAGGAGGTTTGAATGCAGAAGCTGGTTAAACTCCGGATTGATGACCAGGAGGTCCAAGCTCCCGCTGGGATGAATCTGATAGACGCGGCTGATCTCGCCGGCATCCACATTCCCAATCTGTGTTATCTCAAGGGAATGAAGGGAATAGGGGCCTGCAGACTGTGCCTGGTGGAAGTGGAGGGCCTGAAAGCGCCTGTTATAGCCTGCAATACGAAAGTAAAGGATGAAATGGTGGTGCATACCCAGACCGAAAGGGTACAAGAAGTAAGACAATTTGTAATTGATCTTATCCTGTCCATGCATCCTTTGGATTGCGTGACCTGCACCAAGGCCGGCAACTGCAATCTGCAGCAGTACGCCTATGATATGGGGCTGAAGGATACTTCCTTTAGTCGGAAAAAGTTTACTTATCCCGTGGATGACGGCAATCCCTTCGTTACCAGGGATCCCCAGTACTGCATCCTGTGCGGCAGGTGCGTGCGGATTTGCCGGGAACAGGGTACCCACGTCCTGGACTTCATGGGCAGGGGAATAGATTCCAAGGTGGTTACTGCCAACGATATGCCCTTGCAAGATTCCGGGTGTACCTTTTGCGGCAGCTGCGTGGACGTGTGCCCTGTGAACGCCTTGCGGGAAGCGGACAGGGAACGCAAGGGAAGGGAGTGGGAGCTGGTCCACAAGGACTCGGTGTGTCTTTTGTGCGGCAGTGGCTGCAACATCACTGCTAGCACCAAGGAGGAAATGGTTCAAAAGATCAATTCCGGCAGGAAGGCCGCTAGTCCCGAGGAACAGTTCATCTGTGCCTACGGCAGATTCGGGTATGATTATGTGGACGGCGATGCCAGGGTGACCGCTCCCATGATAAAAACTGGTGGAGAGCTCAAGGAGGTCTCCTGGAGCCAGGCCCTGGAAAACGTGGCTTATAAGTTGCAGAATTCCGGAGAGAGCACCGGATTTATCAGCGTGGCCGGAATACAGAACGAAGATGCCTTGTTGCTTAAAAGTTTTGCCAGGGACGTGGTTCAAACCCCGAATCTTGATTCCACGGTGAGCTTGTACGCCCGCAGCGACCAAATGGAAAAATCCCAGGCCGGGGAGTGGAATAAAACGGACCTGGTTGTGCTTGTGGGCATGGATCCTTCTCAGTGGAGCAGGGTCTTGCCTGCCCTGGACGCAGTAGTAAGAAGGAAAAGCAATCGCAAGGCCAAGTTTATAAATATCAATTCCCGGGAGAACAAGATCGGCGAAGCGGCGCACGTCAATTTGTCCGGAGACGAGATCTCCAGCATAAAAGGGATGATAAAGGCAGCCTCGCAGCAGGAGGGCATAAAGATGGATTCCAAGCTGCTCTCTCAGATCCAGGATGTCAACTTGGACGAGGATTTGACCCAGGCAGGTGAGATTTTTGCCAATAGCAATCAACCCTTGATTCTTGCTCATCCGGCCTATTTTGACGCGGCTTCCAACTTGGCCCAGATCAAGGGCAGCGCTGCAGCCGTTCCCTTGGAGAGCAATTCCCGTGGGGTGGTGCTCATGGGGGTTAAGACGGAAGGCAAGAGTTTCCGGGAGATGTCTGCCTTGAACCAGGATCTGGCCCTACAGGGAAAAAGCGCAGTCAAGGTTCTCTATGCCCTGGGAGATGTTCCTTTGGGCAAAAGGCCGGCCGGGGTGGACTATCTCGTGGTTCAGGGTTCCCACCTTACCAAGCTGGCCAGGGAAGCGGACGTGGTCTTGCCTGCGGTGACCTACCTGGAGTCCGGCGGGACCATAGTGGATTACCTGGGCAGGCTCAAGGAAATGGAACAGGTCATCGAGCCCAGAAGAGAGGCCAAAAGCCACAGGGATATTTTTATCCAATTGGCTAAAAATATGGGCAAAACTCTGAAAAAACCTGCCAAGTCCGAAATCAAGAAGGCTGCCAGTACCACATTGCCCTTGGATGTTGGTCGGATGGACAAGCAGGATATAGATATAAACTCCAAAAGATTGCTGGAGACACTTAATTCTTCAGTCCTGAATACTTCCAGGCTGTTGTGGCTGAAAGAAGCTGGGCTGGCCTAAGATCAGCCACCTTATCTTGGGCCGGGAAGTTTTGGGAACCAGGCAAGCTTCCCGGCCATTACCAGTCATCCTACCTCTGGAAGATTAAATGCATCTATTTTTTTCGTTATATTTTTCGGGATAGGCAGGAAAAAAGGGATGCCTGCAAAGGTAGCTGCATAACTGTGAGGGTTAGAAAAAGTTATCAAGGATAAGACCATGGATGAAGCATTAACCAGTATTGTGTCCAACTACTATCAAAACGAAGGCAACGTTCTCACCCTGCTTCAGGATCTGGAGGAGAGTTTCGGATACATCCCGGAAGAGAGCGTGTTTGAACTCTCCCGAAGGCTGAATATACCTTCCAGCAGGTTCTATGGCATTGCCACATTTTACTCCCAGTTTCATTTAAAGCCCAGGGGACAGAATATAATCACTGTTTGTCGGGGCACCCCGTGTCACGTCAAGGGCTCGGAGAAGATTTTCAACCGGATGCGCATGGAGTTGGATATCCCCGAGGGTGAGGATACCTCGGAGGACATGACCTTTACTGTGGAAGACGTCAATTGTGTCGGGGCTTGCGGGATGGCCCCTGTGGTCATGATTAACAGCCAGGTACACGGGGAGATGAACATAAAAAAGGCGATGCAGGAAGTAAACAAGCTGCGCGCCGAGGAATAAAGAGCAAGTTTCAAAAGATTCTGGCTTCGCTGCTATAACTACAACGAAACTTATTATCCAAAAGTCCGAGGGTTCTGTAAGCAGGCCGTCGCTCACACAGTTTACGCCCAGTTTCCAGAACCCTCGGACCTCGAGTACGAGTTGCTGCCATAATAGTAAGGCTGTTTATAGAGCCATGGTTACAGAACCAAGTTTCGTTGTAGTTCTATCTGTTTTGGGAAATTGGAGTCAATTGATGGGTAACAAGGATATTATTATCAAGGTTTGCTCTGGTACGGGAAGCGTAGCTGCCGGCGGGGAGCAGGTTCTGGAAGCATTCAGGGACAGAGTGGAATCCACCGGGGCGGAAGCCCAGGTCCAAGAGAGGTGTCAGGCGCATCAAGTGGGTTGCAGGGGGTTTTGTTCCCGGGACGTAATGGTGGACGTGGTCAGCGGCGATGAAAAGATCACCTATGAACGGGTCAAGCCGGATATGGTGTCCAGAATATTTGAGGAGCACATCCTTCAGGGCACACCGATCCAGGAATGGATGGCCAGCGAGTCCTACCAGGCCTTTCAATCCAATCAAACCAAAGTAGTCCTTTCCAATAGCGGGGAAATCGATCCGGAAAACCTGGACGCCTATATAGGCGTTGGTGGATTCCATGCAGCACGGCTGGCTTTTACCGAGTTCGAACCCAAGGAGATCATAGAGGAGATCAAGCGGTCCAATCTCAGGGGAAGGGGAGGTGCAGGTTTCCCTACCGGTTTGAAATGGGAGTTTGCCTGGCGGATGGACTCTGAAAGCAAGTACGTGATATGCAACGGCAATGAAAGCGATCCCGGGGCTTTTGCGGATAGATGTGTAATGGAAAGCGATCCTCATGCCATCGTGGAGGGCATGATGATTTGTGCCCGGGCCATCGGCGCAAGCAAGGGATACATATATATCCGGGACGGATATGCCCTGGCTATCAGACGCTTGCGGGCGGCTGTAAAACAGTGCTACGAACGCGGATTCCTGGGTGAAAACATTTTTGATACCGGCCTGAATATGGATATCAGGGTTTATCCTGCCCCGGGTGCTTTTATCAGCGGCGAGGCCACTGCTCTCATGCGCACCCTGGAGGGCAAAAGACCCATGCCCACCCCCAGGATATGGCGTACAGCAGAAAAGGGGCTGTGGGAAAAACCCACTGTTTTGAACAATGCCGAAACCCTGGCAAATATTCCCCAGATACTTTCCAAGGGAGCCAAATGGTTCGCAGGTTTGGGCACGGAAAAAAGCGGGGGGACAAAGGTCTTTTCTCTGACCGGGAAAGTGAAGAATACTGGTTTGGTGGAAATCCCCTTGGGTACCTCCCTGAGAGAGGTGGTTTATAATATAGGCGGCGGAATCCCGGAGGATAAGGCCTTTAAAGGGGTGCAGCTGGGCGGTCCTACAGGTGGGTGCGTTCCAGCTTCATTTTTGGATAGCAGCATAGATTACGAGTCCCTGGCCTTAGCCGGAAGCATTATGGGATCCGGGGGCATGGTGGTCCTGGACGAGACCAATTGCGTGGTGGATACAGCCAAGTTTTTCCTGAACATAACCCACGCGGAATCCTGCGGGAAATGTACCCCGTGCCGCATAGGCACCAAAAGGATGTTCGAAATACTGGAGAGGATCACCAATGGTCAGGGGGCAAATGGGGATATAGAGCTTCTTGAGGATCTGGGTAGCCATATCCGGACAAGCTCTTTGTGCGGCTTCGGGATGACCGTACCCAATCCGGTCCTTAGCACCATCAGGTATTTCCGGGAGGAGTACGCGGCTCACATCAGGGACAAGAAATGTCCGGCCCTGGTGTGCAAGAGTCTTTTAACCTTTTCCATCAATGAGGACAACTGCACTGGGTGTGGCATGTGCAAAAAGGTTTGCCCTGCGGACGCTATCCGGGGGACGCGCAAGAAGCCGCACAGTATCGATCAGAACCTGTGTGTGAAGTGCGGTTCCTGTTTTGACGTATGCAAGTTCGGTTCCGTATTAAGGGAGTAAAGCCCAGTCTCCGAGTGGAGAAAAGAGGATACATATGGTTACCTTGAACATAGACGGCAGGGAAGTTTCAGTTCCCAGAAAATCTACAGTCCTGGATGCTGTCCGGGAGTTGGGGATAGTTCTCCCCACTCTGTGCCACCACCCGGAATTATCTCCGTTCGGGGGATGCAGGCTATGCCTGGTGGAAATCTCGGGGCGGAGCAGACCTGTTGCCGCCTGCTGTACCCTTGTTCAGGAGGGTATGGTGGTACATACTGCCACGTCCCATCTGGAAAACTTGAGAAGAACCAACCTGGAGCTTCTTTTGTCCGATCATCCCAACGATTGCATGCTTTGTGAGCGGGCAGGTAACTGCAAGCTCCAGGAACTGGCCTATTATTATGGCCTCAGGGACAACAGGTTTATAGGGGAGAGAAGAACCTTTGAACAACAGGACAACAATCCCTTTATAGCCAGGGATATGGAGAAATGTGTCCTATGCGGACAGTGTGTTCGGATCTGCGATGAAGTTCAGGGAGTGGAGGCCATAGATTTTACCAGCAAGGGTTTTTGGACCAATATCAGTCCTCCATTTGAAAAGGATCTGGATTGCGAGTTCTGCGGTCAATGCGTCGGGGTATGCCCTACAGGGGCTTTGACCGGCAGAATGTGGTCTTTCAAGGGCAGACAGAAATTCCGGGAAGTGGATACAGTCTGTCCCTATTGCGGCTGCGGATGCAACCTGACCCTAGCTGTGAAAAAGAACGAAATCGTTAGGGTGTATTCCAGGAAGGACACCATCAACAACGGCATGTTGTGCGCCAAGGGCAGGTTCGGTTATGAATTCGTGAGCAGCCCGGATAGATTAACCCATCCCCTTATCAGGGTGGGATCCAAGAGGGACTGGGAGCTGGATCAGAGCAATACTTATTCTCAGTCCAGTTCCTCCCGGGAACGATCTTGGGATCCAGGGAGCTTCAAGGAGGTTTCCTGGGAGGAAGCCCTGGATTATATTGCTTCCAGTATCAAAAAGGTCAAGGAAGAACACGGCCCGGACAGCATAGGTGGTCTGGCCTCGGCCAGATGCACCAATGAGGAGAACTATCTGTTCCAGAAATTCATGCGGGCCGCTGTAGGCACCCATAATGTGGATCATTGCGCCAGGTACTGACACAGCGCCACTGTTGCCGGTCTGGCAACAGTCTTTGGATCCGGGGCAATGACTAACTCCATGTCCGAGATCAAGCATAACGATGTTATCCTGGTCATAGGATCCAACACTACAGAGACCCATCCCATAATCGGGCTGGAGATGAAAAAGGCCATCCGCAACGGGGCCAAGCTTATCCTGGTAGATCCCAGGAAGATAGAGCTCTCCAAATGGGCCCATATCCATTTGCAGCTACGGCCCGGAACTGATGTGGCCCTCTTGAATGCCATGATGCACGAGATCGTGAGCCAGGGTCTGACCAATCAGGCCTTTATAAACGCTCGGACTCAGGGCTTTGAGGAATTTCAGGAGACCTTGTCGGGTTACACCCCGGAATACGGGGAAGAGATCAGCGGCGTTCCCGGGGACAAGATAAGGGAGGCAGCCAGCTTGTATGCCCGGGGCGGTCACCCGGGGATATATTATACCATGGGGATCACCCAGCATACCCACGGCACGGACAATGTCTTTGCCATAGCCAACCTGGCCCTGATGACCGGGAATCTGGGCAGGAGATACACCGGGGTCAATCCTTTGAGGGGACAGAACAATGTTCAGGGTTCCACGGACATGGGATGCATACCGGGGTTTTATCCCGGATATCAGAGTGTGAGCGTACCCGGGGTAAGGCAAAAGTTTGAAAGGGCCTGGAAGACCGAGCTTGCCTCCCAGCCGGGGAAAACAGCTACGGATATGACCGAATCCGCTATCAACGGGGACTTGAAGGCGTTGTACATCAAGGGGGAAAATCCGGTGCTTAGCGATCCGGATATCAAGCATACTGCCCGGGCCCTAAAAAACCTGGATCTGCTGGTAGTACAGGATATCTTTTTGACCGAAACCGCTGAGCTTGCAGACGTGGTCCTGCCTGCTGCCTGCTTTGCGGAAAAGAACGGAACCTTTACCAACACCGAAAGACGGGTGCAGAGGGTGCGCAAGGCTGTGGATCCTCCAGGAGAGGCCAGGGATGACTCCTGGATAATATCTCAGTTGTCCCGGAGACTGGGCTACGACATGCAATATGAAAACCAGGAGGAAGTCTTCAAGGAAGCCGGACAGGTGTGGCCGGCCCTGGCCGGGATGGATTATACTAGAATCGATGAGACCGGACTGCAGTGGCCGTGTCCCACCCGGGATCATCCTGGCACCCCATATTTGTTCAAAGGGGGCTTCCCCAAGGCCCAGCCGGCTTTTACCCCGGTTCATTACAGGGCCTCGGAAGAAGTGGTGGATGAGGAGTATCCCTTGATACTTACCACTGGGAGGGAATTGCTCCAGTACCATACCGGTTCCATGACCAGAAGAGTGGAAGCAATCAACAAGGCTTTAGCCGGGCCTTACATAGAGATACATCCAGAGGATGCCAAAGGCGCAGGTATAGAAAACGGGCAAATGATCCGGGTGGTTTCCCGCAGGGGGGAAATAGACATTGTGGCCTTGGTTTCGGACAGGCCGGTGCAGGGTACAGTGTTCATTCCCTTCCACTTCAAGGAGGCGGCAGCCAATATGTTGACCAACACTGCTTTGGATCCCATTGCCAAGATCCCGGAACTGAAGGTGTGTGCGGTAAGGATCCAGCCCTAAAAACGAACCCTGGTTCAATGTCCGGGGTCCTGGTCCGAATTAAAGTGCGCCTGGATATGTTTTTTGGGGTGAAATGATTTTTGTGTTCGGTAGTTAGGTTCTCAACATGAATTCAAGGTAAAAAAGGAGCAGAAATGATCAATGTAAATTTACTCAAGAACCAGATCTTGCTTCAAAACATGGATGAGGAAGAATTGCGCAAGATTGCAGAAATTATAGAGCCGGTTTCCCTTAAAAAAGGAGAGGTTCTTTTTCAGGAAGATGATGATACCAGGGGAGTTTGGCTCATTCAATCCGGCAAGATCCAGATATCCAAGATGGCCGCAGACGGATGGAGGCAAACCCTGGTGGTTTTGGGAGGGGGGCACTTTTTCGGAGAGCTTTCCATTATAGAGAACAGAAAACATGTATCCCTGGCAGAAGCTTTGGAGGACACCGAGCTTTTGCTGCTGCCCAAGGAAAAATTCGAAAGAATCATGGAGGAGGATTGCGCCCTGGCCCTGGATTTTTTCAAGAGCATGGTGGTGGCAATGAGCCAGAATTTGCGCCGGATGAACGACAAGTTTCTAAGCGTCTTGATCAGTTATTAATAACAGGCAGTCGTTCGTGCATATGAACCTGCCGCTCGTCTAAAAACAAGAGTCCGGGGTAGATGGTTATCCCTACACTAAATGCTGCACAAGAATCTAGGCTTTGTCGCAGCAAGCAAGATTATAGCCCACAAAAAAAGCTTTAACATTCACAAAACCTCTAGCTGCGGCACGTAGCTGAAAAAGACTTGGCCCAATAAAAAACCAGCCAAAAATGATATATTTTGGCTTCAAAGGAGGTTGATTATGCAGGATAAGATTTTGGACGGCAAGGGCGTGGCTGCTACCATTCGAAGCGAGCTCGCCGAAGAGATCCAGAATTTGCAGGATACCAGGAACATAACTCCTGGGCTGGACGTGGTTCTGGTGGGTGAGGATCCCGCTTCCCAGGTATACGTCAATATGAAGGAAAAGACTTGCAACGCCTTGGGGATTACTTCCCGCAAGCACGAGTTGTCCGAGGATGTTTCCCAGGATGATCTGTTGTCCCTGATAGATAAGTTGAACCATGATCCGGAAGTGGACGGCATACTAGTGCAGTTGCCTTTGCCGGATCACATAGATGAAAACCTGGTTCTGGACCGGATCAAGGTGGAAAAGGATGTGGACGGATTTCATCCCACCAGCATGGGCAGGCTGGTGCAGAACCAGCCCGGTTTCCGGGCAGCCACCCCGGCGGGAGTCATGGAGCTGTTAAAGAGAAGCGGAGTGGAGGTGCAGGGCAAGGAAGCCGTGGTTCTCGGGCGCAGCAATATCGTGGGCAAGCCCATAGCCTTGTTGCTTCTCAACGCCAACGCCACGGTAACCGTTGCTCATTCCAGGACCCCGGATCTCAGCGAGGTCTGCCGCAGGGCAGATATTTTGGTGGTTAGCGTGGGCCGGCAGCAGATGGTTACTGCGGACATGGTCAAGGAAGGAGCAGTAGTGGTGGATGTTGGCATTCACCGTACCGAAAGCGGATTGGTAGGAGATGTGGACTTTGACCAGGTCAAGGACAAGGTTTCAGCCATCACCCCCGTACCGGGCGGTGTGGGGCCCATGACCATAGCCATGCTCATGTCCAATACCGTGGCTGCGGCTAAAAATCGGTCCTAATGTCAGGTGCCTGTTGAATTATTGCTCGATGATGGGGAGGTTTTGAGTCCAGCAGTGTTTAGATACAGGGCTAGTATGCGTTATCCTGGATCCCTGGAGCCAGGCAAGTACCTGCACATACAAAGTTACGGATTCAGTTGGAACCACAAAAGGTGCGGGCAAAAGGGAAAAATCCTGCAACAATTGATAATAACAAGGAGATAGGGAGCCATGAGTTACAAGGCGCCGTTGGAGCGTTATCCTGGAAAGATCAACCAGGTCGAGATCGGTACTGGCGATTCCAAGGTGGTGGTAGGCGGTGAGACCACCATGCCCTTCTATCTGTTCGAGGGCGAGATGCCCAACAGTCCCAAGATGGCCATGGAGGTCTGCGACGAGACCCCGGAGGACTGGGCCCAGGCTTTGGAGGACGTGTTTGGGGACGTCTGGAGTGATCCGGTGCAGTGGGCCCGGAAATGCCAGGACGAGTTTGGAGCGGATCTGATTGCCCTGCGCCTCTTGAGTACCGATCCCAACGGTACAGATCAAGGTCCGGATGAAGCGGTGCAGACGGTTCAAAGAGTGGCCGGGGCCATAAGTATCCCCTTGATAGTTTACGGCAGCGGCAACGCTTACAAGGACGGGGAAGTCCTGAAAAAGGTGTCCGAGCAGATGGAAGGTCAGGCCATGGTTCTTGGGCCTGCAGTGGAGGAGAATTATAAAACCATTGCTGCTGCCGCCATGGGCTTTGGACACAATGTTGCCGGCCAAACCCCCATTGACGTCAATATGGCCAAGCAGCTCAATATCTTGATGACCAACCTGGGTCTGTCCGGGGAACGCATCTTGATCGATCCCTCCACCGGAGGGCTGGGCTACGGGCTGGAATACACCTATTCCGTAATGGAAAGGGATCGTTTGGCTGCCCTGCAGCAGAACGACACCATGATGCAAATGCCCCTGATCTGCGATATGGGCTGCGAGGCATGGAAAGCCAAGGAAGCCAAGGCGGGCACAGATGAACACCCGGAATGGGGAGATCCCGCCAAGAGGGGCATAATGTGGGAGGCCATTGGCAGCCTCAGCCTTTTGGTGGCAGGCGCGGATATACTGGTGCTTAGGCACCCGGAAACACTTAAGCTTATGCGCAAGACCATGAGCTCATTCGGATTGTAACACACAATTCCCTGGATTCCGGTTTGCTGTCTGCTGCTGGATGCAGGAACAAGCCTGGATAATCAGAACCTCAAGGAGTCCTAGATGTCCAAGATAATAGCGTCGTCTGCGATTAGAGGGGCGCATAG
>CAZNYT010000051.1:0-15951 GCA_964577315.1 uncultured Desulfovibrionales bacterium
GATCCGGGCAAATGGGAAGAGCATGAGCTGGAAAATTTGCTTCAAAATTTTATGGACGTATTCGCTGCCATCGAGAAAAACAGCAAGGGCAGGTATCGCTTCGTGTACAATCTGGCAGCCCAGGAGGCCAGGGACTACTATATCCACCTCAAGTTCGAGAGCGTGGACGGCGCTGTGATCAATATGCCCCCGGTTTTTCAGGATGTGATGCGGGACCTTATAGCCAATGCCCGGAAATACACCGAACCCGGAGGAAAAGTGCTGGCCGGGCTTTGGGACGACGGCGAACGCTTGCGTTTTGCTGTGGAAGATACCGGCAAGGGTATACCTGAAAACGAGATAGAAAATGTAGTGGATTTTGGGTTTCGCGGATCCAACGTGGGGAACAAAAAGACCATGGGGGGCGGATTCGGTATGACCAAGGCTTATTGGGCTACCCAGCAGTTTGGGGGAAGGATGTGGGTCGATTCCGCTGAAGGACAGGGCACTCGGGTGGATATCCATCTACCCCGGCCGGAGCAGAAATGATTTATATATTCAGTTAGGCAGGAATTGAAAATTTATGGTAACTATTCAAAAAATCTTTTTGCGTGCCGCGTACCCGGCTCGCGCTTTTCTAGGCTCGGCTTACGGGGGCATTCCTGCCCCCACCGGACTCTTGGCTCTGTGCAACTTCTCAAGCTTGGTGCAACATCGAGCCTTTTGCTTCAGTATTATTCCACGTTCTTGGTGCGGTCCGGCTTCCCCCATAAGCCTCGCCAAGAAAACCGGTGAGCCTCCCGGGGAAAGCACGCAAAAAGATCCGGTGAATATTTTGGGTTAAATATGCTGAATAGTTGCAATTTATGATTCGTTGTCAGTGTCCAGGAGTCGGTAGTCAGAGGTCCCCAGGCGGTATGAAGGGGGTGAGCAATGAGCAAAGGAATGATAAACTTTTTGCGTTAGATCTTTTGTCCCAGATATAGCCACAAGGTGTTCTGGTAAAAACCCTTTTCCTGGACAGTTTCTATACTGTCTCTGGATCGGAGCTGCCCCTTAAGGCCTCCTTTCTTGATAAAAGCGCGGTAGTTGTGATAATGTTTTTTGCCTGCAATTCGTTCCGGGATATGGATAAGATAATGAAGGACCCAGGGAGCGGTTGCTGAAATATCCCCGTAATCCAGAAGAACCAAAAATCCCCCGGGTGTGACAATGCGCAGGGCTTCATCCAGGATTGTTTCTTGTACCGACCCAGGGTGTTCATGCAGCACCAGGCTTATAACCGCAGCATGGAAGCTGTGATCCGAAAATGGCGTAGCAGTTATGTCTTGTTGCAGGTACTTGATGCTTGAAGAACTGCGTTCAGCCCTGGCAAGCATGGCTGCGGACGAGTCCACCCCATAAACCTCAAACCCTGTTTCCCTGAGCATGGAGCACAATCTGCCAGTTCCGCAGCCCAGATCTACCACCGTACGAACCCAGCCGGTATCAAGCATGGTACAGATTTCCCTGCGGATGGTGTTTGTCCAGAAATCGACTGCCAAATCGTACACAGGGGCAATGTGGGAGTAAGGATCCTGATGGCTCAACAAGGTTCTCCTGGATTCTCCCAGGCCTGTTTTAACAGGGCCATATCTGACTCCTGCATATCCGCTCTCAGGGACAATCTTATTCTGGCTAAGTTTCTGGGAACAGTGGGAGGCCTGACAGCTGCGGCGTAAATCCCTCGGTCCATAAGCTTCTTTTGGGTGTCCAGGGCATTTTGGTTGCTTCCCACTATAACCGGGACGATCTGGGTAGTGCTGGACAGGGTGTCCCATCCCAGGGAGTGCAAATGTTTTCTCAGGTCTTGGGCCATATTTAGGAGATGGGCACCTTTATCCGGACGGATTTGGACCTGGTGCAGGGCTTCCAGGTTTGCCCCAATCACGGCTGGGGGAAGAGCGGTGGAAAATATAAAGCTGCGGGCCTTGTTTTGCACAAGCCGGATTAGCTCCTGGGAACCGGCTATATAGCCGCCAAAGGAACCTAGGGCCTTGCTGAACGTGCCCATGTGGACATCTATTTCCTGTTCCAGGCCCAGCTCCGCAGCCAAGCCCCTGCCTTGTCCCAGAATACCCGCGGCATGGGCTTCGTCCACAATGATAAGCACCTGATGCTCCTTGCACAAATCCACAATTTCCACTAAAGGGGCTTTATCTCCATCCATGCTGAATACGGTATCTGTAATCAGGATTTTGCGGCACTGTTCGGGGTACTTTTGGAGTTGGTGCGACAGATGCTCCGGATCCCCGTGGCGGTACCGGACATGAGTGGCCCGGGAAAGCTGGATGCCGTCAATGATGCTGGCATGGTTGAGGCGATCGGAAAACACCAGGCTCTTTCTATCAGCCAGAGAGCTGATGAGGCCTAAATTGGCCGCGTATCCCGAGTTCATGATCAGGGAGGCCGAGGTTTTTTTGAACCTGCTAAGGGTGTGTTCCAGTTCCGTAAGCAGGTCATAGTTGCCTGCAATCAACCTGGAAGCCCCGCTGGAGGTGCCAAAATTTTCCACAGCCTGGACCGCAGCCCGGCTTAGGGCATTAGAGCCGGCTAATCCCAGATAATTGTTGGAAGCCAGGTTGAGCAGGGTTTTTCCCTGAAAATCGAGATAAAGATCCGAACCCCTGTCTATATCCGGGATGCTGCGCAAACATCCTTCTGCTTCCAGCCGTTCCAGCTCGCGGGCAATTGTGCCTTGCATGTTCCGGGGCATTTTTCCTTGCTCTGGACAGTGACTTAATTTAGAGTTTTACTGCAATGTTACAAGTAATAAACAAATATTATAGTTTTTCCCAGCGCGGAAAGCAAGGAGCTAAGCACGGCCCAGTTGTGGGGTGGAATTGGTGTTGGGGGTCTTAAACAAAAGGCGACTAACCGCTATATTTTTTTGCCTAGGTAGTGAATAGTTAACACATAAGACTCTTAGGAGTAGTGGCTATGGATATATGCATTGTGGGTACAGGATACGTGGGACTGGTCAGCGCAGCCTGTTTTGCGGAAATGGGGAACACTGTCTGGTGCGTTGATGTTAATCCGGATATTGTGCGCAATCTGGAGCAGGGGAAAGTACATATCTATGAGCCCGGATTGGAAGATCTGGTGCACAGGAACCAAAAACAGGGCAGGCTTCATTTTACCACTGATTTAAAGGAAGGGATGAACAACAACCTGTTCGTTTTCATATGCGTGGGCACACCGCCCCGGGAGGACGGCCGGGCAGATCTTGGCTTTGTACGCCAGGTGGCCCAGGAAGTGGGCAGCTATATGCAGGATTACAAGATCGTGGTGGATAAGTCCACTGTACCCGTGGGTACTGCGGATATGGTCCGGGAGATCATTCAGTCCGAACTGGACAGGCGGGGCTCTGATCTGGAGTTTGACGTGGTTTCCAATCCGGAGTTCCTTAAAGAGGGAGATGCGGTGTCGGATTTTATGAAGCCGGATCGAGTTGTCGTGGGGACCGACAATATTCGCACTGCGGAGCTCTTGAAGGTGCTTTATTCCCCGTTTGCTCGCAGCCGGGAAAAAATGATGGTCATGGATGTGCGCAGCGCGGAGATGACCAAATATGCTGCCAATTGCATCCTGGCCACCAAGATTTCCTTTATTAATGAAATCGCCAATATTTGCGAAAAAGTAGGGGCTGATGTAGGGGATGTGCGAAGGGGCATCGGAGCAGATCACCGCATCGGGTATCACTTCATCTATCCTGGAGTGGGATTCGGGGGCTCATGTTTCCCCAAGGACGTATCAGCCCTGATCAACACTTCCAGGGAGCAAGGATACCAGCCCAGGCTCCTGGAGGCGGTAGAAGAGGTGAACCGGGAGCAAAAAAGGGTTCTGGCCCAAAAGATAGAGGACTACTTTGTTCCCCTAGGTGGAGTGCAGGACAAGACTTTGGCCCTTTGGGGGCTGTCTTTCAAGGCCAATACCGATGATGTGCGCGAGGCTCCAGCTTTGGAAATAATAAAACAACTAACGTCCCAGGGGATGTATATCCGGGCTTTCGATCCCCAGGCAGGTGCCAACGCGGCGCAAGTGCTGCAGGATAACCAACTAGTGGAGATAATGGAGGATCAGTACTCTGTTTTGCGGGGAAGCCATGCCCTAGCTGTGGTTACCGAATGGAATCAGTTTCGTAATCCGGATTTTGGGCGCATCAAAAAAGAGCTGCAGATTCCGGTCATATTCGACGGGCGCAATCTATATTCTGCAAAGTTGTTGGAGGAGTTGGGTTTTGCCTATTTTTGCATGGGGCGTGTTCCGGTGCGGGGATCAAGCACGGAGGTAGCCGCTCCTGGAAATCAGGAAAAGCTAAAGGTAGAGCAGGACAGGAAGTAGTAAATGGTCGGGATGGCAGGATTCGAACCTGCGACCTCAGCGTCCCGAACGCTGCGCTCTAGCCAAACTGAGCCACATCCCGACATCAAACATAAATATAAGACAAAACGTGAGAAAAATCAACACTTGAAACCGGATTCGTTTTTTCCGGATCTGAATACCCCTGGGCATATTCTACAAAAGCAGCAACTATTCACCATGTTTTACCCCTTGCAAAACCCGGGTGGTGAGGAGGAATTTGATTCAAACCATGGTTAACAAAGAACAGGATAAATCGGCCAAGATCCTGGTGGTGGACGACGAGGAGAGCATGAGAGAGATCTGCCAGGATGCTCTCCAGGAGGAGGGGTATCAGGTATTGGAAGCCGAGGATGGCGAAATAGCACTGCAGAGACTAAGCAGCCAAACTGACATTGATCTGGTTATTACCGATCTTAGCATGCCCCAAGTGGACGGCTTGGAGCTTTTGCGAAGGATTTCCGAGCAGGAGCTGGATGTAGATGTTTTGATTACCACCGGTTATGCCAGCATTGAAACCGCAGTGGAATGCATCAAAAAGGGTGCTGCTGATTACCTCCCTAAACCCTTCAATATCAACCACCTACTGGTCAAGGTGGGCAAGGTTGTCCAGGACAGGGCCTCCCGCCAGGAACGCAGCCGTTTGAGCAACATTGTCCGCATGCTCAATGCGAGCAATGCCCTGAATGCCAGGTTGGATCTCAAATCCATTTGTTACGAATTTGTTTTGCAGGTGCAGAAAAATTTTGCCTCGGACAGCGTTGTGCTCTTTTTGCAGCAGGATGAGGAATCCTCACTGGTAAAGCAGGTGGTACGGGGCAGAGTACTCCGGGAAGATCCCGGCCTTTTTTCCAGGGTAAGGACCCTAGCGGAACGAGCTGTTCAGGAGGGCAAGACCTTTCTTGTGGACAAAAACAACGCCCACCAGTATTTTCAGATATCGGGGGAAAAATTCGACTATTCGGTTGTAGTGGTTCCCTTGTATTCCCAGATTGTTCATGTGGGATCTGCTGCATTGATCCGGAAGGGAGAAAGCTCGTTTACCCAGGAGGAGGCACAACTTCTGGGGGTTTTTGCTGCCCAGGCGGCAACCTCCATACAGAACGCCCGGATGTATACCTCCATGCGGGATAAGAACCTGGAGATTATCAGGTCCTATGCCAAGGCAGTGGAAGCCAAGGATTACTATACCAAGGGACATTCGGAACGTGTGGCTGTATATGGCATAAAGTTGGGTAGCCGGCTCAAGCTGCACTCCCAGGAAATAGACGATCTTTATACTGCCGGGATCCTGCACGATATCGGCAAGATCGGCATCCCGGATCATATCCTGAACAAGCCCTCGAGTCTTACGGATAAAGAATTTGAGGTCATGAGGAGCCACCCCGGGATTGCCAGGGAAATACTGGGACAAATGTGGTCTCTTAAAGATATTCTCCCACTGGTTTATCACCATCATGAACAGGTGGACGGCAAGGGCTATCCAGCTGGGCTTCAAGACGGACAGATCCCTTTCCTGGCCAAAGTGATAAGCGTGGTGGATGCATTTGAAGCCATGACCTCGGACCGGGCCTACCGCAAGGCTTTGTCCTGGGAGCAGACCAGGGATGTTTTGCTGGAGGGTGCTGGCAAGCAATGGGATAAGGATCTGGTAGAGGAGTGGGTTAAGCTGGTTTCCCAGGAAGGCTTTGAGAACCTTCGCCAGGATATCCACTCCACACCCTTAACGGTAAAAAAGGGGAATTATTGATAATTCCAGTACATCACTGCACCGAGTGAATAGTTACCCAAGATTTAGGAAGTAGAACATGGTGAAGAAAGCGATTAAGGTATTGGTAGTAGATGATTCAGCTTTCATGCGCAAGGCCATCACTACCATGCTCCAGAAGGATCCGGAGATAGAGGTGGTGGCAGTGGCAAGGAACGGCCAGGAGGGTTTGGAACTCGTGCGCAAGCATGATCCGGATGTGGTTAGCTTGGATATCGAGATGCCGATCATGGATGGATTGACCGCTCTTAAGCATATCATGATGGAAATGCCCAGGCCTGTGCTCATGGTGAGCTCGCTCACCACCGAGGGGGCAGAAGTCACATTAAAGGCCATGGAATACGGGGCTGTGGATTTTATCCCCAAGCAACTTTCCCATGTGAGTCTGGATATAGTAAAGATCGAGCAGGAACTGCACTCCAAGATTAAGATGGTGGCCCGTAAAAAGGGCCTCATGCGTGGAATGCTCCAAAAGCCCCAGGGAAAGAAGGCCCAGGAGGTTTCCCAGACTATTAACACCCAGGTCAGGGGCAAGCTTGTTCGGGATATAGTGGTGATAGGGGTCTCCACAGGAGGACCGCCGGCAGTGCAAAAACTTCTTGGCGAGTTGCCAGAAGATTTCCCGGCTGGTATACTAATTGCGCAGCATATGCCTGGGGCGTTTACAGGCCCCTTTGCAAGGCGTTTGCACGAGGCCTCGGCCTTAAAGGTCAAGGAAGCCGAGGATCACGATCAATTTCTACCGGGATGGGTATATATAGCCCCTGGAGGGAAACATTTGACCTTGTCCCCGAGAAGTTCCCGGGTGGACTTGGCCGTGAGCACTCATCCCGAAGACGTGATATATAAGCCTTCTGTTAATGTGTTGTTCAGCTCTGCAGCCAACAGCCTAGGGAAGAGAACAGTGGGAGCAATTATGACCGGTATGGGCAATGACGGTTTGATAGGCACCAGGGAGCTTAAGACCAAACACGGCAAGATACTGGCCCAGAATGAGGAGTCCTGTGTGGTCTACGGCATGCCCAAGGCAGTGGTGGAAGAGGGTTTGGTGGACGAGGTAGTAGGTTTAGACAACCTGGCCCAGTCCATAACCAGGTTCTTGCACGAGGGCAAATAAATTAAGTACCGAGTGTTTAACCTGGTGAACCTTTAACAACGAAACTTATTATCCAAAGGTCCGAGGGTACGAGTTGTTGCCATAATAAGGCTGTTTATAGAGCCATGGTTACAGAACCAAGTTTCGTTGTGTTAAACTTTTATTTTTAACCCATAAGTTTGGAGGCAAACAGTCTGAAGTATTGCCTAGGCTGAAACCCTGACACACAAGAGAACATATGTCCCAGCAGCTAAACGAAATAATTGGGCTATTACAAAGCCAGGACCCGGGGGAGCAGCGCGAGGGAGCGTTTTTGGCCCGGGACGGGCAACAAAAGGAAGCGGTCCCATATCTGGTCCCAATGCTGCAGAGCTCCAGCATAGGGGCCCAGGAAGCGGCTGATATGGCTCTGCGCAAGATAGGAGGGGCGGAAAGCGTAAAGGGCCTCATCCCTCTATTGCGCAGTGATTCCGCAGCCATCCGCAATCTGGCCATGGATATACTGCGCCATATCGGACATCAGGATTTAGAGTCCCTGTTTGAGCTTCTAGGGGATCAGGATCCGGATATACGTATTTTTGCAGCGGATATCCTGGGGGCTTCCGGGTCCTATCTAGCAGTTACTCCTTTGTGTGAGCTTTTGCTCAAGGACCAGGAAGTAAACGTTCGATACCAGGCTGCGGTAAGCCTGGGAGAATTGGGCAGGGTGGAGGCTGCTACCTGCCTGAACCAGGCTTTCCAGGACGAGGAATGGGTGCAGTACGCTGTGGTGGAAGCCCTTTCCAAGTTGAGGGACGATTCCTCGCTTCAGGCTTTGATGCAGGCTCTGAGCAACAGCTCGGAACTGGTTTGCTCCATGATAGTGGATGCTTTGGGCGAAGTGGGTCATATCAAATCCGTGCCCATGCTGCTGAAGCGCATGGAAACTGCCCCTGCAGTTTTGCGCAATAAGATAGTGAAGGCTATTATTAGAATCCTGGGGGGCAAAGGCCTGAATTTTTTAAGTCCCAAGGAAAAAGAGAAGCTTTCGGATTACCTCTTGGTGGCGATTGAAGATAACGATCCGGATGTTCAAGATGCTAGTATCCTGGGTCTGGGCTACGTAGGCGGATCCAAGGCCAGCAAAAAGATACTGCAGGCGGCTTCCCGGATGGATCCGGAACATGAGGAAGAAAGACTGGAACAGGCCCAAAAGGCCCTGGTATCTATAGGTTTCAACCAGGCCCTGGTGCAGCCCCTTTTTTCCGAGAATGAAACCGTGTCTGGCCTGGCGATCCAGGCCCTAGGCGGCATCGGGTGCAAAGAATCGGTACACTGGCTAATACAGGCCTTTGAAGATAAGCCCAGGGACCTGCAGAGGGAAATTGCTAAAATGCTTTATTTCTCAGCCGGAGAAGAGTCCAGGGACTTTTTTATAAAGAATCTAAAGGAACACCGGGATGGGGACGTATTAAAGCACAGCTTAAGATTTCTGGGGTATAAGCTCCAGGATCAGGAGAGCCTGTCCATCCTATTGAGATTCTTGGAGCATCCCTGGGATGATGTCAAAGAGACCGCCCTGGAGTCGGTACTGGCCATAGGCGGGGATAGTGTCCGGGAATATTTTTACGGTCTATTTTCCAGTCAAGAGGTCATCAAAAGGCTCATGGCTGTATATGCTCTGGGGAAAATGGGTGCCGCGGAAAACATTGAATACTTGATGCAGGCCCTAAACGATGAATCCCCTGAGGTTAGAAAGATTGCCCTGGAAGCCTTGACCTATGTTTGTCCAGAGGATGAAAATACCCTGTCCCGGATAGTGCAGGGGCTGTATGACGAAGAAAGAGATGTGCGGCGGAGTGTGGTAGAACTCTTGGATACTTGTCCCCATAAGGATACTGTTCATTATTTGGTGCAAGCCCTGTGGGACCCGGATGAATGGGTTAAAATCCGGGCTATAGAGGCCTTGGGGCGAAAGGAAGTCTATAAAAGAATTCCTGATATGCTATCTATGTGGGATAGAAGCTCCAAGCTGGTTAAAATAAAAATAATTCAAGCATTGGGTAATATCGGCGGACATACCGCTTTCAGGGCCTTGTTGGATATCCTGGATGACGCGGATCCAGAATTGCAGGATGCTGCAGAAAAAGCCCTGGATAAGCTTCAGGAACACCGAATGGAGTAGGTTTTAGATGAGTTCTTTGTTTCCCAAACACATCACTTTCAAGAAGGAATTCAAGATAGATGATCAAGAGTTTCGACAACTCAGGGATTTTATATATGAACATAGCGGTATATATATCGGGGATAACCGCAAGTACTTGCTGGAAAACCGTTTGGCAAACAGGATCAAGGCCCTCAATCTAAAAAGCTTCGGGGAGTACCTCTATTTCCTCCGCTATGATCCGCAACGTCAAGAAGAGCTTGTCAAGCTGTTTGAAGTCGTTACCACCAATGAAACCAGTTTTTTTCGCAATAATCCTCAAATCAGGGTGTTTCAGGACACAATATTAAAGGAGATCCTGGAGGCCAAAAGGGCCAAACGGGATAAAAATTTGCACATCTGGTCTGCTGGATGTTCCACGGGTGAGGAACCGTATACTATATCCATTGTATTGCACGAAGTCCTGAAACACGAACTTAGCTCCTGGAATATAAAGATCACTGCCAACGACCTGTCCCAGGCTGTACTCATGTCCGCGAAAAGAGGAGTATATACCCAGTATACCTTGAGAACCACACCACCGGATATACTCCAGAAGTATTTCGTGGAGGAGGAACAAGGCAAGTACAGGGTAGCGGACAAGGTAAAGGAGCTGGTGGAATTCGGCCAAATCAACCTTAGCGATAGATACCAGCTCAAGAAGGTTTCTCGCTCGGATGTTATCTTTTGCAGGAACGTTATAATTTATTTTGATGACGAAATGAAAAAGAATGTGATCAATTCTTTTTATGATAACCTGTTGCCTGGAGGATATCTTTTCATCGGGCATTCCGAATCCTTGCACAGCATTTCCAGGGCCTTTAAACCAGTACATTATCCAGGGACCATAGTTTATAGAAAGGAGGGGTGAGGTTATGGAATCAGACCAGGAGCGTAGGCAATATATCCGCATCCCCAAGGAATACCGGGTGGAAATTCAAAAACTAAGCTATCCCCTGCACAGCGAGGACAAAATCCAGGTAAGTTCAGCAGACATAAGCCTCGGTGGGGTGCGGGTCAGCTGTTCTCAGCGTTTTGACCCGGGTCAAAAGATACAGATCCGGGTGTACATTGCAGGGCTGAATAAATACCATCCAGGATATTTCAAGGTTTTTGAAAACGATGTGGGGCAATATATTCAGGCCGTGGCCGAGGTGAGCTGGGTTCAGGAAAAAGTGCCCTTGCAGATGTACGATTTGGGTTGTAAGTTTCTCGATGTATACGAGGATGACTGGCAGGCTTTGAGAGGGCTTTTGGCCAAGATGTCGTGAGAGAGGTCTTCCTTGGATAAAGTTTTGGCTATAGCCAATCAAAAAGGAGGGGTAGGCAAGACAACCACTGCTTTGAACCTGGGATCATCCTTGGCCCGGCTGGGCAAAAAGGTTCTGATTCTGGATCTGGACCCCCATGCTTGCGCTTCTATTCATTTGGCCTTTTTTCCGGACCAGCTAACAGCCACTGCCCTGGATATCTTCAAAGAGAATTCCGCGCACCCGAGCCAATCCAGTACCCCGATTTATCAAGGCGGACAAAGACTGCTTTTCGATTTCGTGCCCAGCAGCATCCATTTGGCTGAGCTGGACTCGGAGTTAAAGGATACATCCGGGAAGGGCCTGATTTTAAAGAAATGGCTGGAAGGGTTTAGGGCAGACTATGATGTTATCATTATTGATTGTCCTCCCAACATGGGCATCATTTTGGTCAATTCCCTGGTGGCGGCGGATGTGGTGATTATCCCTACGCAAACGGATTTTCTCGCCCTACATGGTTTCAAGCTCATTTTTGACACCATGCGCTTGTTAAACAAAGCCTTGAAAAGGCCGATAAAGTATAAAGTGTTGGCTACCATGTTCGATCGGAGGGCAGGGGCCTGCCGCAAGGTTTTAAATACCCTGCGCAATAAAATGGGGGAAGAAAAACTTTTCGAAACAGTGATCAACATGGATACCAAGTTCCGTGAGTCCAGCGCCAGGGGAAAGGTGATTCATGATTATGCCCCTAAATCCCGTGGAGCCATGGAATATTTTCAATTAGCCCGGGAGATACTAAAGAAATGAAAACCCCAGAAGATTACTTTCATGAGCAGGTCTTTGACTTGTCCCAGGCAAGAGGTGAACAGGAACTCTCGGACCAGGAAGAGAAGTTCATTCGCAAGTACCTGGGAGCACTAGCCGAGGAAATTCCCGAGGTGCAAGGGGAGCAAGCAGGGCCTGAACAGGGATTCATGGGCCGGGAGAAACCCCCTGAGCTGGTGCTTGATGATGAAACCCAGAAGCAAAAAGAGTCCAGGGAAAAAGATGCGCAGCCTCCCAGTATATCAGAGGAATTGCGTCAACGCGAGGAAGTGCAGCTGGTTAGTTTTTTTCTGGGAGGACAGGAATACTCCCTGCCCATCGATACCGTAGAGGAAGTCATCAAGTACGTCGCTCCTACCAAGCTGCCTGTAGCACCTCCTTATCTGGAAGGAGTCATTAACCTGCGCGGCAGGGTCATGCCCGTGGTGGATCTCACGGGTTTCTTGAAAGTGGACAAGACTCTCGCCCAAGAAAACCGATTCATGATGGTCTGCAAACAGGAAGGTTTTCAAGTGGCTCTTTTGGTGGAAAGCATAGCCACCATGTACCGGATTCCCAACCGGGATATCGAATGGAACGTGGAGAGTGCCCTGGGAACGGATGCGGGATTGATCATTGCATTAATCAAGAACCGGGAGCGAATAATTTCCATACTTTCCATAGAGGGGATAGTTAATCAGTTGTTACATGAGAGCAATTTTGCTTAGGGAGCTGGGTGATGTCCAAACATATTCTCATGGTGGATGATTCCAAAACCGTGCGAAACCTGATAGCCTTCATTGTTAAGAAAGAAGGTTTTCAGGTTAGTACTGCCGAGGACGGGCTGGATGCTTTGGAAAAGCTGTATGCAGACTCCAGCATTGACCTAATTATTGTGGATATCAACATGCCTCGCATGGATGGGCTCTCCTTCGTGCAGAACATTCGCTCCCAGGAGACATTCCGGGATTTGCCGGTGATAATTTTGACCACGGAAAGCAAGGAAAAGGACAGGGAACAGGGGTTGAACCTGGGGGCTAACCTGTACATGGTTAAGCCGGCCCAGCCAGATAAACTGGTCAAAAATGTAAAAATGCTTTTGGGATAAATCCGGATGAATGCTGATAGGGCCAGGGCAAATGCAGGGAGTTGGTTATGAGTCAGGAATATTTTGACCCCGAAGTGTATGCGGATTTTGTGGTGGAAGCCAGGGAGCATCTGGAGACCATAGAACCCAAGCTTCTGGAGTTGGAGAAGAATCCGAGCAGCCTGGAGCTGCTGGACGATATCTTCCGCCCCATGCATTCACTTAAAGGGGCTTCGGGATTTTTGGGCCTCAAGGACATGAATGCCTTGGCCCACAAGGGCGAGAACATCCTGGATGAGCTGCGCCAGGGCCGTATGCAGGCCACCTCCACCATCATGGACCTGATCCTGGAAGCCACGGACACCCTGCGCACCATGGTGGACAATCTGGAAAGCCAGGGGCATGAAGGGGGGTTGGAGATCGGGCATATCCTGGAGCAGATTGAAAGGATTCTAAAGGAAGGCCCGGTTGAAGAGACGGCAGAAAAGAGGGACAGCACGACCTGGGAAGACCAGCAGGCACAGCCGCAATCTTCAAGTGGGGAAGAGAGTTACGCTCTGAATGTTGCCAGCCAGGAACATCTGAACGATTTCATTGAAGAGGCCCGGGAGCATCTGTCCGATATCAACTCCCTGCTTTTAAAACTGGAGAACTCCTCGGGAGAGGATCAGGAACTGTTAAACGATCTGTTCCGCAATTTCCATAATTTGAAGGGCAATAGCGGAATTATCGGCTATACTGAGCTCAATACCCTTGCCCACGAGACAGAAACCTTGCTTAACCAGGCAAGGTCCAGGGAAATAAAGCTGGATTCCCATCTTTTGGATCTTCTTCTTAACGTAGTGGATGTGCTGGAGAACCTTCTCAACAATATCCACCAGGACAGCGGAGAAGTTACTCCGGCTGATATCTCGGGATTGCTGGAAAAGCTGCAGAAGGCCCATAATCAGGCCCTTGGGGAAATAGATGGAGGTGAAAAGAATGTAGTCCCGGAATATCCTGTACAGGATACGTCCTCGGATACAGAACAGGAAGCACAGCCGTCCGGGAAGGAGACAAGCAGTTCAGGCCAAACAGATCTGGATCCCGAGGATATCCAGATCTTTGAGAGTACTGTTTACCAGCAATTTTCCTCCATGCACCAGGCCCTGGATTATTTGAATCGCGAGGTGGCGGATAAGGAGGTCCTGGATGGCTTGTACCGGGCCCTAGTCACTGTCCAGAATTCCACGGGATACATGGGATTCCAGGAGCTTAAGAAGCATGCCGAGCGAACCGCGGATCTGGTGGATCAAGGCCGCAAGACAGATACAGACCCTTCCTTGATGGCAGGGATATTAAAGCAGGAAGTGGATATCCTGGAATCCATGGTGGATAAACACATGGCTGCTTTGAAAGGCGGGGATACGCAGTCCGAAGGATCCGGGGAACCCGAGGCTGTTGCCCAGGACAAAGCCCCGGAGCAGGAGGTGGGGGCTGAAAAAAGCCGTGAAATCCAGTCCGAGGAAACCGGACCCGAAGAACCCGAACCAGCATATTCGCCTGGTTCCCGGGAACCGGAGCCGGCAGAATCCACTAGCGATGCACCCAGAAAAGCCGGACCGGTGGCAGATAATACCCAAAAAGCAGACCCAGATAAATCCCAGGCTGCCATCGCCTCCACCATCAGGGTGGAGCATTCCCGTTTGGACGAATTGATGAATCTCATCGGTGAATTGATCATTAACCGCAATCGATTTTCCATGCTGTCCAGATCCCTGGAAGAAGGGCACGATGTGATGGAAATAGCTCAGCAGCTCAATGAAACCACCAATTCCATGGCCAGGATCTCAGATGATCTTCAGGCCACCATAATGAATGTACGCATGATACCGGTACGTACGGTTTTTTCCAAATTTAGCCGGTTAGTACGGGACTTGAGCCGCAAGAACAACAAGAAGGTGCAATTGATCACCGAAGGTGAAGAAACTGAACTGGATAAAAGCGTGGCTGAGCTGATCGGCGATCCTTTGGTGCACTTGATCCGGAATGCAGTGGATCACGGACTGGAGAACGAAGAAGAGCGGTTGCAAGCAGGAAAAGAGGGTACTGGCAGTGTGTGGCTCCGCGCCATGCACAAGGGAAATTCCGTGGTGATTGAACTAGAGGATGACGGCCGGGGCATAGATCCGGAAAAAATCAAAGCCAAGGCAGTAGACAAAGGGGTTATCAGCGAGGAAGAAGCCCGGACTCTTGAAGAGGATAAAGCAGTGGAACTTATCTTTGCTCCGGGGTTTTCCACCTCCGAGAATATTACCGATGTTTCGGGCAGAGGCGTGGGCATGGATGTGGTCAAGAACAATATTAAAAGCTTAAAGGGGAATATTTCGGTCAGCTCCGCAGTGGGTCAAGGGAGCAAATTCACCGTTTCCCTGCCTCTTACTTTGGCCATCATTGATGCCCTGATAGTAAAGGTGGCCGGTAAAACCTACGCCATTCCCTTGGATGCGGTTTCAGAAACCACCAAGATAGATTCTTCCCAGATAACCCAAGTGAACGGGCGCAAGGCAATAACCCTGCGGGACGAGGTCTTGGGCATTTCGGATTTGGCAGAGGTACTGTCTCTGCCGGAGAACCAGGAAAAACGCCAGGTTTTGCCACTGGTGATCGTTGTTTCCGGAGAGCGAAGACTGGGCCTGGCGGTGGACTCCCTGATGGAGAGACAGGAGATTGTGATCAAGTCCCTGGGGGAATATCTAGGGGATCAGCAAGGCGTTTCCGGGGCCACCATTATGGGGGACGGGAGCGTGGTCTTGATCCTGGATCCTGCAGAGATTTACAACATGGCCACTAGCAGGAACTGAATCTCAAATGACAGATAAGAAATATCCTGATAATGGCAAAAAAGAGAAACAGAAGTTATCGCGCCGGGACTTGTTTAAAAACCTGTTCAATCCCTTCCAGGAGGAGGATGCCCCTGAAAAGGGCTCTTCAGGGATGGATCCGGATATAATCTTTGCGGACAAGCTTGTCCGGGCCCAAAATTATGAACAGGCAGCACGAGTCTATTCCGAGTGCCTGGAAAGAGAGCCCAAACATGTTGAGGCTATGCGCAATCTGGGTTTTTGCAGGTACAAAACAGGAGAACTGGCCCAAGCCAAAAGGATCTGGGAGAATTTTTTAAGCTATCGACCCCGGGATAATTTTGTTTTGCTCTATATGGGGCTGATCCATGCCCACCAAGGGGACCTGGAAAGTGCCTTGTCCACTTGGAGGTCCTATTTCAATACTCACAAGCCCGTGGTGCAGAGGCAGATAAATCTCATCCTTGCCAAGTACGACCGCGGGGACGAGCTCGATGTCCGGGAAGTCCACAGGCTTGTGGAGGAAGCAATTGAGAAGCAG
>CAZNYT010000052.1:0-15652 GCA_964577315.1 uncultured Desulfovibrionales bacterium
TGAGTTCCCTGATTTCAGGAAGTGCTTGAATAGGGACCGTGAGCTTTTTATAGGCCTACGATTTTGATGAACGCTGCCTACGTCGCTCACACAGTTTACGCCCAGTTTGCAGAACCCTCGGACCCAGGGAAAGAGTTGCTGCCATAATAGTAAGGCTGTTTATAGAGCCATGGTTACAGAGCCAAGTTTCGTTGTAGTTATGTTAATTTTGTGTTTGGATTTTAGACACTTTGAACCGGGGTTTTTGGAGCGTGTTCCCAAAGCTTGACTGCACTGTTCAAGTATGTTTATAAAAAAGTATAATAGATGTAGGGTAAGACAGTCAGTAACCCAAGGCGGTTAGCAATGCGCTTGTATTTTTTGTATTTCCTACCAATTGTGTGTATTTTTTTGCTTCTGGCCGGTTGCGGCGATGACGGGGAATATCAAGAGGTGGATTTTTCCCAGGTTACAAAGGTTGAGGAGCAAAAATCCAGCCACACCGGAGAGCCCAGGCTCAGAGCAGCCGTAGGCGCCATGATTTCCCCCCAGGAAACCTTTGAATCCTACCGCAAGATTCTGGACTATATCAGCCGTGAATTGGACATGGACCTGGAGTTCGTCCAGCGCCAAACCTATTCGGAAGTCAATGAGCTCCTGGGCAAGGGCGAAATCGACCTGGCCTTTATCTGTTCTGGACCGTATGTCCGGGGAGAAGAGGAACACGGTTTCAGGCTTTTGGCCAGTCCCCAAGTCGATGGAAGTAGCCGCTACTATTCCTACCTCATTGTACATAAAGATAGTCCCTACCAGGAGCTCGAGGATCTGAGGGGCAAAACTTTTGCCTTTACAGATCCGGATTCCAATACTGGACGTATGGTGCCCATGTCTTGGGTGCAGGAAAAGGGTTCCACTCCGGAGGAGTTTTTTCAGGAGATTATTTATACCTACAGCCATGACAACTCCATTCTGGCTGTATCCGAAAACCTGGTGGATGGAGCAGCAGTGGATCATTTGATTTGGGAGTACTTTGATCGAGTGGATTCCGAGATTACCCAAGATACCAGAATTATAAAAAAATCTCAGCCCTTTGGCATACCTCCGATAGTGGTTTCCCCGGATCTGGACGCGGGAAAGAAGAAGCGGTTGAAGGAGGCTGTTCTTGAAATGCATGAGGACGAGTCCGGTCAGGAAATATTGTCCGAGCTGATGATAGAGAGATTCGTTCCGGCCCAGGACGAATGGTACGATTCCATCCGGGAAATCCACAAAAAACTGGAAGAGAGCGGTTTCCAGGATGCAGCGCAGCCTTAAAAGCATTCTCATTCTGACCATCATTGCTTTGGTGGTTGTAAGCATTCTGGCTGTAGCCCTGCTGGCCTCACATCGCTACGCCTCCAGCCAGGAAGAGCTCTTGGCAGCCCAGGCCGCGAATCTGGGACGAACTTTGAGCGCGGAAAGCACGGACCTGGTTTTGACCAATGATCTGGTGGGATTGCAAAAGAGGCTGGAGAGCTATAAACAAACCAACCCAAAACTTAGCTATTTGTTTGTCCAGCAGGAGGACAGGGTGCTGGCGGCTGTATTTGAGGGTTCCCAGGACAACGCGGTTCCCACGGATTTGATTCAGGCCAATCAACCCCGGGACGAACATACTGAAAATCTGGAAAAAATCCTTTCAAAAGATGGAGAGAAGTATCTGGATGTGGCCATGCCCATCTATGAGGGCAGGGCAGGTGTGCTCAGGCTGGGTTTTTCCCAAGAACACCTGAGCTTGCAGGTGGCGCAGCTGTGGCAGGAAATTCTTCTTGTAACCCTGGCAATCCTGGTGCCTGTTTTGGTTGTGGCCATGGTTATCATAAATAGAATTACTCGGCCATTGGCAAACCTGGCCCAGGCAGCGGGCAAGGTGGAGCCGGGCGAAACCATGGAGGTGAAGGATTGCGAAGTAAGGGGGCAAAAGGAGATTCAGGTGCTGGCGGAAGCCTTCAAGCATATGACGGACCGGATTCAAGACTACACCAGAAGGCTCAAAGAGCAGGCGAACGAACTCAAGAATGCGCACAGGAAAATGCAGACCACCTGCGAAGTTTCCAGGGGGATCTCCGCGCTCAGGGATCTGGAAGAAATCGGGGAATACTTGATGCGGCGATTGAAAAAAATCATTTATTGTCCCCAGAATATGATCCTGGTTATAGGCCCCAAGCAGGAATCTTTGTTTGTAATATCAGATAAAGGGGTTAGTTCTGTGTACGACCCTGATCTGACCTCATTTATAGAGGCCAGGCTTCAGTGTATCGAGGACAGGGAATGGGTGGAAAAGGACCTGTTTTCGTCTCTGCCCCTGCCCAGCAATTTGTCTTTGGGGGAAAGTCAAATGGTGGTCCCCTTTTACTACGAGGATACCCTGTGCGGGGCCATGGTTTCTGCCTGCAGCTCCAAGTGCAAGTGCGACCCGGATACCATGGAGTTGATCAGCCTCGTGCTGTCCCATGCAAGCGGAACCATTAAAAGAGCGGTTTTGTATCAGGAGGAAGTGTCCAGGTTGGAAAACCAGGTGAGCCAGGTGTCCGGTTTTGAAGGCATGATTAGCCGGGATCCCAAGATGCAGACCGTCTTCAAGCTCATCGAGGATGTGGCACCAACTGATGCTACTGTGCTCATCTACGGGGAATCCGGCACAGGTAAAGAGTTGGTGGCTCAGGCCATACACAATCAGAGCCATCGCAGGGAATTTCCTTTTGTGGTTATCAATTGCTCCGCATACCCCAGTACTTTACTGGAAAGCGAGCTCTTTGGTCACGAAAAAGGGGCCTTTACTGGCGCTACCCACCATAGACCGGGGCGTTTTGAACAAGCCAAGGGCGGCACCGTGTTTCTGGACGAGATTGCAGAAGTGGATCTCTCGGCCCAGATCAAGCTTTTAAGAATTCTTCAGACGCATAAGTTTGAACGACTGGGAGGGAATAAGAGCATAGACATTGATGTTCGCATTTTGGCAGCAACCAACAAGGATCTGCTGGAAGAGGTCAAGGCTGGACGCTTCCGTGAGGATCTGTACTATCGTCTGGATGTGGTACCCTTGAATCTGCCCCCTCTACGGGAGAGAGGCAACGACATTGCTATCTTGGCCAGGCACTTCTTGGGCCGATTTGCAGCGGAGCAGGGCAAACAAATCAGCGATATAAGCGCCTCAGCCATGAGGGCTTTGCTGGAATACTCTTGGCCCGGCAATATCCGGGAATTGGAAAATGTGATGGAGCAGGCCGCAGTACTTTGTAAAAGCGAGTTCATTTCCCTGGATGATCTTCCCATTAAGCTCCAACAAAAACAAAAGACTACCAGTCGCAGAAACATTAAGGACCAGGAGAAAAACCTGCTCTTGGAGGCCCTGGAGGCTTGCGGCTGGAACAAGAAGATGGCTGCAGAGCATCTGGGCATAGGCAGGAGCACCCTTTATGCCAAGATGAAGAAGCACGGCATCCAGAAGGACTCCTGATGTTCAGTTCGCCTCAGGCTCCTGAGTGTATATTAATTGTACACGGATTCCATGAAATTGATGCAACTCATTGAAGTACCTGTGTTTTTTGACTGGACAGGAATATGGACTCAGGTCCAATAATGTGTGTTGACCCGGGTTCAAAAACAGGGCAAAGAACCGAACAATTCTTTGTCTCTGGGACTTAAATCACCCTTTTTATCCCAGCCTAATCTGCAAGTCTTGGATTGTCTCGCCAAAACGCATCCCGAGCAATAATCCCTGTTTTTAGCAGAGCATCTTTGTCCGTGTAGGTAAAATATGGGGACTTTTTGCCGTGCAGGAATAGTTTTTGCTTATTAACCTACAAAAATAGTTTGGAATTGCTAAAGATTGTAGAGAGGAGGTTTTATGGATTTTTACGCCTTCGTTGAAGGTCCCCTTACATGGGTGGCGATCCTTACTTTTTTGGTAGGGATAGTGGTCAGAGGCATTTTGTTTTACAAAACATCCAAGAAAACCGAAAAGATGATCCACAAGTATTTTAGTTGGAAGTGGGTTTTGGCTACATACGCCAAATGGCTGTCCCCATTTAACGTCACCTTTAAAAAGCAGCCCCTTTACTGTGCATTGGTCTACATCTTCCACATCTGTCTTATCCTGCTTCCCCTCTTTGCCTATCAACACATAGTTATGTGGGATATGTCCCGCTTTGGGTGGTCCTGGGCTTCCTTGCCCGCAAGCCTTTCTCAATGGATGACCCTGGCTGTAATAGCTATAGGGATTTTCTTGATAGCGCGCCGCATTATCCTGCCCGAGGCCAGGATCCTTACCAAGGGGTGGGATTATGTCCTGCTGGTCATTACCATCCTCCCCTTTCTCACAGGTTATTTTGCAGCCCATTCTACGCTGGGTACCACCGGCTTTCTGGCCGAAAACATGCAACTCTTTCACATGCTCACCGGGCAATTGCTGCTAATACTGGTGCCCTTTACCAAGCTTTCCCACGTAGTGCTGTTTTTCTTTTCCCGGGGGGCAACGGCCGTGGAGTTCGGCAGAAGGGACTATGCAGTATAGAGGTCCAGGAGTCGATTTTTAAATAAGATTATTAAGGAGGAGTAAGATGTCTAATCAGGTACAACCTCAGGACTTGAAGGATTTCTTAAAACCCAGGCTGAACGCCCGTTTTCAAACCTGGCTACAGATTTGTGCCAACTGCGCTCTGTGCGCGGACACATGTCATTTCTACCTGGCAAGCGACCGGGATCCTGAAATGATTCCCGCCCGGAAGGTGCGGTTCATAAACGAGATACTAAGCGGAAAGACCCAGATTGACGAAGATTATCTGAAAAGAATGTATGAAGTGGTGTACCATGAATGCAACATGTGCAGAAGGTGTGCCCTGTACTGTCCATTCGGGATAGATATAGGCCTTTTGATGGCCCTGCAGAGAGCCATGATGCATAACGTAGCCGGGATGCGTCCAGCCGGGCTGCAAACCGCTATAGAACACTACCAGGAGTACGGCAACCAGATGGCCCTGACTCAGGAAGATTGGGTAGATACCATTGACTGGACCATAGAGGAGCTGGAGGACGACTACCCAGCTATAGAAATTCCTATAGATAAGCAGGATGCCAAGATCCTGTACACGGTCAACGCCCGCGAACCCAAGTTCTATCCCCAGGATCTCCAAGAGGCGGCCATGATATTCAATGCCGTCCAAGAAAGCTGGACCGTCCCTAGTGCCGAGGGCTGGGACGATACCAACCTGGCCATGTTCTGCGGAGATCTGGGTACTGCCAAGATGTTGGTGCAGAATACATTCAATCAGGCTGACAAGCTGAATACTCAACAAGTGGCCATTACCGAATGAGGACACGCATATAGAGCGCTTCGGTTCGAAGCGCAGGTTTGGATGGGATACGAGCCCAAGCAGGAAGTTGTCCATGCAGTGGAGCTGTATCATGATTATCTTGCTTCCGGACGGATCAAGCTCAAGGAAAGGGTAAAGGTCCCCACCACGGTCCAGGATCCGTGCAATGTTATCCGAAGCGGCGGGCTGGCAGAAAAGAATCGCAAGTTAGCCGAGATGCTCTCGGAAGATTTCCGCCCCATGGAACACCAGGGCAACTACAACTTCTGTTGCGGCGGAGGCGGCGGAGCTATTCCCATGGGTTCAGAAATGCGCCCCCACCGCATCAAGTGCGGCAAGATAAAGGCCGAGCAGATTCGGGCCACTGGGGCAGAGCTGATTTTCGTGCCCTGTCACAACTGCATTGATCAGATCCGGGACTTGAACAAGGAATACGACTTGGGAGTCAAGGCGGTACATTTCAAGGAAGTCATTGCGCACAATATGGAGATTCCCGAGCACATGCTTGTTCAGAAAGAACAGGAAGCAGGGTCTGCTGGTGCAGAGGAGCCTGCTGGTTCCCAAGAGGCACAGGAGACAGAGGAGGTGGTGTAAACATGTCCAAAAGAACTATCTATTACCAGATAACAATTGCGGCGGTTTTAATGTCCATGCTCGTGTTGGTGCCCCATATCCAGGCCCAAATGTCCGAGATATTGATAGACAATGAGGAGGTCTATGAGGACCAAAAGAAATCCCCTGTTCTGTTCGACCATGATCTGCACATGGGAGTGGCGGGATGTATGGATTGCCACCACCAATACCGAGACGGGGAAAACATCTTGGAACACCAGGATCTTCGCGAGGGAGCAGAAGGTGTTGCGTGCCGCGATTGTCATGCAGAGCCAGGGACCAGATTCCGAGAGGGACATGATCCTACTCAAAAGGATTTGGAAGAGGCCTATCACTCCCAGTGCATTACTTGCCACAGGGACATGGCAAGTGACGAAGCCACTGGCCCCAGGACCTGCATGGGGTGCCACGAGCAATAGAATGGGGTGAATATAGCGATTACGGCTGCTTCCAGCCTGGTAGTCTTAATATGGACGACCCCTGTCCAGATCGCAAGCTGGTACAAGGGCTTACAGGATGCGGTTGCTAAAAAAATTTTTGTTCCGCACCTACTTGAGGTGCCTGTAAACTCAAGTCGTTTTATATAATAATCCCAAGTGGGTGCGGGACAGAATTCAGGGCTGGGCAATGATGACCCCTTTTGTTTTGTTCTGGGATGATTGGGAATATTTTTTGCTTAATGTATAAGTATAATCCTTGGTCAGGAGCTGCTCGCATGGATGGGGAGCACGTTCTAGTGATAACTCAGGACCAGCAAAGGGATGAACTGTTGGAGATCCTGTTCGAGAATGGTTTAAATGTGACCAGGCTGGAATCCATGCATGATATCAGCAATATCTCAAGATTGGACGGATTCGATTTGGCTCTGATCGATTTGGATATGACTTGTGTCAGCAACAACTCCATCCATAGGCTGAAGCAAAAAAATGCAGATATCTGGATCCTGGGATTTTCTTGCAAGAGTTACCATCCCCATTTAAGGGAGTCGCTCCAGGACTACATGTTCGGTGTAGTAGCCAAGCCTCCAAATCCAGACGAATTAACCTATTGTCTGCAATGCCTTTTGGGTAAATAGGACGGTGATATGGGATATCTTAGGATTATAGTTATCTTGACCTGGGCAGCAATTATTTTCTTTCCGCTGGGAATTCGGGCCTCGGAGCAACCTGTGCTGAATATCGTGGGCGCTACAACCGTGCAGCCGATAATTCAGGCCCTGGCCTCGGATTACTACCAGCATAGCGGTCAAAAGATCAGCGTGGAAGGCGGAGGCACCAGTACCGGCATAGCCCGGGCCCAGGAAGGCGATGCATATGTGGGCATGGCTTCCAGGGCCCTGACCCAGGAGGAAAAAGATGAGCTGGAATATACCACCATCGGGATGGATGCCCTGGTTTTTATAGCAAACAAGCGCAATCCTCTGGAGTCCATAGACCGGGAAACCGTAATCCGGATCTTTAGCGGAGAGATTCAGGATTGGAGCGGGCCGGCAGATTGGAATCATCCAGTGACCCTGGTATCCAAGGAGCTTGGCCGTTCCACGCTGGAGTTGTTCCAGGAGTACAGTGGCCTGCACCACCAGGAACATCCTGAGCCCGGGGAAAACGGACGCATTTCGGAAAAGGCCCATGAAATCGCCTCCAACCTGGATGGAATCACTCTGGTGGGAGGCACGCCCGGAGGGATAGGATATATGTCCCTGGGTGCTTCCAGATATCTTCAGGACAAGGGCATGCCCATCAAGATTTTGCAACTGGATGGTTATTCCCTGGATGAGAAGAGTGTAGTGGCTGGGGAGTACCCCATTAATCGAGAGCTAAACTTGGTTTATCAGGAAAAGAACCAAGAATTGGTTCAGGAATTTATCCAGTTCTGCCTTGGGTCCAGGGGACAGGAAGCAGTTCGGGAGCTCGGGTATATACCGGTGCAAGAATATTAAGAAAACTCCAGTCCAGTAATGCTTCCGGTTCGTAACTGCCCCTGCCAGTGTTAGGGATTTTCAATTATTTTGATACCAGAGAAAATGGTTGGGTTATGTCGAGATTGCCAGGGGTATACATCTTTTTTGTCCTGGCTCTGGTGTTGCTTCTTGCATCCAGCGTCCGGGCCGGGGAGCAGGACGCCTACGAAAGGATTGCTTCCAGATCTGTACCCAGTCCTGAGGCTGTTCTGGAGGGAGAGCAAGACCTGCCTGTGATGATCAACGTGGGCATTTCTACTTGTCCACCTTGCCGCACCATGGCTTCTGTCCTGTTGGACTTAAAGCAGGATTACCAGCATGTCTTTAGCATCCATTACTACGATATGCACAAGCATGAGAATGTCGAGGAGAAGTTTGACATACGCATCGTACCCACCCAGGTTTTTTATGCCTCGGATGGCAGGGAGCTGTTCCGTCATGAAGGCTATATAAGCGACCAGAACATATTAAAGCAGTGGCAGGAGCTGGGATACGAAGTACAACCCCGGGAGGAACCACGCCTGGACGCCCGGGACTGGTTTTCCCTGGAATTTGTTTTGTCCTATTTGAGCCAGGCCATGCAGGGAGCTCCCCTGACTGCCATGCTGGCTGCTTTTGTCTGGGGCATGCTGAGCATAGTGCTTAGCCCCTGCCATTTGGCCAGCATTCCGCTAATCATTGCCTACATTAACCGCAGAAAGCTGGAGAATACTTCCAGGGCCTTAGTTCTATCCCTGCTTTTTGCTTTGGGTATCTTGACTACCATTCTGGTCATTGGTGTGATTACCGCCTGGGCGGGTAGGATACTGGGTGATCTGGGTCCATTGCCCTATTATCTGGTATCAGCGGTGTTCATCCTGTTTGGTTTAAACTTGATCGGGCTGATAACCATGCAATGGTCCTTATCCCAAAAAATTTTCCCTAGCGAGGGCAACAAGAAAGGTGCCATGCTACTGGGGATGATAATAGGTGTGGGTTTGGGGCCCTGTACCTTCATGTTTTTAGCGCCCATGCTGGGACTGACCTTTGCCCTGTCCGCAACGGATCAGCTTTTCGGGATACTGCTCCTGCTCACATTTGCAGTGGCACACTGTTTCCTGTTAGTGTTGGCAGGGATATCGCCTAGCTTTTTGAAGTTCTTTCTCAGATGGAACGAGCTTTCCCTGGCTTCCATGATTCTGAAGAAAGTCTCCGGGATTCTATTGCTCCTGGGCGGGGCCTATCTTCTCTTGTTGACTATCTAGATTCGGTTTGGAGCCCCCCAGGTGGGACGTAATGTAGGGGAAATTCTTGCCGGGAGGCAACTATTCACCATTTTTTGTCCACAACTCGAGAGTCAAAAGTTCATGGGGTAAATATTTCACCAGGCAAGCACCCTTGACAGGGATCCCGGTTTTACCCCAGTGTATTAGAAGAAGATACACGGGGCAGGCTGGGCAAGCAGAGCTTGGGAGAGAAGCAATAAATATTCATATCCACCGAGCCGGTGTCTATGAATAACAACCTCCCCCGCAGGGGGCGAGAGCCAATCAGGTTCAGGCTACAAATCCTCGAAACAAGGGACGCAGCCTTCTCCTGTCACCGAATCCAATATGGCCTCAAGTTTGCCGTGCACAAAAACATGGCTTTGTTCAAGCTCCATTAGCCGCGCCCTTCCCTGCTCCAGCCGATTTTCCATGAAAAGGGTGATAATTGAAACCAGGCGTGCATAAAACTCTTCATAGGTTTTTTTCAGGCCTTCAGCCTGGGGAAACTCTTCCTCCAACTCCTGGGCCAAGTCAAAAACCACCAAGGATTTCTGGGCAGCTTGGATCAGGTGATCCTTGTCCTCGGCCATGATCCCGTTTTGCACGGATTGCCGGACATCCTTGACCTTACGTTCAAACTGCAAAAACATCCCGATCTGCTCCTCGGTGAGTTCGGTCTCATCTGCGGCCTCCCTTTCCAGAACCTGAAACTGGTTTAAGATTAATACCGCAGCTCCCACAACTAACAGGAGGCATAAAGGAATCAAAATCTTGATATTCATCCTGTTTCCCACCTACTTTTTAAACCTTGTCAGTGATGGCCTTGAACTCGAACCTAAGAACCAAGGGCAAGTTCCCGATCCTTAAAGCTAAAACATCATTTCCAGACGCAACAGTTTATCTGGGCATACGTTCCACCCCGGAATCCTGTTTGTCCTGGTGAATGACAGCATGGGTTATTTGACCCAGACTTTTGTAGAATTCTGAGGAGGAGGTTTTTGTAACCCTGTGGGCGAAAACCGGTCCCCAAAGGCCCAGGTGCTTCTGCAAAAAGGAGGTTCTGAGATTGCTGTATTCCAGGGCCAAGGATGGATCATCTTTTTGCAGGGCTTGGTCTTCCTTGTAAAGCAAAAAATACATGAATTCCAGCTCAGCACTTATATGATCCGGAGGGCTGTTGAATCCTTGGGATAGGTTTAAGCCTGCTTGGCGGTAGAATTCCTCTGCGTCCAGGGTAGAATCACTCATAACCTGGGGCTGTTGGCCTTTCTGCTTAAAGTAAACCGATCCGAAGGGAGGGGCCAACAACTCAAAAGGGCCTACAAAAAGACGGGAATATTCCTGGGTAAGATTCTGTAGATCTTTGCCATCCCTGTTCAGTTCTTGATGCATGTACTGGACCTGCTCCGCTTGCTCCGGAATCCATTCCTGAAGAACATGCTCCAAGGTTACCACTGCTGCAGAGAGCTGTTCATCCGGCTGAAAGTAGCAATCAGCCAGGGCCTTGTATACCTGCATTTTCATCTTGATTACCTCGCTTGCCATAAGATTTATAAGTCTAGAATTTTGCGTTTGTTCCTCAAATAATGGATTACAGGGAGGACGACAATCACGTCCTCCCTGGACAGGATCCTTAATGTTCGGGGGTGGCTTCCAGATTAAAGTACTTCACCCCAATGGAATAGATCAGAAGGCACAGGGACAGGGCCAAGATTATTATGCCCACTTCGTACCCGCTGGGAAAATAGGAGACAATTTCGGGCCTGTTTTCTGCCATGACACCAATGGGTTTTACCTGAGCGGACAGAAGCATCACCAGCCGTCCGGAGAACATCCCGATCAAGGCCAGAACTGAGGCTAACATCTTCCCGGGTGCGGTTTTGCGCACAGAGGGGATGACCATAAGGATAAAGGGAATAATCAAGCCCATCCACAGTTCAATATGATAGATCCCTGTGCTGGCGATATGCCTGAATCCTATGAATTCCTCGTGCAGGGCTGTATAACCTATTACCGCCCGTATGAAGAATACAAACAGGCCCAGGGCCAGCATGACAGCGAATATCTTGGTCACCTTGTCAAAGGCATGCTCTTCCTCTTGGGACATGCCAGAACCGATATAGGCCTGGATAAAGGAAGCCAGGACTATGGCTGCCATGCCGCTGACCAAGGCGGTAACAGCGAAATACAGAGCGGTGAAGTGGCCGAAGAATGCGGGTCTAGCATCCGCGATGCCGAAGACAATGCTCAGGGCGGTGTAGGACATTATCATCAATCCCAGGGCCAATAACCCGGCAACCCAACTCCTATTGGTATGCCATTCACCTTTGTTGATAAAATAGAACTTGATAATGTTAAAGGTTAGGTAAATCCCGTACAGCACAGCCATCCACCAGATGGGAGAGCTGGGATTGGGGGACAGGGCCACCCAGGGGGTGTTGAGCACGGTGGACAAGGGTCCCAGATCCAGACCCTTGCACATAATGCCCACTAGAAGAGTGGCAAAAGCCAGTAGCGCCGCTTTTTTGGCAAAGGGGTAATATTCCTTGAGCCCAAAGATTGAGGGCAGGGAGGACAATAAAGTCAATCCTGCCGCGGTCAGGGCGAAAAACAAATATCCGGCCATGGGCAGGGCCCAAAAGGTTACATCGGTCAGGTTGTATACGCCCAACCCTTGGCTGAGGACTGTTAAGGCACTGAACAGCCCGATCAGGAGACCAAGGCCGAGAAGGCCGAACCATGCTTTACTCATTTGAAACCTCCTATTTTTGCCTGAAATCTGCCTGGAACAATATTACAGGTTTAGATGTTTTTAGGTCTTTGTGAAAGTTCATAATATCCCTGGTTAAATGTTAGAGCATGCCTTTGCCCGGCTCGTAAACGCAGGGGCAGAATTCTCGGACATAGAAGACCTTGGGCTCGGTGCCCAATTCGGGCCGTAGCCGCTCGGAGCGGAACAGGCCCAGAACATGGTTGACCAGGCTGTCCGGGTCGTCCAAATCCCCAAAGATCCGGGCATCACACGGACAAGCCTCCACGCAGTAGGGCAGCTCTCCGTTTACCACTCGATGCCGGCAGAAATGGCATTTTTCTATTACTCCAGTGGGACGTATAGCCTGGTAATTGTAGTTGGGGTCCGGATTGTAAATGGGCCAGTATGGCACATCCAGATTTTCTGCCTGTTCCCTGGGGGATAAGGTACATTCCGGAATGATCTGGTCATCGTTTTCCCATTCTTCATGGGGTTTGTCCCAGGTATAGTTGATCACCCCGTAAGGACAGTTGACCAGGCAGTACCTACACCCAATGCATTTGTGGGGATCGTGTGCTGTAATACCGCCTTCTGCCTTGTGCAGAGCCTGGGTGGGGCAGCCGCTTACGCAAGGGGCGTTCTCGCAGTGGTTGCACAAGGTGGGCCGGTAAAAGTACCTGACATTGGGGAACGTCCCCAGGGTTTCAGTCATCTTGTTGGACCAGCGCACACCTTCTGGGAGATTGTTCTCGTTCTTGCAGGCGATGATGCACCCTCCGCATCCAGCGCAGCGCTGCAGATCTATAACCATTGCATATCTTGCCATGAATGTATCCTCCTCTAGGCTTTTTCCACTTTGAGCCGGATATGGCCGTAAAAAGCCGTGGATCCGCTCAAGCGGTCATTGTCTGCGGGGATAATGTCGTTGTTGCAGGCACCGTAGGCTTCCCTGCCGAATCTTTTGGCTGCGTAGCGGCCGTAGGCCCAGTGTCCTTGTCCGAAAGCCTTGGCCACGGTGCCGGGCATGACACCCTCCCAGAGGGCAGCGGTGCAGGTGATGCTACCGGTGGGAGTTGTCAGCCGCACCCTGTCCCCGGTTTCTATGCCCAGGTTTTCACCATCCTTGGGATGGAGCTTGGCTACGTCTTGGTAAGGCATGTCTCCTGGGTCCAGATCTTTCAACTCCCGGTACCAGGGACAGTTGGCGCTCCTTCCCTCATGATTGAGTCTGGCCTTGTAATCCACAAATTTGAAGGGGTACTCCTCAGGATCACCCCATTCGTAGGGCTCTTCGTGATGAGGGATAAAGGCTTGTTCACCCCGGGCCTCATAATTGCAGACCTCTAAAACCTCATCTACAGTGACCCCGTGTTTTTCCGCATGATTTTCCAGGGCTTCTTTCAGAGTCTCGCTGTAAAATTCGAATTTGCCGGTCTTGGTGCCCATGTTGCTCCATCTGTGGCGGTATTCGTATTCCTTGGTGTTCCAGACCCCGAGTCTCTTGTATTCCTCCCAGCCGTTGATTTTCTCGCCTTCTCCCTCGATATATTCGCCGGGCTGCCAGAAGTGCCTAGTCCGGATCTTACAGGCATAAAGATCGAACTCCTCCGGGGTAGTGGGTTCTTGGCCTGTCTCGGGATCCTTAAAGTTGCGGAAGTAGCGCAACATGTTGTCAAAGCCGCGTTCAGCGAGTTTTTCAGCCAATATCCAGGGAATCTCTGTTTCCATGGCCTTGGTGTCCCAAATGGGATCTATCATGGGTTGACTTATACTTACGGACCGGTGTCTGCTGTTGCATGTATCCAGAAGGGCCCACTGTTCGAAGGTGCAGTTTTTTACGGGAAGGACAACGTCCGCAAACCAGCTCATTTCCGAGGCGTGGGTGGTCAGGTGTGCAAAAAAGTCTACTTTGGCCATGGCCTGGTGCCAGCGCTGGGTCCCAGGGCAGGAGTAGTTGAAGTTGTTGAAATAACCCATGGCCACCTTGATGTGGTTGGGATCCTCGTTCAAGATAGCGTCCGCAACGTTGTTGGTGTTGACTCCGCCACCTGAGTCTCCTCCTTTTAGATTGGGCCATTCCAGTCTTCCGCGCTGGTCGATCTTCTCATGCTGGCCGCCCTCCCGGGCTATATCGTCTAGATAGGGGTCAATATCCGGAAAGGAGCCAAAGGTTCTGGAGTTATAGGCCAGGACGCCTCCTTCGTTGTCTATGCCCCCGGTCAAGCCGTTTAAGGCATAGGCTGCCATGCAGGGATAACTGCCCCGGGGTTGCATTCCGGGGCCTCCGCCTACCCAGACCATGCAGCGGGGGGCAGCATCGGCAAAGCCCAAGGCCACCCTACGGATTTGCTCCGCGGGAACCTGGCACAATTCTTCGGCCCACTCCGGGGTGGCATCCTTGAGATTCAGGTTCCACCATTTGACCAGGCCGTGGGTATGATTTTCCTGGAAATCTTCCTCGTTCACCCTCTGCCCGGGTACAAAACGGTTTTCTCCGTCCTTGAAGTCCCCTACGAAGGGCTTGTACCATACGCCTTCCGTAAGGATAACATGGGCCATGGCGCAGGCTAAGGCACCATCGTATCCCGGTTTTACAGGGAGCCATTCGTCGCACTTGGTCCCTGTGCCGGAAAGCCTGGGCTCCACCGAGGCTATGCGTGCGTTGTCTAGAGCATCCCCCCATTGTCTGAGGTAGCTGGAGACTCCCCGGTTGGCTACCAATGGGTCGGCGCCCCAGAGCAGCACGTATCTGGTCCTGGGCACATCGTACTGCATGTACGCCCATTGTCCATCCAGGAAATAACGCATCTTTTCCGCTTCAGCGCAGATGGAGCTGTGCGAGATGTTATTGGGCGAGCCGATTATGGCTGGTAGATAACTGTACAGAATGTTTCTCAACCGCGTGTAGCGTCCCCGCATCACCATGAATTTGTGGGTTTCCCGGTTTTCTCTCAGCTCCATTATCCTGTCCGCGAGCATATCCAGGGCCTCGTCCCAAGAAATGGGCACAAATTCCGGATCTTCTCCCGGACCCTTGTTGGGGTTGGTTCTTTTCATGGGGGTCTTGACCCGGTCCGGATCATAGCACATTTGTAGGTTTAGATGTGCTCGGGGGCATGAACTCTCGCGAGTGGTTTTGGAGTTGGGGTTGCCCATGATCTTGATGGCCCGGCCGTTTTCCACGTATACTTGCTTGGAACACCAGGCGGTACACCCGGTGCAGTAGGTACCCACCCAATGCCCCTGCTTGATACCGGGCCTGGCCTGAGCTGAATCCCTGCTAAAGGCCCTAAGGGCGGGACCGCCCACTGCCACGCCGGCACAGGTTGCGGCGGCACCCTTAACAAACGTCCTGCGGGTTATTTTCCAGTTCCCTCCGTGATCTTCCTTGCCTCCAATGTGCATTTTTTTCATGTTCCCTCCTTAGGATAAATAAATAATCCATACGTGATCTATCTGTTATTATTTGTTCAGCAATCAGCGTGCCATTTTTAAGGGGAATGGTGGTCTGAACAGCAACATCAATCTTTAGGAACATTTCTTGGGCAGGAATCTGGTAGTTTTAACGCACTTATCAGGAAAGATTTGAAGCGGGACGGTTTTATATCCCGGAGAGTGGCTAGGTTGCCACGTATAACAGTTGTACTCGCAGGCAGTTCCAGGCAAAATAACTTTTTTTTGAATACAGCTAATACTACAACGAAACTTATTGTCCAGAGGTCCGAGAATTCTGCAAACAGGCCGTAAA
>CAZNYT010000053.1:0-15566 GCA_964577315.1 uncultured Desulfovibrionales bacterium
ACTGTGTGAGCGACGTAGGCAGCGTTCATCAAAATCGTAGGTCTATAAAAAGCTCGCGGCCCCTATTCAAGCACATCCTGAAATCGGGTCACCCAGCAATATAGATTTTGATATACGCTGCCTTGGAGCTCGCCCTGTTAAACACCGCGTAGCGGTCCTGCTTCGCAGGGTTTAACAGGGCGAGTTTTTACGGCCTGTTTGCAGAATTCTCGGACTTCTGGATAATAAGTTTCGTTGTACTATCAGTAAAAACCCCGCTGTAGCAGGCTACAAACAACTGTCAGCTACATCCCGTGCAGGGATTATTATTGACCTGTATCCAGTTTGCAAGTAATTATCTATCCCTTGATCACCTCAGACGTAACAAAAACCATAAATCTGGCGGCCATGAGCATTAAAGATTTTTTCCACCGGGAAAACCTTAGTCCTTTGCTAGAACTTCCTGCGGATCTGCGGGAAAAGGTTTTCTCCGGATCGCAACTAGCGCTTAGAGAAAAATATGTTCTTGCCAACCTCTATTATCTAGATTCCCAGAACAAGCTCCAGGAATACTGGAATCTCCTGCCTGCCATGGCGGACCAGGACCTTAGCCAGTGCCGGGAGAGCCTGGAGATCCTGCAGGCAAAAGGATTCATAACCCTTAAAGGCAACAAGCTGGTGCTAAAAATCAAACCTTTAACCTACAAGTAAGCCATTATGCCCAAAAGAACCGATATCCGAAAAATACTACTGATAGGCTCCGGCCCCATTATCATCGGCCAGGCATGCGAGTTCGACTATTCCGGGACCCAGGCCCTGAAGGCCCTGAAAGAGGAAGGCTACCAGGTGGTCCTGGTCAACTCCAACCCGGCCACGATCATGACTGATCCGGAACTGGCGGACAAGACCTATATCGAACCTATTGAGCCCGAAACCGTGGCCAGGATCATTGCCCGGGAGAAACCGGATGCCCTTCTTCCCACCCTGGGAGGGCAAACCGGGCTAAATACCGCAGTGGGCCTCTCGGAAATGGGCACCCTGGAAGAGCACAATGTGGAGCTCATCGGGGCCTCTCTGGGGGTTATCCAGAAGGCGGAAAGCAGGGAGCAATTCCGCCGCGCTATGGAGAATATCGGGCTCAAAGTGCCAGAGAGCGGCATAGCCCGCTCCATGGAAGAGGCCAGGCAATGGGCCAGGAGCATGCCCTTTCCCATTATCATCAGACCTGCATACACCCTGGGCGGCACCGGCGGAGGCATAGCCTACAACCTGGAAGACCTGGAAGACAAGGCCGCTTATGGCCTTTCCTCCAGCATGACTCATGAAATCATGTTGGAGGAATCCGTGCTGGGCTGGAAGGAATTCGAGATGGAGGTAATGCGGGACAAAAACGACAACTGCGTTATCATCTGCGCCATAGAGAACCTGGACCCCATGGGCGTGCATACCGGGGACTCTGTTACCGTGGCACCATCCCAGACCCTTACGGACCGTGAATACCAGGCAATGCGCAACGCCTCCCTGGAAATCATGCGCGAAATCGGCGTGGAGACCGGGGGCTCCAACGTCCAGTTCGCGGTAAACCCGGACAACGGGGAAATGGTGGTGATCGAGATGAACCCCCGCGTCTCCAGATCGTCTGCACTGGCCTCCAAGGCCACCGGCTTTCCCATAGCCAAGATCGCAGCCAAGCTGGCAGTGGGCTATACCCTGGACGAGATACCCAACGATATCACCAAGGAAACCATGGCCTCTTTTGAGCCCACCATAGACTACTGCGTGGTCAAGATACCCAGGTTCACCTTTGAAAAATTCTACGGAACCCAGGATATCCTGGGCACCTCCATGAAGAGCGTGGGCGAGACCATGGCCATCGGGCGCACTTTCAAGGAGGCTCTGCAAAAGGGGCTGCGCTCTTTGGAAACCGGATACATCGGGCTAACCTCGGATCTTGCTCCGGAAAACGCGGATCCAGAAGAGATCAAATCCAGGCTGCGCTTTCCCCATTCCATGCGCCTCTTTGCCCTGCATGACGCCTTTATGGCGGACATGGACATCTCCAAGGTGTTTGATCTTACCTGGATCGATCCCTGGTTTTTAAGACAGATCCAGGAAATAGTCCTAACTGCAAAAAACCTGCGCAGATTCAGCCTGGAACAAAGCATCTCCCCGGACAACCCCCATGTACTTCCCCTGCTCAACCAGGCCAAGTCCATGGGTTTCGGGGATGAGCAACTGGCCCTTTTCTGGAAGAAGGACGAGGCAGACATCCGCAAGCTGCGCCAGGACCTGGAGATGGAACCCACTTATTACTTGGTGGACACTTGTGCCGGGGAATTCGAGGCCTATACCCCCTATTTTTACTCCACATACGAACAAGGAAAAGAAGTATCCCCTGAAAAAAGGCGCAAAATAATGATCCTGGGCGGGGGACCCAACCGCATCGGCCAGGGGATTGAGTTCGATTACTGCTGCGTCCACGCCGCGTACTCCCTAGGGGAAATGGACATGGGCTGCATCATGGTCAACTCCAATCCGGAAACCGTAAGCACGGACTATGATACCTCGGATTACCTGTATTTCGAACCCCTCACCTTTGAGGACGTTATGAACATCATCGAGTTCGAACGTCCCGAGGGCATAATAATTCAATTCGGGGGACAAACCCCCTTGAACCTGGCTGTGCCCTTACTGCGGGCCGGAGCCCCCATAATCGGGACCTCCCCGGACAGTATAGACCGGGCCGAAGACCGGGAGCGCTTCCAGGCCCTGATCAACAAGCTGGGTCTCATGCAGCCGGCCAACGGCACCGCCAAATCCATAGAAGAGGCCAAGATCGTGGCCAAGGACATCGGTTATCCGGTTGTGGTTCGGCCCTCGTATGTTCTGGGCGGCCGGGCCATGGAAATCGTGTATGACGAGGAACACCTGGTTAGCTATTTCCAGCAGTCGGTAGTGGTTGCCCCGGAACACCCCATCCTGCTGGACAAGTTCCTGGAAGGGGCCATTGAAGTGGATGTGGACGCCTTGAGCGATGGCCGGGATACTTATGTGGCCGGTATTATGGAGCACATTGAAGAGGCTGGGGTACATTCCGGGGATTCGGCCTGTGTGATCCCTCCCCATACCATAAGTGCAGATATAATCAGGGAAATAGAGGACGAAACCCGGAAGCTGGCCCGGGAATTAAACGTGATCGGCTTGCTGAACATTCAGTTTGCCATCAAGGACCAAAGGGTATATATTCTGGAGGTGAATCCCAGGGCTTCGCGCACTGTTCCCTTTGTGAGCAAGGCCACCGGCATCCCTCTGGCCAAGATGGCCACCAGCATCATGCTAGGGGAAAGGCTGGCGGATTTGGATCCCTGGTCCATGTGTAAAGGAGGGTATTATGCGGTCAAGGAAGCCGTGCTGCCCTTTGGCCGCTACCCTGGTGTGGACGTCCTCCTGGGCCCTGAAATGCGCTCCACCGGAGAAGTCATGGGCATTGACACCAGTCTGGGCCTGGCCTTTATGAAAAGCCAGATGGGTGCTGGGCAAATGCTACCTGACCAGGGTTGTGTGTGCATCTCGGTCAATGACCGGGACAAGGAGGAATGTTTGCAGCCAGCCCGGGTTTTCCGGGATATGGGCTTTAAAATCATGGCCACTCGGGCAACTGCTGATTATCTGGAAGCCAACGGAATACAGGCTCAAGTAGTGAACAAGGTCTACGAAGGCAGACCCAATATTATTGATCATATCAAGAACAAGGAAATCCACCTGCTCATAAACACCTCCTCCGGCAAAAAAACCAAGCACGATTCTTCGTCCCTGCGCCAGGCAGCGGTTTTGTACCGTCTGCCCTACACCACCACCATGGCCGCGGCCAAGGCCATGGCTGCCGCCATCCAGGAGCGCTCCGGACTGGGATTGGGCGCCAAAAGCCTTCAAGAATACTATCAAACCCAGGCATAAATAGACCATGAAAAAGGAACACTGCGGATTATTCGGCATTTACGGGCATCCCGAAGCTGCGCGCATGACGTATTTCGGGCTGTATGCCCTGCAGCACAGGGGGCAGGAGAGTGCGGGAATAGTCACCTGGGACGGGAGCGGGATCCGGGAACAGAGAGGCATGGGCCTGGTCCCGGAGGTCTTCCAGGAAGTTCACCTGGGCCATCAGCTCAAAGGCACCATCTCTACCGGCCATATCCGCTACTCCACCACCGGGGCCTCTTTATTGCGCAATGCCCAGCCCTTTTTGGTCCGGTTCAAGGATACCTCCATTGCCATCGGTCACAACGGAAACCTGGTCAACACCCACGAAATCCGCAAAGAGCTGGAAGAGAAGGGGTCCATATTCCAGACCACCATGGACAGCGAAATCATCGTCCATCTCATATCCAAGTACATGAACAACAACAGCCTAGAGGAAGCCCTGCAAATGGCCCTGCAAAAAGTCAAGGGCGCTTATACCCTCTTGATCATGGCCAATGACAAGCTTATCGCCCTGCGCGACCCCCAGGGATTCAGGCCTTTGTCCATCGGACGACTGGGAGATGCTTTTGTTTTTGCCTCTGAAACCTGCGCCTTTGATCTTTTGGAAGCAGAGTATATACGCTGTGTAAATCCCGGGGAAATGGTTGTGGTGGACAAGCATAACTTGAAAAGCATTCAATTTGCACCGCCCCAGAGGACTTCCCCCTGTATATTCGAGCTTGTCTATTTCGCACGCCCGGACTCGGTGGTCTTTGACGACGAGGTGTATCAGGCCCGGAAAAACATGGGCAAAACCCTGGCCAGGGAAGCCCCGGTTGATGCGGATTACGTCATGCCCTTTCCGGATTCTGGGGTTTATGCTGCTGTGGGATACGCCCAGGAGTCCAACCTGCCCTTTGAAATGGCCATGATCCGGAATCATTACGTGGGCCGGACTTTTATCCAGCCTTCCCAGGACATGCGGGATTTCGGGGTGCGGGTAAAGCTGAACCCGGCTCGGAGCATGATCAAGGGCAAAAGGATCATAATCGTGGAGGATTCAATAGTCCGGGGAACCACGATCCGCACCCGGGTTAAAAAGCTACGCGAACTCGGGGCCAAGGAAATCCACATGCGGGTCAGCTGCCCCCCTATAAGATTCCCTTGTTACTACGGGATAGATTTTTCCTCCAAGGGAGAACTTATTGCTGCCAATCACGGGGTAGAGGATATTGCCCAGTTCATTGGCTTGGATTCCTTGCACTACCTGAGCACCCAAGGGCTCTTATCTTCCATAAATCACGATCAGTCCTTTTGTCTGGCTTGTTTCAACGGCGAATACCCGGTTCCTCCCACTGCTGAACACAAGCATCGCCTGGAACGGCAATATGCACCTACCCCGTAAAGATGCACCTGCAAAAAGTATTATGCAGGTAAGCCCGGCTTGGTAAACAGGGTTACTTATAGAGCACGTTATGGTTGAGAATAACAACAGGGATTGGCTACAAACGGCCCGGGAGGTGCTCGATATAGAAATCGAGGCCATTCAGGCGGTGCGGGATGAATTGAATCACTCCTTTTCCCGGGCCATGGAGGAGTTAGTGGCCTGCCGCGGCCGTATCGTCCTAACCGGTGTGGGCAAATCCGGATTAATTGCCCGTAAAATGGCTGCCACCTTCAGCAGCACCGGTTCTCCTGCCTTTTTCCTGCACCCGGTGGAAGGAGCTCACGGAGACATGGGCATGTTAAGAAGCGAAGACGTGGTGCTATCCATCTCCAACAGCGGCGAGACAGAGGAAGTAAACTCCATTTTGAGCAGCATACGCTCCCTGGACATCAGGATTGTGGCCATCACCGCGGATCCGGATTCCACCATGGCCCAATTGGCGGATGAGGTGATCAAGGTCAAGGTGCCCAGAGAGGCATGCTCCCTGGGTTTGGCCCCCACCAGCAGCACTACCGCTACCCTGGCCATGGGCGATGCCATGGCTATAGGCCTGATGCAAAGCAAGCAATTCGGAAAGAAGGATTTCCAGAAATACCACCCTGGTGGTTTTTTGGGCCAAAGGCTCAGGCAAAACATTCACCACCTGATGCATACTGTTGATCTTCCCTTGGCAGATGCCCATCAAAGCCTGGAGGAAGCCCTGAACATCCTTAATAAAGGCGGTCTGGGAGTGGTATTTATCACCGAAAACCAAAACAAGTTGGTAGGCGTAATCACCGACGGGGACGTCCGGCGCATGGTTTGCCGCAAGACCTGGGACAGCCAGGACCAAGTGCGGGAGTACATGACTGCGGACCCGGTGCGGGCAGGGCGGGACCAGTCCGCTGCCTCGGTATTGGACACCATGGAAGAAAAGGCCATAACCGTTTTGCCCGTAGTGGATACCAGAGACCGGATCCAGGGCGTGGTCCATCTCCACGATCTTTTGGGCAAAGGAAAGCTCAAGTTTGCCTGATGCATACGGAAGAATACATCTGCGCCCAGTGCAGCCGGGTTTATCCCACCTGCTGCCAGCTCGGCCCCGGAAATGAGCGTCCCTGCTTTCCCCTATCTCCCAGAGAAACAGACAATCTGCAAAAGCATTTGCAGTCGGACGAATTCTTGGTAAGGGAAACCACTTCCCAGGAATTGGTACAAGGCATGATCCATTTGCTCCCAGAGCACAAGTCAAAAATTAAATCTATTTTTGCTCCCGGCACTTGCCACCTGCGCTTAAAAACGTTATCAAATGGAAAATGCGTGCTGCTAAGCGAGCACGGCTGCGTGCTTCCGGAAAGCCTGCGGCCTGTATACTGCAAGCTCTATCCCTTCTGGTTTTACGGTCGCAGGCTGACTTACTTGGCGGACGACAACTGCCTGGCCCAACATAAGGCCGGTAACATTCGTAACCTGTTAAAGCTTTTCGGAGCGAAGCCCGAGGAATTAAAACGCGATTTCCAGGCTATGCTCCGAGGGCTGGGATTGGAACACGATTAATGGATACTAAACCCGCTTGAGATTGCAAGAATGAAATACCTAAAAATACTAAGCGTTTTTTTATTTATCCTTGTTTTGGCAGCTACCGGCGCCGGGATAGGCCTCTACAAGTGGGCTGCCCAGGATTTGCCGGACTATCAAACCATATCCGACTATGAGCCTCCCTTGGTAACCAAGGTATTTACCCAGGACGATGAGCTTCTGGGGCAATTTTACCGGGAGAAACGCTTTCTGGTTTCCCTGGACGAGGTATCCTCCCCGGTAGTCAAAGCCTTTTTAGCCTCAGAAGACGCCAGGTTTTACGAGCATGACGGCATCTCCATATTAGGAGTGGTCCGGGCCGCCATACACAACTTGAAAGCCGGAGAAATAGTCCAAGGGGGAAGCACCATCACCCAGCAGGTTATCAAGTCCCTGCTCCTCAGCCCGGAGCGAAGCTACAAGCGCAAGCTGCAAGAGGCAATTCTAGCCTACCGCCTGGAGAATCATTTAAGCAAGGACGAAATCTTAACCATATATTTAAACCAGATCTATATGGGTTCCGGGGCTTACGGTGTGGAAGCCGCTGCCAGGGAATATTTCGGAAAAAACGCCAAGGATTTGAACCTGAGCGAGGCCGCCCTTCTAGCCTCTTTGCCCAAGGCCCCTTCCCGGTTGAATCCCTATAACAATCCGGATGGAGCCAGGGAGAGGCAGCTTTATGTCCTGTCCAGGCTGAAAGAGGTGGGCTGGATCGATGAACAAAGACACCAGGAGGCTGTGGAAAAACCCCTGGAGCTGGATAGGATGCGCGATCCTTCCTGGCAGGAGGGCCCCTACTACCTGGAAGAGGTCCGGCGTCAGCTTATTCGGGAATTTGGAGAGGAAAAAGTCTACAAAGGAGGGCTTACGGTACACACACCTGCGGACCTCAAACATCTGCGGGCCGCGGAAGAGGCCCTCCGCCAGGGTCTACATGCCTCCACCAAGCGCAGGGGATGGCAAGGCCCCCTGGATAATATTTCTTCGGAAGAGCACGAACAATTTCTTATGGGACAGGTACTGGAACCTGAAGAACTGGAGCCAGGAGATTGGCACCAGGTTTTGGTCACGGATGTAGAGCGCGGGGGAGCCCAGGTACGCTTTGGAAATATGCAGGGCTGGATTGACGTCTCCACCATGGATTGGGCCAGGACCCCTGATCCCTCCAAGGCTCCCGAGGAGGTTCCGGACATATCTAACGCCACCCGGGTTCTGGAACCCGGGGACATAGTCTGGGCTTCGCTTCAAGAAAAGGATTCGGAGCAAGCCGGTTTTTGGCACCTGGCCCTGGAGCAAAAACCAGAGGTGGAAGGAGCGGTATACTCGGTTGATCCCAGGACCGGCGAGGTTTTAGCCTTGGTCGGGGGCTACGATTTCCACCGCAGCCAGTTCAACCGGGCCACACAAGCCATGAGACAAACCGGGAGCGCCTTCAAGCCCATTGTTTATTCCGCTGCCCTGGACCACGGTTACACCCCGGCTTCGGTAGTCCTGGACGCCCCGTTTGTTTACGATGATCCCGAAACCATGACCAGCTGGAGACCCCAGAACTTTGAGGGTGTTTTTCACGGGCCCACATTGGTGCGCGATGCCCTGGTCAAATCCAGGAACCTGGTGACCATACGCATGGCCCGGGACATGGGCATTGACAGCGTTATTTCCCGGGCCAGAGACCTGGGATTTGAAGCCGAGTTCCCCAGGGATCTCTCCATTAGCCTGGGTTCTGTCCCGGCTACCCTGGAAAATATGTGCCAAGCCTTTAGCGCCTTCGCCCGGGACGGTTCCTACATTACTCCGCGGGTCATAAACAAGGTCACGGATTCCTGGGGGGAGGTGCTCTATGAGCATCAAAGCCAGGAAGTTCAGGCCATCAGTCAGGAAAACGCCTATATTATCACCAACCTTCTCCAGCAAGTGGTACAAGAGGGCACCGGCTGGAGGGCTCAGGAACTAGAAAGACCTGTTGCAGGCAAAACCGGCACCACCAACAAACAAAAGGATGCCTGGTATATGGGCTACTCCCCGTATCTACTCACCGGGATATACGTAGGATTTGACCAACCTCAACCCATGGGTCGATTCGAAACCGGCTCCAGGGCGGCCTCCCCCATTTGGGTGGATTATCGCCAGGAGGTGGAACAAGAGTATCCAGTCCAGAATTTCTCCAGGCCCTCTGACATAGTTACTGCCAGGATTGATCCCCAGTCCGGTCTGCTTGCCCCATCTGGAATTGAGGATACCTATTTTCTGCCTTTCAAGGCAGGTACCGAGCCCACCCGTCAAAGCGCCAGACTAAAGGAAGACAGGGATAGAACCGGGAGCAGCTCCGGAGACTCCGGAGAAGACCTGCTGAGACAGGTTAATTAGTGCGGTGTTATTGCTACAACGAAACTTCGTTCTATAACCATGGCTCTATAAACCGCCTTACTATTATGGCAGCAACTCGTATTCGAGGTCCGAGGATTCTGCAAACTGGGCGTAAACTGTGTGAGCGACGTAGGCAGCGTTCATCAAAATCGTAGGCCTATAAAAAGCTCACAGTCCCTATTCAAGCACCTCCTGAAATCGGGGCACCCAGAAATATAGATTTTGATATACGCTGCCTTGGAGCTCGCCCTGTTAAACACCGCATAGCGGTCCTGCTTCGCAGGGTTTAACAGGGCGAGTTTTTACGGCCTGTTTGCAGAATTCTCGGACCTCTGGACAATAAGTTTCGCTCACATTTTTTTCACGAAAATGCCAGCGAAACAGGGAATCAAGGAAGTTAAAAATCGGTTACGTCTTGGAGGTTAAAGCGTGAGCCTGAACAAGGAACTCTTGGAGATACTGGCCTGTCCCAAATGCAAGAGCGATCTCGCCTTGACGGAACAGGAAGAAGGTTTGAAATGTGCCCAGTGCGCTGTGGTCTACCCCATTAAAGAAGAAATCCCGGTCATGCTCATGGAAGAAGCAGTGCCTCTAGCGGATTGGGAACAAGGAGTCCGGGAAAAAAGACAACATGAGCAGGAATAGGACCAAGCCCCTCCCCCAAGACCAGGGTCTCCCCCCTGGAGGAGCGGACAGCCATGTGCATCTGGATTTTCCGTACTTTTCAGGCAAGCTCCAAGAAACCGTGGACAGAGCCAGGCAGTCCGGGATAGCCACCATGGGCCAGGTTTTTTTGGGGCCCAAAGCTTATGCTCAAGGTAAAGACCTGTTCCAGGACATCCCTGAGGTTTTTTTTATCCTGGGGGTTCACCCTCATGAAGCCTCGGGGTTTACTTCCGGGACCCGGGAGGATATTGCCGCCGCAGCCGAGCAGGATCCACGCATAAAGGCCCTGGGGGAAATGGGCCTGGATTTTTTCCATATGCGCAGCACCCCAGAGGAACAGAAAGAGGCCTTTGCCGGCCAGTTGGAACTGGCCCGTGAGATGGACCTGCCCGTGGTCATTCACTCCCGGGACGCACCCCGGGAGACCATGCATATACTCAAAAATGCCGGGTTCGAGAATAGAAGGCTCTTATGGCACTGTTTCGGGCAGGATGCGGAATTGGCCCGGGAAATCCTGGAACTGGGCTGGCATATATCTGTGCCCGGGAGTGTTACTTTTGCCAAAAACACTCAAATCCGGGAAGCTATAGCCAGGATTCCAGCAGACAGGCTGCTTTTGGAAACGGACTGCCCTTTTATCGCCCCGGAGCCCTACCGGGGAAAAAAGAACGAGCCCGCCCTGGTGGTATTTACCGCCCTGGAAGTGGCCCGGCTCAAGGGAATGGATCCCGGGGACCTCTGGGTGCAATGCGGGGACAACTGCCGCAGTTTTTTTGATGTTCACCCTTGATCTAATGCTACTCTCTCTTGTCTGCCAACTCCTTGGAGGTCTGGGCCAAACGGCGGGCTAGATTGTCCACAACGCGCGCGGACATGCCTGGATAATCCCAGAGGAGTTGTTCCCACTGCTCTCCGGGATAAACCTCCAGCACGGATTCACCCACGGATCTTACCCCGGCAGTCCTGGTCTCATCCAGAATAGCAGCCATTTCCCCGAAAAAATCCCCGGGCTGATTCAAAAGAGCCAGTACCCGTCCTTGCTTGTTCACCTCCAACCCCTGCTCCGTGGAAACTATCCGGTAGATGGATTTATCCCGGTCTCCTTCCTGGATAACCCATTCCCCGGGATAGCAGGATTTGATCTCCCCTGGGAAATAGTGATCCTGCTCCCGGCCAAAGGCGTAGTCCATTTGGTCCCAGAGGCCCTTTAGCGCAGTTCCTTGACTGCTAAGAACCTTGGCTACCAGGCTGGGGGCAGCAAACGCCTCATCCAAAAAAACTTGGCAAGGGTACTGGGCCAGCCGAACCTCCCCCGCGGCCCGTGCAGTATACAAGTACCCCCCTTCCGGCAGGAACAGGGTTTCAGTACCCAGGGCAGTACCGGGCTCCATCTGCATTATTTTGCGCTGTCCCCGGAAAAGATCCGCCTTTCCCGCCAAAAGGACATAAAAATACTGCGCCGGGGAGCCTTGGACAAAAATATCCTGCTTATCAGCCGCATACATTATCTTGGAGGCCTGGTCTTGAAAATTGTGCATGGATTCGACCTGTCCCGGTTAAAAGTTTTTGAGGCACACGCCCTGGCTGGATGCCTCTGCAAAAAGTCTTTTTTATCCTGTACCTTTTTTAGAAAACCACTTTAAGCTCCATCTCCTGGTTCACGCAGTCCAGAAACTCTCGGAGCTCCGAATCCGAGCCCGGGGCATAAGAAAGCACCACCACCGCCTTGTACTTATCCACAACAGTCATGTAAGCCAGGTTATCCCAAGACTCAAGCAAAAACCGGAACAAAGCGATGTCCCGGCGAGCAAGCCGGATATATACTCGCTTAGAGAACAAGTTTTGCGGCTTCACAGTATCTCTACCCCGGTGGAGGTAATAAGGACCATGTATTCCCAGCGCACCCCTCCCCAATCCGGATAGTAAAGCCCGGGTTCCACCGTCACCACCATCCCGGGAAGGAACTCCCCGTTGGAGTTGGGCCCCAAGCTGGGTGACTCGTGAGTTTCCAGTCCAATACCGTGCCCCAGGGAATGGGTAAATTGCTTGTCCACCCCTAGCCCGGCAAAAAAGGACACCACCACCTCATAAGCCTCGTGGATGGATTTGCCCGGCCCCATCCAGGCAATAACTTTGTCCTGGGCCCTGCGTACCCTGTCCCTGGTCTTTTTGAAGAACTCTTCCTGGGTATTTCCGATCCAAAAGGTGCGGCTCTGATCCGAGCAATAATCCTGCACACGACACCCCATATCTACCAGAAAGGGCATGTCATCCTGAATCACTTTCTCACCCGGGGTGGCATGGGGAAGTGCCGCATTCTCACCGGCTGCTGCTATCACAGAAAAACTTAGTTCCTGGGCACCCTGCTCCCGGAAAAGCTTTTCCGCTTCCCAGGCTACCTCTGCCTCGGATAAGCCCGGACGTATCAAATCTTCTAATTGGTAAAAAACCTTATGGTTCAGGGCACAGGATTTTCTCAGGGCCTGGATCTCCTGGCTGTCCTTGACCATACGCAAATTTTCCACCCACCCTTTTTCAGGACTCAAAAGCATCTCTGCCCGCAAGGCCTCATAAAACTCGTAGCTCATCCATTGGGGCTCGAAACCCACTCGCTCTACCCCGCATTTGCTAAGGAACCCGGATATCTGCTTGTATTTATCCCGGGTATACACGAATATATTGTTTTCCGGAAAAAGCTCTTTCCCTGCCTGCAAATACCTGGGATCTGTCAACAGGTAGTCCTCATCCGGAGTAATTAGCAAATACCCTGCGCTTTCGTTGCATTGGGGATCATGGAGCTCAAAACCGCTCAAGTAATAACGATTGGCAGGGCTTTGGACCAAGAAGGCATCCAGGCCATTGGGTTCCAGATGGTCCTTTATTTTTTTTCTGCGACTGGCGAAAATATTTAGCATTTTTTACTCCGTGCCGTATCATATTCCCAGGGATCTCAAAAATCCAGGATTCTCGTCCCATCCCGGCCGAACCTTGACAAAGGTTTCCAAGTACACCCTTTTCCCGGCCAAGGATTCTATCTCCAGCCTGGCCTGAGTCCCCACATCTCTCAGCATCTGCCCTTTGCTTCCGATAACCATGGACTTGTGCGCCTGGCGCAGGACATAAATCACTGCGTTAACACGCAGCAAGTCTTCCTCCTCGCTCCAATGCTCAATTTCCACTGCCAAGCCATAAGGAACTTCCTGGCGCATGTTCAAAAAGAGTTTTTCCCGAACGATTTCCGAAACCATGAACCTCATGGGCAAGGTAGATAGTTGATCCTCGGGATACAAGGCCGGTCCCAGAGGCAGGTGCTGCAGGACCTTATTTAAAAGCTCTCCGGTGCCTTCTCCGGTAACTGCTGACGCCGGCAAGATTTCTCTATCCGGGAACATATGGCTCAGCTGGGACCAAACAGGCAGCATGCTGCTTTTTTCCCGGAGTTTATCGATTTTATTGGCCACAAGCAGAACATGAGGCATAGAGCTCACCTTCCTGCTCAAGTCCTTAAAATCCTTTTCCAGGAAATGCGGCTTTTTAATATATAGATCCATATCTGCCACCAGAAGGACAAGATCCACTGATTGCAAACTCTCCATGGCAGAACGGTTAAGGAACTCGTTCAACTTGCCCTTGGCCTTGAACACCCCCGGGGTATCCAGAAAAACCACCTGGAAGTCCTCCCCGGTCAGGATGCCGCTGACCTTGTTCCTGGTGGTCTGAGCCTTGGGGGTCACAATGGAGACCTTCTCACCCACAAGGCTGTTCATCAAGGTGGACTTGCCCGCATTGGGCGGTCCCACCAGCGCTGCCACCCCGCAGCGGTGCTGGTCGTGGTTTTCTTCTTGCATCAGGACTCTTTGCCTCTTTATGCTTTAAAGTTTCTCCAGGGCCCAGAAACAGCGGTTCTTGCCCCCTGCTAAATAATCCATTCGGTCTAAAGGGTTAAACCCGGACAGATCCCGGGTTTCAATATCTTCACTGCCCAGTATCACCAGTTTGCCCCCTGGGGTCAGCAAGGATCCGGCCAGGGGCAAAAGCCTGTTCCAGGGCATGAAGGCCCTGCTTAGTATCAAGTCTGCCGGGAGAATATCCTGGGGAAGATCCTCGGCCCTTTTATTAAGGACGTATGTTTTTTCAAGCCCCATTAAGTGCAGTATCTGGCGCAGAAATGCAGCCCTCTTTACCCGGCTCTCCACCAGATAATAATCCCCGGGATTCCAAACCAAACGAAGCGGCACACCTGGCAATCCCGCGCCTGCTCCCAGGTCCAGGCTGCACGTATCCGTCTGGGAAACGATTTTTTCCAGAAATCTTCCCAGATAGAAACTATCCACCACCAGGTAATGCAAAATATCCAACCAATTGTTATAGCCTACCAGGTTAATGGAGCGGTTCCATTTGAGCAAGGTGGAAATATACAACATCAAACCCTGCAGCTGGCTCTGGCTGAAATCAAAACCCAACTTGCGGAGCTCTCTCTCTAAATCCTTGTACTGCATCTCGTAAAAACCCGGGCTCTACCCCTCGACTTTTAAACCAAAAGATTTTATTGGTACAAGTTTACATCTTTTGGGAGGTAGCCATGTCTCAACAATTTACGGCCATACTCTTCCCCGGTCAAGGCTCTCAGGAACACGGCATGGGCAGGGACTTGGCCGAAACAAGCTCCCAGGCCATGGAGCTCTGGAAAATGGCGGAACAGGCAAGTGGTCACCCCTTGCGGGAAATTTTCTGGGAAAAAAACTCCCGGGAAATGGATGATACCCGGTACCTACAACCTGCCCTGAGCGTGGTCAATCTCAACTTGTGGCTCCATTTGGACTCGGAAAGCAAGCCCAATTACCTGGCTGGGCACAGCCTGGGGGAATTTTCCGCCCTTTGTGCGGCCAAGGTTTTGGATTTCAAGTCCACTATCCAGCTCACCTCGCTTAGAGGCAGGCTCATGGCCGAGGCAGATCCAGATGGAGCAGGCGGCATGTGCGCGGTCTTAAAACTGGACCAGGAAAAGGTACAGGAGCTCGTTCAACAGGTGACTGACTCCACCCACCGCATGCTGGTAGTAGCCAACTACAACACTCCCAAGCAAACCGTGATCAGCGGAGAAAAACAGGCCTTGGAGGAAATGGAGCCTTTGGTCAAGGATGCCAAGGGGAGGCTGGTGCATTTACCCGTGAGCGGGGCTTTTCACAGCCCCATGATGCGAGAGCCTGCCCAGGAACTGGCCAAGTTCATGGACAAGCTGGACTGGAAAAGTCCTCAAATACCTGTTCTGTTCAATTCCACAGCCAGTACCGAACAGAATCCGGATGAGATACATAAAATAATGTCCCGGCAGATGACCTCTCCGGTTCTGTTTGCGCAACTCATCCAAAAAATGCACGAACTGGGAGTCAACAGATTTGTGGAAGTGGGCCCTAAGGGAGTCCTGCAGAAGATGCTTCCCCAAATACTGGGCAAGGAGGCAGACATGGAAACCCTAAACGTATCTGGATTAAGGGACCTGGAAAAATAAACACTTATATTACCCCAAAACCCAATATGTACGCAAAAGAATACCTGGAACTCCGGATAAAGGACGCCTTATCTGAAC
>CAZNYT010000054.1:0-15548 GCA_964577315.1 uncultured Desulfovibrionales bacterium
GACGACGCCTTGAGCCAATCCGAAGAAGCAGTCCGGATTGCCGAGGATTGCAAGGTAGATGCGGAAAGAGAGGCCAGAAAGGCTGAAGAGGCTGCTCAACGGGCTGAAGAAGCTGCGGAAAAATCCGAGAGGATCTTTGAAAAGTTGGGCAAGTAAAATTTGAGCTGACCTTCTATCAAGACCTTACGGACAGGATGACCCCTCCAAACAACCCTCGGCTACTTGCTGTCAATGCACTTGCAAGGGCCGGGGGCTATTAATCATTAAAACCCTTTTCTATCCTATTTCCCCACCCTCTTAACACAACGAAACTTGGTTCTATAACCATGGCTCTATAAACCGCCTTACTATTATGACAGCAACTCTTTCCCTGGGTCCGAGGGTTCTGCAAACTGGGCGTAAACTGTGTTTTTACGGCCTGTTTGCAGAATTCTCGGATCTCTGGATAATAAGTTTCGTTGTATTAACCAGATATGGGTAGGTTCACCCCTTTCTACTCTTGCTTTCTGTCCGGTGGGGTTGACTCATAACTTGGTTACACCTCTGCCTATGCGAAAAAGACCTTGCCATACGCATCCTCTCTTCCTACTTTAGGCCCAGGGTCTTGACCATCTGATCAAACCTGAGGTTAACAGCCTCCCTAACCTCAGCAGGGCACAAATCATCCTCCTGGCCCTTCTCCATCAGAAGGTACGAACGTTCTCCCTCAAGATCCACCTGAAGCAGGGAGGAGACATGATGGATGATAGAATTTGCCCGCAAGAAGGTAATGGGTCCGTCCCGGGGCAAACCCATGAACATTCTTTCCGGAATGGACACACATTCTTTGTTCAAAGCAAATTCCCGGTATTTGGGCGAGCGCTTGGGATATTCCTCTGCAGGCACCAAAGCTAGAGGACGCTGGGCGTAAACCACCAGGACCATATTCCTGGCCTTATCTTTATTATCCACTATTTCCTGTAGGCAATGGGTATCGCTTATGAGCATGTACGCGCTGGCAGCCGAGAGATAGGCATCAAAGTCCAGATGCTGGAAATACCAGGTTAATCCCGCAACCATGGTCATCCTAGGGGAATAGAGTCTGCTCGCACCCCGGGTCCCCTTATCCCGAACATCGGCATAAATCACCTTTTTTTCCACCATGTAATTGAATTTGCGGGCATTCATTCCTGGTAGGCGCTCGTAAATTTCCCTGGGGAACCGCACTTTCATATCCTCTACCTCACTTCCTGCCTGTATTCCACCCAGCTAACAACAAACGCGCACTCCAAGTTTGATCAATAGCCCTGAGAATTTTGCCAATCTCAAAAAACCTAACAATCAAAGTCTAAAAGCGCAACAAGAGTGAAGTTGTGGAAATTCCTGCCCATCCCATCCCGCTAAGAATGTCCACTCAAGCCAAACACAAGACTCCTCTCAGGGACTCAAACACCCTTATTGCTATCCCTTTTTTCACGCGCCTGTCACCTGTATCCGCCAAAATTAACATACAAAGTTTTCTCAACCCTAAACAGTCAGCCCTAAAATCTTGAAAGCAAAATATTTAACAAGGAGTGATTACTGCCCCAAAGCCAGCTTTTCCCTTTTGACTTCCCCCATCCAACGATAAATTGACCAAATGAGGCGTAACTACTCGCCGGCCCATCAAATTTTCAGTATCTGCGGGGGAATGCCATGAATAAAAGGCTCACGGCTGTCTCTAAAGCAAAGAAAACCTATGTGATGTTATACTGGTTAGAGGGGCTGTCCGCAGACACCGCCTCCCTAGCCTAAAATAAAAACAGCTTTTAGCCATTCTGTCTTATATCGGACAATGCCTCTTTATATCTTTCCAGCTTATCCTTTATATGTTCCCGTTCCTGGGAATCGAGTTGCTGGGAACCTTCTCTGCTACGCAGCATATTCTCCATTCTCTCTATCTCTGTCTCGAAAAACTTTATATCCCTTCTTTTTTGCAAATATTTCTTAAGAGAAAAGTACAACCCGCTGAGGTAATATACCACAACATAGGTAATCACAAGCACTATCAAAAGGTAGAAAATGTATTCCAACATAAGAGTATTTTCTCGTTTGCTATTTGCTGGTGTTAGTATATTCCTGAAGCCACGATAGCAGGTAAAGATCTTTCCTGTACCAAATCTTTTAAAATTGCTCTTGCAGCCATTCCTTGACTTCCGGGGGAAGACCGTGAACGCCTTTGGCCCGGCAGCATTCCCAGAACCTCCTGGGCAGTTCCATTTCATACAGGGTCTCGGAGCCATCTCTGGTCATTCTTTGCAGCCGCAAAAGATACGGTTCCTGCCAGGAATCAATACAGAAATAATAGGTCTCGGAGTCAGAATCCTGATGTTTACCGGTATATCCGGTATTGCCCCACTCCAGGTGCAATGCCACAGCGTCCGCCGGCTCAATGTCCCATTCAATGGGAAGATGTCTGAATCTTGCAAGTTCCTCCATATTCTCCTCCGCTTATTGCTTGGTTCATACTGTCCTTGTCCGGAATGATCACCCTATATCTGTTCCCGTGGCGCAATTATTAACCATATTTTATCCCAACTATTCACGTGGCAAAAATTATAATCGAAACCGCCTGGTTTTCATATTACAAATTTATCTGAAAATGTGCTATACTCAGTAACGCATCCCAGTTCCCTGGGCAACGGCTACTCCTCAGATTCCAGAAGAACTAGGCAGAACACTCTGCCCCGGGGCCGGCTGCCTGGCTTGCAGATGAGCAGGCCCTGATCAGGGGTGACTTCCAGCAAGGGAAATACATTCTCCTGGTGCGCCTCTTCCGGCTCCAAAAGCCTGAATGCGGCCCTGCCCCGCTCTATCTCGGGCAGCACCCGGCCCAAAACCAGGTCCCGGCTGAATGCGGTTTGCACCTGGAACAGGTTTTCCGCCTTCACTGGGAGCTCCTGCTCTATGCTCCGCACGGTGTACACGTTGTCCCTGCCCAGATGCACCGCGCCCTGCTGGCAGATCAAGTGATCCAGGGCATCATCTCCGGTCAGGGAAAGCAAGCGCTTATACCCCTCCTCAGTGGCCTGCTCGTACACGGTATCATCCAATACGTCCGCGCAGATGGCCCCTACCTCATCTTCCTGCAGCCTGGTGCAGGTCTCGGGAGAGGTTTCCAGGAAGGACACGTTCACGTATTTCCTGGCGAAAGAGGCCAGGGCCAAACTGAAGGGATTGGCCCCCACGACCAGGATGCCGGACTGGGAATGCGAGCTCATGACACCCAGCTTTCTGGCCAGGGGTCTGCCGAAAATGCTGGTAAAGGCCCCGGTAAATAGTATCAGGACAAAAATGGAGTTCAACAGGAGGGCCAGCTCATGCTCCCGCCCGGGCACGCTGATGGAGGCGTAGGAAACCATGGCCAGGCACACGATCCCCTTGGGTCCGATGAATCCCATGAACCATCTCTCCTTGGGGTCCGGGCATACCCCCAAAAGGCAGAACTTTATGGCCAGGGGCCGGAGCAAAAACTGCACTATGAGCACGGTGGCCAGGATCTGCCACCAGTATTCCTGCACCTCCCAGGGATTGGTGTATGCTGAAAGCAGAACGAACAGGGTTCCAATGAAGAGTATGGTCAATTGGTCCTTGAAGTGCTTGATCTGGTTGAAATAGTGATCCGCCGGGGTCTTCATGGCCGAGAGATAGAATCCTGCTACTGCCGCAGCCAGGGGGCCGGAGGAGAGCATGATCTGGTGCGAGCAGTAGAACACTGCTATGGCCCCGGCAAATGCTACAATACCCGGCAGGTCCCTGGCTTCAAGTTTGTAGGACCAGGGCAAAAGAAATCTGCGCAGCAGAAATCCCCCGGCCAGGCCAATTAGCACCCCGTCCAGGATGGTGAGCAGAAAATATCCCATTATCTGGATAACGCTGCCCACCTGCCCCAAAAGGAGGAATTCCAGGGCCAAGGCGCTGAGCAGAACCCCAGCCACATCTCCCCAGATGGACTCCCAGTGCAACAGGGTTTCCAACCTGTGCCTAAGACTTATGCTCTTGAGCAGAGGAGCAATCACGGTGGGGCCGGTTATAACGATGATACCGCCGAAAAGAGCAGCCATGTCCCAGGAAAGCCCTATAATATAGTGACTTAGTACCGCCCCGCCCACAGCGGTTACCGGGATACTGATAAACAGAACCCGCAGGATGGCCACCGGGCATTTATGGAAGCTTCGCAAGCTAAGGGAAAGCCCGCCCTCGAACAGGACTATGGCCACTCCCACCTCCACCAGGATCAGGAGCCCGTCCCCGAAACTCTCCGGGGCCAGGTATCCCAGACCCAGGGGGCCGAAAATCAGGCCCGCCAAAAGGTAGAACAGGATGGCAGGGACCCTGAACTGCTTGGCGAGGAGGTAGCACCCCACTCCCAGGACTATGGCCAAAGTAATTGTCTGGAAGGCTTCGTACATACAGTTTTGCTCTAAAACTCAGGGCTCAGGGCCAAATCTGCCTTTGATCAATTTTTTCCGCGCCGACCAAAAACAAGCGTGTCCTTACAGGAATTCCTCTCGCCTTTTGGCATGTTTGCCAAGCACTGTCCAGATAACTACCACCGGCACAAAAACAGCGGAAAAACACCGCGATTACAGCCTCTTCCCGGCTACATGATAAAATGGTATTGATAATGGCTATGCTTATGAGGTAAACAGGAGCTGTATTGTTTCAGGCTTTTCAAGTTGTCAGGAAATGATTGATTGTTAAATTGGAAGAGATTAAAACTACAACGAAACTTATTATCTTAAGGTCCAAGAATCCATAAACAGCGGAGATTTGAATATGTACCTGGAAAAAGTGAAGTCCCCTGGACTTGCCCATCTTTCTTACATCCTGGTGGATGGCGGATACGCCGCAGTTATCGACCCTCGGCGGGACTGCCGGATTTATATGGATATCGCCTACCAACACGGGGCTCAGATCAAATATATATTCGAAACCCACCGCAACGAGGACTACGTGATCGGTTCCCTGGAACTGGCCCGAATGACCGGAGCGGATATTTATCACGGCAGCGCCCTCCCATTTGCCTATGGCAAGGCGGTATACCAAGGCGATACTTTCGAGTTCGGCAGCGTACGCCTTCAAGTCCTGGAGACCCCGGGACACACCTATGAGAGCATCTCTCTGGTACTTTACGACCAGGAGTCCGGACCGGACCCTGTGGGCATTTTCACAGGGGATGCACTGTTCATCGGGGACGCGGGAAGGACGGACTTCTTCCCGGACCGCATGGAAGAAACCGCTGGCCTGCTATACGACAGCATCTTTGAAAAGATACTTCCCCTGGGAGACCAGACCCTTATTTATCCCGCCCACGGGGCAGGCTCAGTGTGCGGGGAGGGCATGGCGGACAGGGAGTTTTCCTCCCTAGGACTTGAACGCCGCAACAACCCGGCTCTGCAGCACGCAAGCAGAAACGATTTCATCCAGAAAAAGATTCGGGAAAGTCACAGCAAGCCCCCGTACTTTGCCCGGATGGAAGAGTACAACCTGAAAGGTGCACCCCAGGTAGAACCTTTACACCCTCCTAGGCCTTTGCATGCGGACCAATTCGAAGCCGCCATGCAAGAAGGAATGCTGGCGGTAGATACCAGAAGTCCCGAGGCCTTTGCTGGCGCATACATTCCGGGCAGCTTGGCAGTTCCCCTGCAGATGCTTCCGGCTTATGCCGGCTGGTTTTTGCCTTACGACACTGACCTGGGGCTGATTGTGGAGTCCTATCAGGACCTGGATACCGCTCTCAGATTTTTGGCCCGCATAGGATACGACCGGGTTACTGGCTTTTTAAAACAGGGGCTTCACGAATGGGAGATCCGAGGTAAGTACTATGAAACCATACCTGCTGTTTATGCTGGGGAAATTCAAAGGCGAATCCGGGACAAGGAAAGTTTTACCATCCTGGACATAAGAACCCAGAGCGAATTTGACCGGGGTCATCTGCCCCATGCCCAGCATATCTTTCTGGGCGAATTGCCCCGACGCCTGGATGAAATCGGACCGGAGCGTCCTGTAACCACTTTTTGCGGTAGCGGTCTACGGGCCATTATTGCCGCCTCCATCCTGAAGAAAAACGGATTCAGGGAGGTAGAAGACTGCCTAGGTTCCATGCAGGCCTGTGCCAGGGATGTATGCGAGTTGGTCCGGGAATAGTTTTAAACCAGTAAACCAGGGGAGGTCACCATGTCTTTGAAGGAAATGCACACCGAGCAAGATTTTCAGACAGAGGTCCAGGAGCACCAGGGTTATGCAGCAGTACTCCTGCACATGCCCACCTGACCAGACTGCAGGTCTGCGGTGCAGACCCTGAAGGAGGATCGCCACGGCTTGTCCTCTTTGATCAAAGTTCTCGGGCTGGAAGTATCCGATCCCGGGGAGTTGCCCGCCTGGGCCGCGAAGGTCCGGAGCGTGCCCACTTTTCTCATCTTCAGGGACGGCCGGGAGGTGGATAGGCTCGTATCCACAGGCAAGGACGACATTGTGACCAGGCTTTCGGATTGGATCCGGGACAACACCTGATCCAGTTGCCTGGACGAGCAACTATTCGCCAAATTTGACCCGAACAGTGTAATCTTTTGGCCAGCCCGCCCAGCTAAAACCCCTTGTCTCCCTTATAGCCGGGACAAGGCAACTTTACGGATTCAGGCCTTGCGGCACTTTCTTGTCCCTGGCCTGACTCCACCCGCCATATTGCCTGCTTGCAGCAGCCCCAAAAACAGCCGGTCCAAGTTGACAATCCTCTGGAATGATTAACTTATCTTTAACAACGAAACTTTTTATCCAAAGGCCCTCAGTCTTGACCGGCAAAGTTTGGGTGCTATCCTTTGAACCAAATAACCGGCCTTAGATAAACAGGAATTATGTCTCTTTCTTGAGACTGTTGCGAAGTAAAGGAGTTTTTTATGCACGTAAATCCCGAATACGTAAAGATGTTCCGAGACCTTGGCTCCGGGGACGTTTCTTCTGTAGGCGGCAAGAACGCCTCCCTGGGCGAAATGATTCGCTCCCTGGGGAACAAGGGCATCCGCATCCCGGAAGGTTTTGCCACAACTGCCCAGGCTTACTGGAAATTCATCCGCTCCAACCAACTCCAAGAGGAAATCGAATCCCAGATAAATGCCTTCCAAAACGGGAGGCAGTCCTTGGAAAAGGTGGGGGCGAGCATTCGCAACCACATTCTCCATGCAAAGATCCCTGAAGAAATTACTGCAAGTGTCCAGGCCGCCTACCAGGAACTAAGCCGGGAGTACAACATGGACCAGGTGGACGTAGCGGTGCGCAGCAGCGCCACAGCCGAGGACCTGCCGGATGCCAGCTTTGCGGGACAGCAGGAAACCTATCTCAACATATCCGGGAGCAGCCAACTTTTTGAGGCCTTGCGCAAGTGCTTTGCCTCGCTCTTCACGGACCGGGCTATCAGCTACCGGGAGGAAAAGGGTTTTGACCATCTGCGGGTTGCCCTCTCCGTGGGGGTACAGAAAATGGTTCGTGCGGACAAGGCCGGATCCGGGGTGATGTTCTCCATTGATACCGAGACCGGTTTCCCGGATATGATCATTATCAACGCCGCCTGGGGACTGGGTGAAAACGTGGTCCAGGGCACAGTCACTCCGGATGAATACCGGGTATTCAAACCCCTGCTGGAAGATCCCTCCTTAAGGCCCATCGTGGACAAAAGCCTAGGCACCAAGGAACGCAAGATGGTCTATACCAAGGGCGGAACCAAGACCACCCACAACGTGGATACTACCCAGGTGGAGCGCAACTCCTTTGTTCTGGAAGATGATGAAATCCTGCAGCTGGCGCGCTGGGCCAAGGACATTGAAAAGCATTACGAGTGCCCCATGGATATGGAATGGGCCAAGGACTACACCACCGGACACCTGTTTATTGTCCAGGCCAGACCCGAAACCGTACAGTCCCAGAAAAAAAGCTCCAGTTTCAAACACTATACCCTGAAGGAAGAAGGCGAGCCTTTGCTTACCGGCACCGCCATCGGCGAGGCCATCACAGCGGGCAAAGTCTGCCGCATCAAGGACGTGGAGGAAATCCACCAGTTCGTTGAGGGCTCCATTCTGGTTACCGGAATGACCGACCCGGATTGGGTGCCCATCATGAAAAAAGCCGCCGGGATAATTACCGATCACGGGGGCAGAACCTGCCATGCGGCAATTGTAAGCAGGGAGCTGGGCATCCCGGCCATTGTGGGCACGGGCAAGGCCACCACCACTTTGGAAGACGGCCAGGAGATAACCATGTCCTGTGCCGAAGGGGAAACCGGAATAATTTACGAGGGTTTGCTGGATTTCGAGGCCCAGGAAATGAGCCTGGAGGATATTCCCGAAACCAGGACCCAAATCATGATGAACATCGCCAGCCCCGAGGCCGCCTTCCGCTGGTGGCGTCTTCCCAGCCAGGGCATAGGGCTGGCCCGTATGGAATTTATCATCAACGACGTAATCAAGATCCACCCCCTGGCCCTTATCCACTTCCAAGAGCTCAGGGACAAAAAGGCCAAGCGGGAGATTGGCGAGCTCACCCGGGGGTACGCAGATAAAAGTGAGTACTTTGTGGAACATCTCTCCCGGGGCATCGGCAAGATAGCCGCATCTCAGTATCCCCATCCGGTTATCGTACGCATGAGCGATTTCAAAACTAACGAATACGCCAATCTTATCGGCGGCCAGGAATTCGAGCCCGAGGAAAACAATCCCATGCTGGGCTTCAGGGGAGCCTCCCGCTACTACAGCGATCAGTACCGGGAGGGATTCAGCCTGGAATGCAGAGCCATCAAGCGCATTCGAGACGAAATGGGCCTCACCAACGTGCTCATCATGATCCCCTTCTGTAGAACCCTAAAGGAAGCGGACCGGATCCTGGAAGTCCTGGAAGACAACGGATTACGCCAAGGAGAGAACGGCCTGGAAGTGTACGTCATGTGCGAGGTTCCCTCCAATATTACCTTGGCCCGGGAATTCGCCCAGCGTTTTGACGGCTTCTCCATCGGATCCAACGACCTTACCCAGCTGCATTTAGGAGTGGACCGGGACAATGCCCACCTCTCCCAGGTCTTTGACGAACGAGACCCTGCGGTGACCGCAGAGATACAAAGGCTTCTCCAGATGGTGCATTCCTCGGATCTGTACCGCAAGGTGGGGATCTGCGGCCAAGCCCCCAGCGACTATCCGGAATTCGCCGAATTCCTAGTTAAAAACGGCATAGACTCCATTTCCCTGAATCCGGACCGCATCCTGGAGACCAAAAGACTGGTAGCCCGGATAGAGCAAAATAAGTAGTTTTAAATGTTTCTTGGGAACTGACTTCCCTAAGAGGATCTATCCCTCCTTGATTCTAAAATCATGGTGAATAGTTTCCCCTTGATTTACATTTATCCCCCATTAGTTTATGCACAAAGGTATGCGCTACTTTCCCGTATTCCTGGACCTTAGCCAAAAAAGCTGCCTGGTGGTGGGTGCAGGCCCAGTGGGCCAAAGAAAGATCTCCACCCTGGCTAAAAGCTCTCCCGGCAGAATTGTGGTGATCGATCCGAACCCTGATTTGGAGCCGGCTGGGCAAAACCTCAACCTGGTGTTCAGGGCCAAGGAGTTCGAGCCCGAGGATGTTCAGGGATGTGACCTGGTTTTTGCCTGTACCGGCAGCCCCGAGGTCAACAGCCTGGTTGCCAGGATCTGCCAAGAAAAAAACATCTGGTGCAATGTTGCCCGTGGCCCGGAACAGGGGGATTTCATCCTGCCCGCAGTCCTGGACAGGGGGGAGCTGCTTCTGGCCGTGTCCACCTGCGGTGCCAGCCCGGCACTTAGCGCCAAGATCAAAAAAGAGCTTGGCGAGTACTACGGTCCGGAATACGCTGTATTGACCTTGCTCCTTTCCCGAGTTAGAAAATATGTTTTATCCTTGGATTTAACTCAATCCCAGAATCAAGATATTTTTGAGCGGCTTTTACAGGAAGAAACCCTGAACATCCTGGCCAGGCAGGATAAAGAAATGCTGCACACTCTTTTGCAGCGGATTTTGCCGTACGAACTTCACACTTATCTCCCGGGAATGACAGATGATCTCTTTTAGAATACTGGACCTGATTATTGCCCTTTTGTACTTGTCCGGTGCCTTGAGCTACCTCTTGGGCCTGCTCTACACCAGGAAAAAGGTGCAGGAGACATCCGTTTACCTGACCCTGGGCGGCTTTGTCCTGCACACCGCGGACCTGGGCCTGAAATACTCCCTGGGCCTAGGAGAAGTCCTTACCCAGAGCCAGTTCTATATCAGCCTCTTGGCTTGGACCTTCCTGCTCATCTTCTTTTTGCTTTGGTGGAGGCTAAAGCTCAACTTTCTCTCCCTGATTGCCGCCCCCCTAGCCTTAGTGGTATTTACCTGGTCCCTGGCCATTTCCCCGGCTACACTGCCCATCCCGGGACTCTTGCAGGGCCTGTGGTTCGGGCTGCACATTGGTTCCCATTTTATAAGCATCGCCTTGATGGCCATGGCATTCGGTGCAGGCATAGCCTATTTGCACCTGGACAAAAAAATCAAGTCCAAGTCCAAAATGGGCAACGTAACCAAGGATCTGCCTTCGCTAACCACCTTTGACCGGGTTAATCACTGGGCAGTCCTGGTGGGTTTCCCCCTTTTCACCGTGGGCACCCTAGCTGGATTTATTTGGGCCGCATTTACCTGGAAAACCATGTTTTCCTGGGATCCCAAGGAGCTGTTCACCATAGGTATCTGGTTCATCTTTGCCTGGCTCTTTCACATGCGCGTTACCGGGGGTTGGAAGGGCAAGAAGCCTGCTAAGCTGGCCATATTGATATTTGTTCTGTCCCTGGTATCCTTCTTCGGGATCAATTTTTTCATGGAAACTCACCACAGCCTGAGACCTGATGGAACATAAGATATACCTTTTCGGCCTCAGCCATAAGACAGCTGAAGTGGAAATTCGGGAAAAATTCGCCCTGGGCGGGTTCAATCCCGTATCCCAACAGCTGGTGGACAACAACGGCCCTGTACTCGAAGCCCTGGTCCTGTCCACCTGTAACCGGGTAGAAATTCTCTGTGTGGGCGATCCGGAACAGGACACGGTCCGGGACAAGGTATTAAATGCCTGGGCTCAATTCTGCGCCGAGGATCCGGAGACTTTATCCCGGCACATCTACCTCTATACCGACCGGGACGCGATCAAACACGTTTTCACCGTGGCTGCCAGCCTGGATTCCATGGTCCTGGGAGAGCCCCAGATACTGGGACAGCTAAAGGACGCCTACCGCAAGGCTGTGGAGGAACGCAGCACCGGAGTCATCATCAACCGCCTCATGCACAAGTCCTTTTCCTCAGCCAAGAGAACCCGCTCGGAAACTGCTGTCTCCGCCAGCGCGGTCTCCATCAGCTATGCAGCAGTAGAACTGGCCAAACAGATCTTTGGCGACCTGGATAAGCACCGGGCCATGCTCATCGGGGCCGGGGAAATGGCGGAGCTGGCAGCCCTGCACCTGCTGAACCATGGTCTCAAGGAGATCCTGGTGGCCAACCGCACCTTGAACAGGGCCCAGGAACTGGCCCAGAGGTTCGGGGGGCAGCCCTTGTGCCTGGAAGATCTCTTCCAATACCTGCCCCAGGCGGATATCATAATAAGCTCCACCGGCTCTACCTCGCCCATTATCCGGGCTAGGGACATGCGAGCAGTGCTTAAGCAGCGTAAACACCGGCCCATGTTCTTCATCGATATCGCAGTGCCCAGGGATATTGACCCGGATATTAACCAATTGGACAATGTGTATATCTACGATGTTGACGATCTCCAGGAAGTGGTCGAGGAAAACATTGCCGAACGCAAGGAGGAGGCCCTCAAGGCGGAAAACATAGTAGAAGAGGAAGTGGACAAGTTCGAGAAATGGCTAAGCGCTCTGGATCTTAGCCCCACCATCGTGGATCTTTTAAACAAAGGCGAGGCCATCGCTTCCAAGGAAGTGAAAAAATCCCTGCGCAACCTCCCTCCGGAAGCGGATGAAAAAACCAGGGAAGCCATGGAGGTTCTGGCCAGCTCCCTAGTCAAAAAGCTGTACCACGAACCCATTGTCTTTCTGAAGAGGCGGGCCCAGGAAGAGGGCTCCGCTGAAAAGTTCATTGATCTGGCCCGAAAAATATTTAACCTGGACGAGGAGCAGCTGCCTGAAAATCCTCACCCCCACAGAGGTAAAAAAAGGAAATAATATGCGTTCTTACATGATTCAGGACCTGAAACCCCGGGACATGGAAAAGCTGGTTTCCCATTTGCAACAGAACTATAAGGCCCCCTTGGAGGGATTGTTCTGGCTGCCTCTGCCCCCCGAGATCTGGGGAAGCGCCCAACTGGAACATGCCGGGGAGTGCGGCCCCTACTATCTCGCCCTGGAGCTGGGCCCGGACTGGGTAAACCTGGAGCTTTTGGTCCGCAGCGAGCAGAGGCTTAGATGCAGTTGCATCACTTACGCGGACTCCAGGCAACGCGAGGCCATGATAGACATGGTTGACGAGCTCATCAAAAACAGGGATATTTCTGTTTAAACCTAATTCCCAACCCTTATAAGTGATATCTATGCAACAGTGGCACCGAGAACTACAACAAGTGGTAAACACCAAGGACAGGCTGGCCAGCTACATTAATGTAGCCCCGGAAAACGAGCAAGCCATTGATTCCATGCGCACCAGGTGGGGAACCACCCCCTATTTCGCCTCTCTGATGGATCCCGAAGACCCGGAATGCCCCATCCGGAAGCAGGTTATCCCTTCCCAGCTGGAGAACAAAAACGAATACGGCATCCCGGATTACCTCATTTTCAAGGAGAACCGCGCAGTGGGTGAAAAGCGTCCGGATTGCATAGCCAGGCAATACCAGGACCGCATCGCTTTTACCGTGACAGATGTTTGCGCCAATTATTGCAGGCACTGTTTCCGCAAGGAGCTGGTGGTGGATCAGGGCATCAATCTGCGCTTCGACGTAAACGAGGGCTTGGATTGGATCCGGGAGCATCCCGAGATACGGGACGTCTTGATCACCGGGGGAGACCCATTTATCCTCTCCGATGACAGGTTGGATTACATAATTACCGAGCTCAGGCGGATTCCCCATGTGGAAATGATCCGCTTCGGCACCCGCACCCCGATAGTATTGCCCCAAAGATTTACCCCGGAGCTCCTGGAAATATTGAACGATTTTCACCGGGTGCCCATCTGGATCAATACCCAGTGCAACCACGCCCGGGAAATCACTGAAGAAACCTCCAGGGCGGTGTTCGACCTCATGCGCAGCGGGGTAAACGTGGGCAACCAGGCCGTGCTGTTAAGAGGGGTAAACGATGACGTACAATCCTTTCGGGAGCTACACCAAAAGCTCTTGACGGTGCGTATCCGGCCTTATTACCTGTTTTACTGCGAGCCGGCACCAGGGATAGATCACTTCCGCACCCCGGTGGAAAAAGGAGCCGAGCTTATCCGGGACGCCATACGGGGGCATACCACCGGGCTGTGTCAACCCATGTACGTGGTGGCCACCAACATCGGCAAGATCCCTCTGATGCCGGACTATTACATCCAGGAAAAAACACAGGACAAATACATCCTTAAAAACTATCTGGGCCAGGAAACCACCCTGCCCGTAATCCCGGAATAAACACCGCAGGCCCAATGGGCTTTTGCCTCCCGAGGGCCTGCAGTGTTTTGTGCCTCTTTAGTCATGCTAAGCTGCAAAGACCGAGCACAGCCAGCCCTAAAGACCTATAAATCCCCTGAACCTCAGGTTCAGGACTTGCCCCATGCGTTATCTGATCCTAAAAAAGTTTTGTTGCCCTTTGGCCCTACAATGCTCCGGCTGCAAAATCCATTTGTATTGCCTAACAACCATGCTTGCAAGGAGTACTGAATGAGCTTGGAAGAAATCGAGAGAAAAGTTCAGCCCACGGATTCCACTGAAATCATTTTCACCGACCTCAATGGCCGCATCCGGCGTCTGCCTATCAATCCCAAAAACATCCAGCAGATTGCATCAGACGGCATTGGATTTGACGGCAGTTCTGTAGCAGGCATCGCTACCGTGGACAACAGCGATCGCCTGCTGATACCAGTATTGGACAGCTTAAAGATCCTGCCCTTCAAGGACAAAAAAACCTCTTTATTCGTGGGCACCATCCACAACGAACAGGGCCTCAGAGCCAGTACCGATCCCCGCTACATTCTGGAAAAAGTGGTTTCCGAAGCAGAACAGCAAGGCTTGGGATTCTTGGCCAGTCCGGAATACGAATTTTTCCTGTTCAGCCACGACGAATACACCAAACAATTGAACACGGACAAGGCCAGCTATTGCGATGCCGACCCCAGGGACCAGGGGGAAAACGTGCGCAACCGAATTATCGACGTCTTGACCAACTGCGGCGTGCCTTTTGAAAAGGCCCATCACGAGGTCAGCCCATCCCAGCACGAAATCAACTTCGAGTGCTCCGATCCCTTGACTGCCGCGGACAGAACCCTGCTCTTCAACTACGTTACCCACATGATCGCTGCAGAACAAGGCCTGCACGCCAGTTTTATGCCCAAGCCCTTCAACAATCAGAACCGGAATGCCTTGCACATCCATCTTTCCATGCAGGACCTGGAAGGGAACAATGCTTTCTACGAACCCGAGGCGGAGCACGACCTTAGCACCCTGGCCAGACAGTTCATAGCAGGTATTTTAAAATACGCCCGGGAAACCTCCATTCTCATGGCCTCTACCTTCAACTCCTACAAGGCATATGTTATCGAGAGAGAGGCCCCGGTAGTTGTGGGCTGGGGACCGCGCAACCGCACCTCCATGGTGCGCATCCCGTACTCAGCCAATCCCCAGGCCACCCGGTTGGAGATTAGAAACCCGGACCCGGCGGGAAATATTTATCTCCAGATGGCTGCCTTTATCAAAATGGGTCTGCAGGGCATCCGGGAAGGACTGGACTGCAAAAGCCCAGACCAAGGCAGCACCTACGTAAAATCCGGGCAATTAAAAGTCTGGGATAAGCACCATCTACCCAAAACCATGTTCGAGGCCCTAGTGGAGGCAGAAAACAGCACTTTCCTGCAGGATCTATTGGGAGAGCAGCAATACCATAATTTCATGCGCCTCAAGATCGCGGAGTGGGAAGAACACCGCACCAGCGTAACCGCCAAGGAATTCGAGAAATACCTGCCCTTTTAATCAGTGTATTCCTAGCTCCCAGTATGGCAGGCACATTCGCCAGCACCGCGGTGCAGCGTGGCACGACCGGATTTCCAGGCCAGGAAGAAGGCAGCTAAGCAACTAATGCAGATTGTTTTGCAACAATTCAAAAATTGATAACATTTTGCTCTTGGCATACAGTTAGACAGTTACAAGGGTGTAAATAGTTGCTGTCAACATAACTATTCCCTATTTTGACCCCAATGAAGAATAACAGCATATCCAGAAGCTACGGCAGGCCCAGCCTTCCTCAGAGGGCTAGAAGGGAATATTAAGCTACTAGGGTATATCTATT
>CAZNYT010000055.1:0-15239 GCA_964577315.1 uncultured Desulfovibrionales bacterium
TAACAGCAGCTGCTTGTTTCATAGAACCTCCTTGAAATACGGAAAAACTGGACTTGAATTAGATTTATAAAAATAGTTCGGAGTGATCTTAAAAGTCAAGGATATTAGAAAAAATCTGCTCAGACAGGAAGTTATGGGTGTCCTTTGTGGCATTGAGGTTGATGGCCTGATCCAGTATCATAGCGGTTAGGTCTTTAACTTGATTAATTTAGTTTGGGTTAAATATGGTGAGTAGTTGCATCCAGTTTTGCTGTATTGTTTGGGGGTTAGAAGCATGGATTCTGATGCTAATTCCGAGTTAGGCGCAGCAATCCTGGTGAGTGAAAAAGATTGCCGCGCCCTGGTGCTTCTAGAGTGGCAAAAGTTTTTAGAAGATCGTTTGCTAGCAGGGGATTAATCTGCCTCGGATTCTATTATCCGGGTTATTTCATCCTTGGAAGGAACTTTACCAGATACCTTTACCTTGCCGTTTACTATCAGGCCCGGGGTGGACATGACGCCTGTTTGAAGGATCTCGGCATAATCGGTGATTTTACTTACCTGGGCCTGAATTCCATGGGCCTGAACCACTTCGCTTACGAGTTTTTCCAGTTCATGGCATTTTGGACAGCCAGGTCCGGCTACTTGAATTTCCATGTTTATTCCTCCTGTCTTGAGAGTTAGAAATAAAAGTTAAAGGTTTATTCGGTTAAACAGCCGGCACTTACTTTAGAACAAAAGCATATACGTAGTTCCAGCCAAATAGGCCATGATTATTGACAAAACCGCGTAATTAATGACCAACCTTCTGCCTACGATGGAAGCTACTCCGAGCATGGAAGGAATGGAAGCCATGGGCGCGGCTATCAAAAAGGCCAGTGCCGCACCGTGGGCCATGCCCAGATCCAGCAGGGCCCGGATGAGGAAGATTTCCACCAGAGTGGGAGTATACAGAGGCACTCCCAGTATGGCCGAGAGCCCCACCCCGGCATAGCCGGTGAGATAATCAGCCACAACTTGAGGGGGCAGGAAGGCGTCCACAAAACTTACTACCAAAAGGCCCAGAGCCAGGTAGGGAACCACCCTCTTGAGGAGGTCCTTGGCCTCGTTCAGTGCATTGCCCGACTTCTGGGCAAAGCTTTCCCTGGTCTCTTCCATGTTCTGCTGGGCCTGAATCTTCACCTGGGCAAAGCGTTCCTCCACCGCTTTGGCTGCCTTGGTCCAGGAAACCAGGTAGCCGATGATGATAGCGGAGACGAAGGAAAATCCCACCCTGGCCACGGCCAGTTCCAGGGAGATGATATCTATGGTGGTTATCACGGCTATAAAGTTTGCAGCCGGGGCCATCAGGAGGAAGGTTACCGCCGGCCCCACGCCTGCCCCTGCTACTATCAATCCCCCGAAAATGGGGATCATGGCGCAGGAACAAACGGTCATGACCGGGGCCAGCAGGGCTGCTAGAACATAAGAGGAAATGTTCTGGCTGGTCAGGTATTTTTTCATTTTTTCCTTGGGCACAAAAGCCGCGATCACTCCCCCGAGCATAAATGCGAACAACAGCGTGCCCCAGGCCCGGGTGGCGTAATTCAGGATATATACGTAAGGTATCTCCCAGAGTGCATACTCATCCAGCTCACCGTAATCGTATACCGGGAACAGGGCATCTCCGGTGGCGGTCTTGTAAACAATGGTAAAAAGACCGAACACCAGCAGCAGCCACGGCAGAACAGCCCTCTTGATATCTTCCGTATCCATGGATATACCCTTTCTGGCCTACTTCAATTCTCTGCGATCAATATGCCTAGCCCTGTTTTTAAGGGCCTCTATCTCGGGATCCTGTTCCAGCCACTCCCTGAGCTTGTGGTTTAGATGGGCGGCGAACTCGTTGTCCGGGGATGGATTCAGGTGGTAGTTGATCCAGTTGCCCTCGCGCGATCTGTGCACCATGTCCGCTTCCTCCAGGATCTTTAAATGCTTGGAAACCGTAGGCTGCGAGACCTGCAGGGCGGCCTGCAGCTCGCAAACGCACTTGGGGCCCTGTTGCAGCAACTTGATTATTTTCAAGCGGTTGCTGTCCGAAAGGGCCTTCATTGCCCGGGATAATGTTTTCATGGACGATTTCATAACTAAATAGCTATATAGCAATATAGATATTTGTTGTCAATGCAATTGCTGCAAAAAAATCAAATCCCTCCCGGGATACTTATTGTCAAGGCTTACTGCTTGGGTTAAGTAATGAAGTCAATCTTAAAGGATATTTAAAGCCAACTGTATCTCGATGCTGTCAAATTCCAAGGAAATGAACTCCCTGAAAGGGGAAGTTACAAGCCTGGTTTACACCAATCCTGAAAACGGGTTTATAATAGCCAGGGTCAAGTCCCAGAGCGAGCCGGGTCAGGTTACCGTGTGCGGGCATATGGGGAAGCTCGTCCCAGGGGAGATGCTTGCCCTGAAAGGGGAATGGAAGGAGCACCCCAAGTATGGCCGCCAGTTCATGGTCCAGGAGTTTGAGCAAATTTTTCCGGCCAGCATCCACGGGATAAGAAAGTATCTGAGCTCGGGCATGATCAAGGGGGTGGGCCCGGTCATGGCCGGGAAGATGGTGCATAAATTCGGCAAAGAGGTCTTGGATATCCTGGATAATGAGCCGGAAAGGCTGTTGGAAGTGGAGGGGATAGGCCCCAAGAAGCTGGATAAGATCAAGGCCTCCTGGGCCGAGCAAAGAGAGATCCGGAATCTGATGCTTTTCTTGCAGAGCCACTCCATCCCGCCCACCTACGCAGCCAGAATCTACAGGAAATACGGCGGAGAAGCGGTACAAAAGCTTCGGGAAAACCCGTATGACCTGGTTTACGAGATTCGGGGCATTGGCTTTAGGACCGCGGACAACATGGCCATCAAGCTGGGCATGAAAAGCAACGACCCAGAGAGGCTGCAAGCAGCCATAGTATACCAGCTTTTTCAATGCGCAGAAAAGGGACATCTGTTTTATCCCGCCCAGGAGCTTTTGGATAAGGTGGCCGAACTCTTGGGAGATATTCCCCTGGAGGATATCCAGACTGCCCTGAACACCCTGGAGGAAAAAAAGAGGGTGGTGGTGCAGGATCTGCCCCAGCAGGACATCTCCAGGGCGGTTTATCTTACTTACTATTACCGCATGGAGCAGGAATTGGCCCAAAGACTAAACAGTCTGGGAACTCATCCTGCTGCTTTGTCCTCCCAGAAAGTACTTTCCAAGCTCAGGGCTTTGGAACAAAGGGAAAAAATAACCCTGACCCCGGAGCAGAAACAAGCTGTCCTGGATGGCTGTTTGAACAAGACCTATATCGTTACCGGAGGCCCGGGTACCGGTAAGACCACCATTACCCGCATGATGGTCAAAACCTTGGCCGGACTGGGCCTGAAAATCAAGCTGGCCGCTCCCACGGGCAGGGCTGCCAAACGTTTGTCCCAGGCCACAGGTGCGGAGGCCAGCACTATTCACCGCATGCTGGGTTTCAATCCCTCGGGCGGGGTGGAACATCATGCGGAAAACAAGCTCAAGGCGGATGTGGTAATAGTGGACGAGGCCTCCATGCTGGATGCAGTTCTCACGGTACATCTCTTGCGGGCTCTCCCAGTGACTTGCAGGCTGATCCTGGTAGGGGACGTGAATCAGCTTCCGGCAGTGGGACCGGGTAATGTCCTGAAGGACATCCTGAGCAGCGAAACCTTGCCCAGCGCTATCCTTACCAATATATTCCGGCAGGCCCAGCAGTCCCACATAGTGGTTAACGCCCACCGCATCAACACCGGCAAGTTCCCTATAAACTCCGAAAAAAAACCCCCCAGTGCGGATTTTTTCTGGGTGCAGCAACAGGATCTGGCCAAGATTCAGGAGCTTATCACCTACATGGTGTGCGAGCGCATTCCTGCGGTGTACGGTCTGGATCCGCTAAGGGACATTCAGGTTCTTACCCCTATGCACAAGGGAGATGTGGGCACAACAGAGCTGAACCGCCTCCTCCAGGACAGGCTGAATCCCGGCCCAGATGCTGTAGTGCGGGGACAACGCAGATTCCGGGTTCAGGACCGGGTCCTGCAGCTGCGCAACAACTACGAAAAGGATGTGTTCAACGGGGATCTGGGCTGGATTGACATGGTGGATCTGGAAGAATCCGAGGTAACCGTGGATTTTGAAGGCAGGAAGGTGGTGTACGAGCTGGACGAGCTGGACGAATTGACTTTGGCCTATGCCGTGAGCGTGCACAAGTCCCAGGGCAGCGAATACCCGGCGGTAATCATGCCCCTGGTCACCCAGCACTACATGCTCCTGCAAAGGAATCTTATCTATACCGGATTGACCCGGGCCAAGCAGCTGGCAGTTATTATCGGACCTGCCAAGGCCATGGGCATGGGGATAAACAACACTGGGGCCGGGTACCGCTTTACTCATTTGAGATACCGGCTCCAGGAGGCATTCGGGTGAGAGTGCAATAAGTACTTTCAACGGCTTTCCAGACCGGATGAAAGTGTGGCTTTTGGTCAGGAATATGGTTATTATGCCTTTTATCCAGGCATGGACAATTCTCTGTATAAGGATTATTGTGGTATTTTATATTCGCATACGCATTAATAATAGGAACCTAAAGCGGTACTATGTCCTCCATACATCTCCTTGTCCAAGATAAAGATCTGCAAAACAGATTGCACGGCCTCTGTCAGTCCCTGTATCCCGCTAGCGTAGTTCAGGTGCCAGGTTTAGATGAGCTGCGCACTTTGGTGCCTTCCGAAGACATTAATGTCTGTATCCTGGACGAAAATTGCTTCCCAGGGGACAAGTCGGAAATGGCCTCTGCCATCTGGCAAACTTTCCAGGGAAAGGGCTTGTCCTTGCTGCTTATAACCAGGTCCAGGGAAACCTTGGATCAAGCATGGATCCGGGATTTGCAACCGGACGGCACCTTGGACTCGGATTTCAAGGAGGAGGAGCTTAAATCCCAATTGGGGCAGTTGCTTCTCATCAGCGAGCTGCGGGCCAAGAATCTTTCCCTTCAAAGCCAGTTGAAGTGGCGCATCTCCAGGCTTAACTACCTGGAACAGCATGTTGAGAAGATCAGCTCCATTCTCAGGGCTCTTAGCCAGTGCAACGAGGTTATAATCAAGGCAGACAACGAGGAGCGAATGGTCCAGGACGTGTGTCACGCCATTGCTACCCAAATGGGATATCCTTTGGTCTGGGCCGGATATGCCCAGCGGGACCAGGAGCAGAATGTGAAGGTGATGGCTTCCAGCGGTCCCCAAAGGGATGCGCTCAGGCAGCTAAAGGTGCGTTGGGATGAAAGCCCTTTTGGACAAGGACCTACCGCTCAGGCTATTAAATCCGGGCAAAGGGTTTTGATCCGGGACGTGGCCAGCGACCCAAGCACCAGGGTTTGGGCGGATATTTTGCAGCAATGGGGCATTAACCAGGCGCTTTCCTTGCCCATATCCTATTCCGGGGTGGGATTCGGGGCCCTGACCATATATGCCCATGACACCGACTTTGGTTCAGAGGCTGTGGAATACCTGGAAAAAGTGGCCTGGAACATGGGTTACGGGATCTGGTTTTTGCGGCATCGGGACAAGAGAAAGAAAGTAGAAAAACAGCTGCAAAAGACCAATGAGCTTTTTTCTCTGGCTATGGAAGCCACCCAGGACGCTATCTGGGATTGGAATATCCGTTCCGGTGATCTCTATTTAAGTCCCAGATGGTATACTATACTGGGATATGAGCCATATGAATTCCCCCAAACCTATGACACCTTTGTTTCTGTGGTGCATCCCGGGGACAGGGACCGGGTTCAAAGGGAAATAGACAATTTTTTGCGCCAAGGGGGCAACTTTTCCTTGGAATACAGGGTTGTGACCAAGGAGGGCGAGAACCTTTGGGTGCTAAACAGAGGAAAGGTGGTGGAAGTAGATGATCAGGGACGTCCTTTGCGTGTGGTGGGTACAAATGTGGATCTCACCGAGCGCAAGCGGATGGAGGAAGATCTGAACCGGGCCAAGAAAGAGGCTGAACAGGCCAATCAGGCCAAGGACAAATTTCTGGAGAACATGGATTACGAGCTGAGAACTCCCTTGAACAATATCATGGGAGTTCTGCAGAACCTGGCCGAATCTGACCTCAAACCGGCTGAAAAGGAATACGTGGGAATGGCCCTGGAATCTTCCAGAAAGCTTTTATCCTCCATGAACAAAATACTGGATCTTTCCAGCCTTCAAAAGGAAACCCCCAAGCTCCACCCCCAGCCCTTTGATCTGGAAGAGGAAATGAACAAGCTGATCAGCTTCTTTTTGCCCACGGCAGAGAACAAAGATATTTACCTGCGCCTGGAGATACATGAAGATGTTCCTTTGAAACTGGTGGGTGATATTACCGTTGTCCGCCAGATTGTGTGGAACCTGTTGGAAAATGCAGTAAAGTTTACACACGAGGGAGGTGTCTTGCTTAGAATTTCCAGACATTCACCCGAGAGCCAAGAGCAAGGAAACCTCGTGCCCCTGTGTTTTGAGGTGGAGGATACGGGCCAGGGCATCCCGGAAGAAATTCACAAGGATGTTTTTGAGCCCCTGGGACCGGAAAAGGCTGTGTATTTTGAGTTCATTCAAGGCCCAGGTATAGGTCTGAGCGTTTGCAAGCAATTAGCCCATGCTCTGGGAGGGGAAGTAAACTTTTCCTCCCGGGCGGGAGAAGGGAGCCTGTTTTATCTCTTGGTCTCCATGGAGCCGCAGAAGGAAGAGGATGTAGCCCCGCCTGAATCCTTGGAAGAAATGCACCCGGACAAACACAAAATCCTGATTGTGGAGGACGAAAATATCAACTTGATGCTCATGAAGCGATTTCTGGAGAAAAGGGGTTTTAGCGTGTTGACGGCTGAAAACGGTCAGGAAGCCTTGGAGGTTATGCAAAAAAACGGCAGCATTTCCCTGATCTTGATGGATATTATGCTTCCCAAGCACGATGGTTTCGAGTTGACACAGATGATCAGGAGAGGGGAGCTCTCTGCCCTGAAAGAAGTGCCCGTAGTGGCGGTTACAGCCTTGGCGGACTCGGACAGCAGGCAGAAATGTTTCCAGGCCGGGATGAACGCTTATCTCTCCAAGCCGGTGGATAACCAGGAACTAATGGGGATGATCCAGCGTTACCTCGGGTCCTGATTTACCTTATGGGAACGAAAGCAAGCAAAAAGATCCGGTGAATAGTTTGGGTAAAACGTGGTGAATAGTTGCAAATGAAGTACAATAAGGAGTCCGAAAAGGAAATGGATAGCACAGGTCCATCGAATTTTATCCAGGATATAATAGACCATGACCTGCACACCGGCAAACATGATACTGTGGTGACCAGGTTTCCCCCAGAGCCCAACGGCTACCTGCACATCGGGCACGCCAAGTCCATCTGTCTCAATTTCGGCTTGGCGGAAAAATACGGCGGCCGCTGCCACTTGCGCTTCGACGATACCAACCCCAGGACTGAGAGCCCGGAATACGTGCGCTCCATCATGGAGGACGTCCGCTGGTTGGGGTATGATTGGGGGGAGCATCTTTATTACGCCTCGGACTATTTCCAGCAGTTTTATGAGTATGCCCTGCAGCTTATAAGGCAGGGGCAAGCTTACGTATGCAGCCTGAGCCCGGAAGAGATCCGGCAGTACAGGGGGACCTTGACCCGGCCCGGCCAAAACAGCCCTTACCGGGAGCGCAGCATTCAGGAGAACCTGGACCTGTTCCAGGAGATGAAGGAGGGGCGCTTCCAGGAAGGCGAGCATGTGCTGCGGGCCAAGATAGACATGGCCTCATCCAACCTCAACATGCGGGATCCTGTAATTTACCGCATTATTCAGGCTGATCATCACCGCACCGGAGGGGATTGGTGCATCTATCCCACATACGACTACGCCCACTGCCTTTCCGATTCCCTGGAAGGGATTACCCATTCCTTGTGTTCCCTGGAGTTCGAGGACCACCGCCCGCTGTACGATTGGTTCCTTTCACAGTTGGGAGTTAAATGCCACCCGCAGCAGATAGAGTTTGCCCGGCTGAATTTGAACTATACCGTTATGAGCAAGCGTAAGCTTACCTTGCTGGTGCAGAACGGTCACGTCCACGGTTGGGATGATCCCAGGATGCCCACGATTTCCGGGTTCAGACGGAGAGGGTACACTCCTAGATCCATTCGCCAGTTCTGCGACCTGATCGGGGTGGCCAAAAGCGACAATATCGTGGATATGTCCCTTTTGGAGCACTGTATTCGCGAGGACTTGAACAAGCGGGCCCCAAGAGTGATGGGGATCCTGGATCCCCTGAAGGTGGTAATAACCAATTATCCCGAGGGGGTAAGCGAGGAGCTGGATGCGGTCAACAACCCCGAGGACGAGAGCATGGGTACCCGCAAGGTGCCTTTTTCCAGGGAGATATTCATTGAGCGTAATGATTTCCGCGAGGACCCGCCCAAGAAGTATTTCCGGCTGGCCCCTGGCCGGGAGGTTCGCCTCAGGTATGCCTACTTCATTACCTGCGACGAGGTGGTAAAGGATCCGAATACTGGTGAGATCCAGGAGCTTCGCTGCAGTTATGACCCGGCTACCAGGGGCGGCGGGGCCCCGGACGGACGCAAGGTCAAGGGAACCCTGCACTGGGTTTGTGCCCGGCATGCAGCAGAGGCCCGGGTCCTGCTCTACGACCGCTTGTTTTTCTGCCCGGATCCCGGCCAGGAGGAGAAAAAGGGACTGGACTTCCGGCAAACCCTGAACCCGGATTCCCTGCAGATTAAGGATCCCTGTTACGTGGAGCCCGGTCTGTTGCAAAGAAATCCCCAGGACAAGGTTCAGTTCGAGAGACTGGGATATTTCTGTTTGGATCAGGACAGCGACCCCGAGCGGCCGGTGTTCAACCGTACAGTGTCCCTGAAGGATACCTGGGCCAAGATTGAGCAGAGAATGAAGGCGGAAGGGAAGTAGTGAAAGGTCAAAGGTAGAAGGTGAAAGGTGGGACATGGGAGATCATTCTCTGCCATGTGCATTGACTATAGCTGGATCGGATTCCGGGGGAGGAGCCGGGATCCAGGCGGATCTGAAGGTCTTTGCCATGCACCGGGTATATGGTTTGTCCGTTATCACCGCCCTCACCGCCCAGAATACCCTGGGAGTACATGGTGTGTTCGCTCCGGATGCGGAGTTCGTTTCCCTCCAGCTTGGTGCGGTTCTGGAGGACTTCCCGGTGCGGGCCGCCAAGACTGGCATGCTCTATTCCCGGGAGATAATCTCCAAAGTAGCGGACGGACTGAGGGATAAGGATTTTGCCCTGGTGGTGGATCCGGTCTGTGTCAGCCAAAGCGGGCACAGGCTTTTGCTTGAGGACGGGTTGGAGGCCATGAGGAGCCGGATGATGCCCCTGGCAACCCTGGTAACCCCTAATCGAGCCGAGGCTGCCCTTTTGGCAGATATGGCCGAAATAAACACCTTCCAGGAGATGCACCTGGCCATGGATAGGCTACAAGACATGGGTGCGGGTGCGGTGCTTTTAAAAGGGGGGCATTTCCCGGGAAGACAGGTGACAGACTGGCTGAAGATGGGAAGCAAAGAGCCTGTATCCCTGATCCGTCCCAGGTTGGATACCTCACATACTCACGGAACCGGCTGTACTCTGGCAGCTGCCATTACCGCATGCTTGGCCCGGGGAATGAGCATGGAGGAGGCGGTAATCCGGGGCAGGGACTACCTGCAGCAGACCCTGGAAAAAAGTTTCCCCTTGGGCCGGGGATACGGGCCGGTGAATCATTTGGTTTGATAGGGGAGGATGTCAACGTTTACCTAACTCCCGGCTCCGGATACAGGCCTGTTCCACTGCCTCCATGACCGCCGCTTTGACCCCGTGCTTTTCCAGGCACCGCACTCCGGTGATGGTGGTTCCCCCGGGAGAGGTTACCATCTCCTTGAGTTGGGTGATGTGGCGCTCATCCCGAGAAGCCATTTCCGTACTTCCGGCCACAAGCTGGATAACCATCCTGGTGGCCTCCTGCCTGCCCAGCCCCACAAGAACTCCAGCATCCACCAGGCTTTCCATGAAATGGTAGACGTAGGCAGGCCCGGAGCCTATCAAGGCTGTGAAAGCGTCAAAGCTTTTTTCGGGCAGAACGTGCACCTGGCCCAGTTCGGACAAAAGGTTGCGGACAAATTCGGCCTGCTCTGCGGATAGCATCTCGTGTTCCAGGCACATCGCAAATATTCCCTGCCCGATCAGGGCCGGGGTGTTGGGCATTACCCTTACTACGGGGCAGGCATTTTGGGACCAAAAAACAAGGTCCTGGGTGCCTATTCCAGCGGCAAGAGATACCAGGCATCTGGAAGGATCCAGGTCCTGGGCGATCTGGGAAACCACCTGGGGCACAAGTCCGGGCTTGACTGCTACCAGGATGTAGCTGCATTTTCTGGCCAATGTGGGAGGGTCTTCCTCCGGGATCAGGCCGAATCTTTCCTTTAGATCCAAGAGTCTTTCCTGGTCCGGATCAAAGCCGCGTAGAACAAGATCCTGGCGGCCGGAAAGGCCCTGGATCACAGCCCCGCCCATATTCCCGGTACCTATGAAGCCAATATCCACAGTCATTAGCCCACCATCTCCAGTTGATTAAAGAAATAAGGGATCTCTTGGGCTGCTGTTTGGGGAGAATCCGAGCCATGGACGGAATTTTTTTCTATATCCTGGCCGTATAAATTGCGGACGGTGCCTTCCTCTGCTTTGCCCGGGTCAGTGGCACCCATGATCCTGCGGTATTTCTCTATGGCATCCTCGCCTTCCAGAATGCTTACCACAATGGGACCGGAGGACATGTAATCCGTCAGACTGTCAAAGAACGGCTTGTCTTGGTGCACGGCATAGAACCCCTGGGCCTCTTCCTTGGTCATGCGGATCTTTTTCAGGGCTATTACCCTGAGGTTGTTTTCCTGGATCATTTCCAGGATGGTACCCTCCAAGTTTCGTTCCGTGGCATCGGGTTTGATAATGGACAGTGTTCTCTGGGACATTTTTCCTCCTTGGTTTTTGGTAGCTATTTTGGGTTAAATACGTTGAATGTTGCTAGGTTAAAAGCAAACACCAAGAGATCAGGGGGCTTAGGGCAGTTACCTTTGTAAGTGTCAAAAAACAAGGTTTTGCCAAAAAATTTTTGGGTGTCAAGTTGGTATCTTGAGAGTTAAAAGTAAGAGAAGAAAATCAGTACGTTAAGCTAGAGATGTTGAGGATATAGAGAAGGCTAAAAATTCACAATAAAAACAAGGGCTTGCCAAAGAACTTTTGACTCTCTAGTTGGTATAGTGTTTGGGCTTTAGTAAATGGGCTGGTTCTTGGGTGCGGAGTCAGACGAGGAAAGCGCCCGCAGCCTGTCTTCCAGAATTAGATCGTTGAGGCGCGCGAGTTTTACCGTGGGGTTGGTGTCCTCGCTCCAGGTGCGCAGGGCCTGCAGGGTCTCCGGGTAGGGATGGCCTATGGCCACGGCGCGGCCGTATTGGGCTGCCAGGCTTTCGGCCCGATCCAGCTGAAAGAGTATGGCCTCTTTGTCCGGTACGTTATCCAGAAATATCTGTCTTTCCAAATAATCTACGTTCTTTTGTTCTGCAAGCTTCGAGGCCACGCTGTGAGGTGTGGTCAAGCTGTCCAGAAAGAACATATCCCTCTTTTGGAGTTCCTCGAATACTACCTCCATGCCGGTATGATCCTGGGTAAAGGCAGAACCCATGTGGTTGTTCACGCCCTCGGCCTGGGGGATCTGCTGTAGGCTGTGCACAAATTGCTCCCGGATTTCCCCGGGGGTCATGTCCGTAAGGAGCGCTCCTGGACCCGGGTCCACTCCTTGGTCATATTTTTCTGGCTCCATGGGCATATGCAACATGACCTCCAGGTCCTTTTCCTCGCCTAGTTCGGCTACTTCCTGGGTGTCCTGGAGATAGGGGAGAATGGAGAAAGTCACCGGAAAATCCAGACGAGCCAGCTCACGGGCATACTCCAGGCTCTCGCCCAAGTCGTCCATGATGATCACCAGTTTGCCGGTTCCGGGATCTGCTCGGGGCGGTTCAATACCGATGCGCAGTAGATGGGTGGGACGTCCCAGAATGTTTATGGACCAGTCCTGCTCAGCCTCGTTCTCCAGCTCCAGAGAGGCGTCCTCCAGGAACCGGTCTAGATTGTTGTCCAGTTTTTGTACGAATTCTTCCTGTTTATTGCCAGGGAAGAGGTAAATTTCTTGAAAATGATAGGAGGTACCGTAAAAAAACTTGTTTTCCAGGCGGGTGTGCAGGATATGGTTTTCGTCCAGTCCCAGTTCGGACATGGTGTGCTCGATGGCAAGATCCGCCTCCCAGATCCTGAGATCAAAGCCGGTACCTATTTTCTCTTCATAGGTGAATTTTTTTTCTTTCTCGCTCAAAGGTATTTGGGTGGGGAGAGCAGAGACCTCTTTTTCAGGGGATGAGCCTGGGTCCTCCTTGGGAGGCAGCAAAAGGGCACTTACCAGGGCCAGAAGTGTGATTCCCGCCGCCGACCCCCAGAAAATCCAGCCCAGCTTGCCAAGGCGAAGGGAGTCGGCAGCAGTTTTTATCTTTTTTTGAGATTTTTTCTTGGAACTAGATGAGGAAGACATGGCTCAACTAGTTGTATCTAAGTTCCTGGATTCTGGGCATGGAGCGCAAAAGTTCCAGGGCCATGCGGAGTTGATTGTCCTCTGCCAGTAGCTCCTGAATTTCCTGGGCTCTTTCCTCCTGCTCCTCCCGGTCCTCCTGCTCAGGCCGCTCTATATGATATTCCATCATGGACTCGCGCAGGGCGGGGTGTTCTGCATCTTCGTCCCTCTCGGCCACTTGTTGCAGGGGGATATTTATATCCGGGTTTATGCCCTCGGCTTGAATGGCTCGTCCGTCAGGAGTGTAATACAAGGCTATGGTCAGTTTTATGGCTGAGCCGTCGGACAGGGGCATGATACTCTGTACCGAGCCCTTGCCAAATGTGGGCTCTCCCAGAATCAGAGCCCGGTTCCGATCCTGCATGGCCCCGGCCACAATTTCCGATCCAGATGCGGATCCGGCGTTGATCAGGACCACTATAGGGGTATCTGCATTCAGGCTGTCTGGGCTGGCCTCGAAGTCCTGGCGCTGGGCTTCTTCCCTGCCCTCGGTATATACTATCATCCCGTCCTCGAGAAACAGATCGGATACGGATACAGCCTGATCCAGAAGGCCGCCAGGATTATTGCGCAGATCCAGGACCATGCCTTTAAGATCCTGCTCTGAGGAGTATTCCTGGATCTTTTCCTTGAGATCCTCAGTTGTGGTGGCCTTGAAGTCGGAAATGCGCAAGTGTACATAGCCTGGTTCCAACTCCTTGAGGTTTACGGTATGCACTGGTATCTCATCCCGTACGATCTCTACATCCCGCGGGCTGTCAGCCTCCTGGGAAAGAATGGTCAGAGTGACCGGCTCCCCTTTTGGCCCCCTTATTTTCTGCACCGCATCCATTAGGTCCATGCCTTGAGTGGATTCCCCGTCTATTTCCAGGATTAGATCCCTGGGCTTCAGCCCCTGCTTATATGCGGGAGTGTTTTCTATGGGAGAAATCACCACCAGATTGTCGTCGCGCACCCCGATCTGGATGCCTATCCCGCCAAATTTGCCGGAGAAATCCTCCTGCATCATCTGGAGCTGATCCATGTCCACATAGGAGGAGTGCGGATCCAGATCGCGCAGCATGCCCTTTATGGCACCTCTTATGAGTTCCTCCCGGTCCTTTTCATGGACGTAGTTGTCTTCTATCATATGCAAGACCTCGCTGAACATTTTCAGGGTCTCGGTTTTGTCTTCCCTGGCCTGGCTGGTCCAGGGAGCCACAGTTAATAGCAATAAGATTGCTATGATTCCGATGAAATGGTTTAGTCGCATTATTTCCTCCGCTCTTTGGGGGTCTTGATATTTGCCCAGCATTGTTTTCAGGTTGTTTGGTTTAAATTGAAATCAAAAAAAGTTTTCGCCGGTTGAGTGAAAAAGACTTTTATCCCAGCCATTCATCAGGATTTATAGGTTCTTGCTTGAAACGCAACTCAAAATAAAGGCCATGAGATTCAATATCCGGGTAGAATCCAGCATATCCTACAGGTTCACCCTGCTCCACCTCCTTGCCTACAGCAAGGTGGCTCTCCGAGAGATAGGCGTACAGGGAATAGTATTTTTCACCGTGAAATAATATAACTACTCTGCCGAATCCGCGCAAGGTATCATTGTGAACCACTTTACCCCATGATACGGCCCGGACCAGGCTACCTTCCTCCAAGTCGATGCTTAATCCGTTCCGAGGAGGGTTATGGGAAGGATCGTAAGAAGCCACCACCTCTCCCTCTGCCGGCCAGGGCAAATGGCCTTTCATGTCTTCTATATCCCTTTCAGTGACAGCTTTCAGCTGATAGTTCAGGGATTCGATTACCTCCATTATCTCTTCAACCTGCTCCTCCCGGGCCAGTTTTTCTGCCCTGATCTCTTGCAGTTTTTGAAGATGGCTCAATTTCTTTTCCAGCATCCGGTCTTTCAGTTGATTGACCTCGTCTAGTCTGGCCTCGTATTCCTCCTTGGTCTTTTGTAGCTCTGCAAGTTGGGAGGCAATTTCCCGGGTTTGCTGCTGAAGCAGGGCAAGGGTTTGATTCATTTCCTGGTGCATTGTTCGGAGCCAATGGCTTTGACGATCCATTTCAGCCCAGTCTTCGAGTTGGGACAATCCTTGCGCCCTGCTTTCCAGGTAAATGGGCCACAGACTTTCCATCAGCTCCCCGGCCTTTTCCCTAGTTTTTTCTCTTTCCCGGTTCAGTTGCTGGTATTTATTGAATATCTCTGCTTCACGGGATTGGAGCCTGCTTAGTTCCTGTTCCTGCTGCTCTAGCCTTTCAGATAGTTCGTCCAATCTGTCTTCAGTCTCAGCCAACTGGGAATAGGTCTTTCTCTCCTGTTCGCTGAGCCGCTCCAAGGTGCTTTTATGTTTTTGGACCTGCTCTTCCCGGGCCTGGATTTCTTCCTCAATATTCTGAGCCTGGGAAGCTATTGCCCCAGAACCGGGAATCAGCAGGCAAAAACCCGACATTAGGAGCATAATTGCAAGGAGCCATCTGGACATTTTGGTAATGCTAGTCTCCGAGAAAGGTTGAAGAATCGTAACTATTCACCAAATCTTTTTGCGTGCCGTGCCTCCCGGCTCGCGCTTTTCTA
>CAZNYT010000056.1:0-15156 GCA_964577315.1 uncultured Desulfovibrionales bacterium
ACCAAGCTTGAGAAGTTGCACAGAGCCAAGAGTCCGGTGGGGGCAGGAATGCCCCCGTAAGCCGAGCCTAGAAAAGCGCGAGCCGGGTACGCGGCACGCAAAAAGATTTGGTGAATAATTACATACCAAGAAATCATAGAGGTCAAGCCCATTAGCGCTACCAAAACTTAAACTATGCAGCTGCTCAGATTGTCAGAGAAATTTTGACTAGCAAGTACGAGTTAACAATCAGCAAAAATACAAACATTAACCTACGGGGTTGCCATGACTGCTATTTCCGGCTGTGCAGGCATCCAGCCAACCGCTTTGTATTCCCGGGTGGAAAAAAGCACCGCTCCCGGCAAAGGTTTGGAGACTGATACCCGGGTAAAAAGCACCCAAAAAAGCCTGGGATTTAAGTGGAAAAATATCTGCCTGGAGTATCAAAGCGAGGAGATTGAACTTCCCGAATTCCCCAAGGGTCTGGGGCAGGCCGAGAAGTTCGCCCAGGCCATGTTTGAGGCCCAGCAGATCCGTGAATTATCCTCTCCCGGCTCCGAACGATTTTCTCCAGGCAATTCTTCATCTAAAAGTGCCATCCAGGCCTATCTGGACCACCAGAACATGGACTACTCCCCCTCGCGGCCGCCCATGCTGGACAGGGTGGTTTAAAGATACATCCCTAAATTTTTTCCCGGAGCAGTTCCTCGATCCTGACCAGAGCTCTGTCCAAACCCTCGGATTCCGCTCCCCCGGCTTGCGCCAGATCCGGCCTACCTCCGCCGCCGCCTTTAATCTCTCGGGCTACATCCTTGATAAGTTCCGGGGCGGTAAAATACTGGTGCCAATCCTTGCTCACGTGCAGCAAAAGCAGAGGTTTGCCCTTGTCCTCGCTACCTAGCAAGACCACGCCGGAATCGATCTTGGAACGGATATCATCCATTATATTCCTTAGACTGTCCACGTCCACCGCTTCCACCTTCCTGGCGATCAAGGGAACTGAACCCACCATCTTTTGATCCGCTGCAAGATCCCGCCCCCTTTCAGCAGAAAGCTTTTGGCTAAGGGTTTTGTTTTCCCGGCTGAGCTCCCGAACCTGCTCCTGCAGCCCCTGCACCTTGTCCACAACCTGATCCGGTTCCACCTTGAGCATCTCCTGCAGGGACGTGACCCTGGAGCGCATCTCCTTCCAGTAAGACAAGGCCTCCCAACCGGTCATGGCCTCTATCCTGCGCACACCTGATCCCACTCCGGATTCTCCCAGGATGCAGAAAGTTCCGGCCTGGGCAGTGGAAGCCAAATGGGTGCCTCCGCAGAGCTCCATGGAAATATCCCCCACGGCAACTACCCGGACCTTATCCGTGTACTTCTCCCCGAAAAAGGCCAGGGCACCAGCATTTACCGCTTCCTGGTAATCCAGGACCTGAACCTGAACCGAATAATCCGCAAGTATGGAAGCATTCACATAATCCTCCACCTGTTGGACCTCATCTGGGGTCAAGGCCTGGATATGGGTAAAATCGAATCGCAGCCTAGCGTGATCCACCAAGGATCCGGCCTGGTGCACATGATCGCCCAGGACCTCTCGCAACGCCCGGTGCAAAAGGTGCGTAACGGTGTGGTTCCGGGCAGTGGCCACCCGTACCCCTTCGTCCACCTGCAGCTCTATTGTTTCCTTTGTATGTAGTTCTCCCCGGGCCACGCTTATTCGGTGCAGGGTGAGATCCGAAACCGGTGTTTGGGTGTCCTGGACCCATGCTTGTCCCCGTGGTCCTGAAATTCTGCCCCTGTCACCAACTTGACCGCCGGATTCGCCGTAAAACGGGCTTCTGGATGCTACCAGCCATCCTGTATTCCCCTGGTCCAGGGCGGAACAAACATTTCCTTTTTCATCCAGTAGCAGCAGTATCTCACCTTGGCACTGGAATTGATCGTATCCCACAAACTCGGTGCTCAACTCGTCCAGGGGAAGATAAGGCAAAACCTGGCTTAAATCCCCGCTTCCGGATCCTTTCCAGGCCGCTCTGGCCCTCTCCCTCTGGGCCTGCATCAGTTCCTGGAAACCGGATTCATCCACGCCCAGTCCCCTCTTTTCAGCGATATCGTTAACTATGTCCAAGGGAAAACCATAGGTGTCATATAGCTTAAAGGCTGTTTCCCCGGGGATCATCTCCCCACCTTGGGCCAGAACCTGTTCGATTTCCTCCTCTAGCAGAACAAGGCCCTTTTCCAAGGTATCTGCAAACCTTTCCTCTTCCTGAAGGATAACCCGGGCCATGAAATCCTGGGTATTTTCCAGCTCCGGATAGGCCTGTCCCATATCCCGGACCACAACCTCTATAGTCTGGTGCAAAAAGGGATTCTTAAGGCCCAGATGCCTGCCGAAGCGATATGCCCTGCGTATCAGGCGGCGCAGAATATACCCTCTGCCCTCGTTGGTGGGCAGGATGCCGTCCGCGATCATGAAGGCAGAGGAGCGAGCATGATCCGCGATCACCGCTAGAGCCACATCCGTTTCCCGGTCCTGCCCATAGGGCACCCCCGCCTTTTGGGCAGTATCCCGGATGAGATTGCCCAATATATCTGTGTCGTAATTGGTTGATACCTCTTGGCAGACAGCGCTAATCCTTTCCAACCCCATACCGGTATCTATGCTGGGATGAGGCAGGGGGTTCAAGTTCCCGTCCTGGTCCCGGTCATACTGCATAAAAACCAGGTTCCAGATCTCCAGGTATCGGTCGCAATCGCACACGCCTATTGCGCAATCCGGGCCGCAGGCCATGGTGTCGCCCTGGTCATAAAGTATTTCCGAACACGGCCCGCAGGGTCCGGTATCGCCCATGGACCAAAAATTTTCCTTTTCATCCAGGCGGTATATGCGCTCTGAAGGCACACCCACCACTTCCTGCCACAAACGATGCGCCTCATCGTCGTCCTGATAAACGGAAATGAACAGCTTATCCTGGTCCAGGCCCAGCTCCTGGGTCAGGAATTTCCAAGAAAGCTCGATGGCCACATCCTTGAAATAGTCCCCAAAGGAAAAATTGCCCAACATCTCGAAAAAGGTGTGATGCCGACGGGTGCGGCCCACGTTCTCCAGATCATTGTGCTTTCCCCCCACGCGGAGGCATTTCTGAGCGGTCACCGCCCGGGAAAAACCCAGTTGTTCCTGGCCTAGAAAAACCTTTTTAAACTGCACCATGCCCGCATTGGTAAATAATAGGCTGGGATCGTCCTTGGGGACCAAAGGAGAGCTGGGCACAATAGTGTGCCCGTGCCTTTGAAAAAACTGCAGGAATTTATCGCGAATCTCGGCTGCGCTTAACACCCTCTAACTCCTTTCCTGGGCCTGATCCTTTTCTTCCTGCGCCTCTGATGCTGCCGGAGCCATTCCCAAATGCTGCAAAAGCTGGCTTTCTATCTTTTCCCGCAATTCATCGTTGTTTTGGAGGACAGCGCGCACGTTTTCCCTGCCCTGACCCAAACGCTCGGACCCGAAAGCGTACCAGGCCCCGCTTTTATCCACAACTCCGTGCTCCACTCCCATGTCTAGAAGCTCTCCGGATCTGGAAATGCCCTGGCCGTACAAAATATCGAACTGGGTCTCCCGGAAAGGCGGAGCCACTTTGTTTTTGACAGTTTTAACTTTAACCCGGTTACCCACGATCTCTTCCTTATCCTTCAGGGATTGAATCTTTCGGATCTCAAGGCGCACAGAAGCGTAGAACTTTAAAGCATTGCCCCCGCTGGTGGTTTCCGGATTGCCATACCCCATGCCCCCGATCTTCATGCGGATCTGGTTGATAAAAATCAGTGAGGTCTTGGAGCGGTGGATGGTTCCGGTGAGTTTGCGCATGGCATGGGACATGAGCCTGGCCTGCCCCCCGACTTGGCTCTCACCCATGTTGCCTTCCAGCTCAGCCTGAGGAATCAAGGCGGCCACAGAATCCACCACTATAACATCCAATCCCCCGGAACGTACTAAGAGGTCGGCGATTTCCAGGGCCTGTTCACCGTAATCCGGCTGGGAGACAAGGAGTTCCTCGGTATTGACTCCCAACCGCTTGGCATAGCTCACATCCAAGGCGTGCTCCGCGTCGATAAAGGCTGCAGTTCCTCCGGCTTTCTGGGCCTCGGCCAGCACATGCAAGGCCAGGGTGGTTTTGCCCGAAGATTCCGGGCCATATATCTCTGCCACCCTGCCCCGGGGTATACCCCCGACACCTAGGGCTAGATCCAGCCCCACGGATCCAGTGGGAATGCACGGAACGGCTTGATGGGCCTCGTCCGAGAGGCGCATAATCGAACCCTGGCCGTATTTTCGCTCAATAGTTGTGATTGCAGTTTGCAAGGCTTCCTTGCGAGACTCTTCAGGGGATTGCGTCTTTTTGGCCATAAACTCTCCTGCTATATTTGGCCCAAGTAATCCTAAACCGGGCAAGTAATAGTTACTATCTCAAAAACAAAAATAAAATACACTTATTGGAACCCAAAATCAAATCTGGATTTATTAGGCTCCACTTAACTACAACCAAACTATTATCTAAAGGTCCGAGAATTCTGCAAACAGGCCGTCGCTCACACAGTTTACGCCCAGTTTGCAGAACCCTCGGACCTAGGGAAAGAGGTGCTGCCATAATAGTAAGGCGGTTTATAGAGCCGTGGTTATAGAACTAGGTTTCGTTGTAGTTTTAAGGACACTTAAGGGTTTTTGCTTCATCCTTGCGAGGTTTGTCCCGAGCTAAGCCCTGGAAAATTTCATTCCAGGGTAGCAATGTATGCTAAACCTGCTTTCCCTTGGTAATCATGGCGTATGCGCTGTGGTTGTGAATGGACTCAAAGCTCTCCACCTCCACTTCGTACCACAGGATCCTGGGATGTTGGCTCAAGCGGAAAGAAGCATCCCTGACCACGTCTTCCACAAAAGAGGGATTGGCAAAAGCCTCGTCAGTGACATGCTTCTCGTCCTCTCTTTTAAGCAAAGGATATACCGGGGAGGAGCCGGAAAACATGACCATGTCTATCAATTCCTCTAGCCAAAGCAGCCCCTTGTAGCCGCACTTGATCTTTACGTATGCCCTTTGACTGTGCGCTCCCTGTTGGCTTATGGCCAAGGAACAGGGACAGACCGTCATCACCGGGACTTCCACCCCTTGAGTCATGCGGATCTCGCCCTGGGAGAACTCTCCTGCCAAAAAGGACTTGTAGTTCATCATGAACTCGTGACCGCTGACCGGTGTCCGGATAGCGTAAAAATAGGGGAAATCGAAGCGCAAGTGGGCCTTCTGGGCCTCTAGCCGATAACTGACTTCCGAAAGGAGATCCCTGATACTCTCATAGGTAAGAACCTGGGTCCAGGAACTTAAGGACTCCAAAAAACGGCTCATATGAGCCCCCTTGAACTCCCCGGGCAAATCCACGCACAAATCCACGTCTGCTACAGTATGTTGCTGACCGCGCATCCGATCCTGAACCAGAAGAGGTATCTGCAAATTCTTCACCCCCACCCGATCAATAGGCAAGGGAAAGTCTGGCGAACCATTCTGGACATCCTTCATTAGATCAAATCCTCTCCAGTAGTGGTCAAGTTGAGCCGCCCATGCTTGACCCCTTTGGTAGAAGTCAACCTTTGAGCCGTGTTCTGGATATCCTTACCCACACCCCGCATAATCAGCACCTCCAAACAGTTGTCATGATCCAAATGAACGTGCAGTGAGGCTGTAATCAAATCCAGGGCCTCATGCTGAATCTGAGTCAATTTCTTGGAAAGATCGCTGTGATGATGATCGTAAACCAAGGAAAGAACTCCAACTGCCTCCTGATTTTCGTCTTCCCACTGGGTTTGCACCAGGGCATTACGTATAAGATCCCGAATAGCCTCGGACCTGGTTTGATAGCTTTTTTGAATACACAGCTCGTCAAACCGGGATAACAAGTCCCAATCCAAGGACACCCCGAAACGTATGGTTTTGCCCATTCACTCCTCCCAACTCCAAATTTTAAATTGCCCCTGCTCATTGCCGAAACCATTTTCCCGCAACTTGTCACGCAACCTATAAAGCCGTTTAAAGCTTTTGCTCCCAATTGCCGGGATGTTCGGTACGCAAAAGATTGGGTAAATAACTACAACGAAACTTGGCTCTGTAACCACGGCTCTATAAACGGCCTTACTATTATGGCAGCAACTCTTTCCCTGGGTCCGAGGGTTCTGCAAACTGGGCGTAAACTGTGTGAGCGACGGCCTGTTTGCAGAATTCTCGGACCTCTGGATAATAAGTTTCGCTGTAGTATTACCCAGAGGCAAAAATGTTTATGACTCTGCAAGCCTATTTCCTGGTCAACTCTACTAGCCTTACCCAGGGATGCTGTCCGAACCACTGCACTCTTCGCTGCGTAAGCTCCCTGCCTTGAAAGCCGTTGTCAAACAATACCGGCCAGGTTTTTTGGGATATATTCCTGTCTTGATCCGCTATCCACACCTTTCCACCGGGAGCCAGGTTGTCATTCAGAAAACTTGCCAAGGGGAGGGCGAACCTTTTTTCATACAATACATCCCCGGCCCAGATAAAATCGAATTGCTGGCTTTTCAGGCTGGGCTGTTTCCAATCCATGCTCACCCACTGCACATGAAAAATATTGTTCAGGATAGCGTTGTGCAGGGCATAATAAACAGCATGCCACTCGATATCCAAGGCCATAACCCTAGCCCCGAGCTTGGCCGCAACCATGGATGTAACCCCTAAGCCGCACCCCACTTCCAGGCATAGCTTATTTCTAAGCATGTCTTGGCAATTATTCAGATGTTCAGCCAAAACCACACTGCAAGGCCAAATCTCGGTCCAGTAAGGAATACGGTCCTCGCTACCTGGACCCTCCCCCTCCAGCAGATCCTCCCACAAGCTATCTACATCCGAGCCCTTCTGCACCACCAGCTTATGTCCGGCAAGCTCCAGATCCAGGGTCTGGATGTGTTTTTCCGAAATCAACGCAACCTCCCTCTAACAGCCAGAAAACTGCTAAATATCCCCACCACTGTCAACACGCCCGGAATGGCCACAACATAGTGCAGCGGCAAGAACTCGATCTCTAGCCATAGGGGGGGGAAGAAAAGCATATCTTGGACCAGCACATGCAAAAGCTTTAACAGCCCCAGGGACAATGCCCCTCCCAGCAAGCCCTGCACGGCTCCGGTTATCACCAGCGGGAACTGGATATACCTGGAGCTGGCCCCGACCAGAGCCAGGATTTCCACTTCCTGTTGGCGCTGCAGCTGATTGAGCTTAAGGGTATTGGCCACTACCAACCCGGTTATCACAAACATAAGCCCGATTAGGGGCCAAAAAATGGTAGAGCTAGTCCGGGCCCATGTTTGAGCCAAATCCAGCTCCAGGGGATTATAACCCACCCGTTCCACACCGGGCAGGTCCTTGAATTTCGCCTCCATTTCCCGGGCCTGATCCCGGATATCCTCCCCTTGCAGGGACAACTCCACCAAAGCTGTGGCTGGAAGGGGATTTTCCCGTGCCATATCCCCCTCCTCCAGATCCTCGTCCCAGGATCCGGCCAGAGACTCCCAGGCCTCATCCGGGGTAAAGGTCTGGATGGAGCCTATATCCCAGGTAGCAATCTCGTCCCATTGTTTCTGTACCTCTTCCTGGGGATGCTCCGAGTCCCAATAAACCTGGAACTGGATGTCTTCCTGGGTGCTTTGGGCCACCAACTGGACATTGTACAATATCAGCAAAAAAATTCCGGCCATGAACGCGGTAAAGGTCACCGTGCTCAAGGTAAAAAACTGGGCCCATTTGTTTCGGCCCAGATTCAGGAGGCCTTGCAGAAATAACCGGGCTAATATGCGCATGGCTCTTCCTCTGTGGCCCAGTTGGAGCTAACCACGGCCCCGTCCTTCAAACAGAGAATCTTGGCCTCGGGATGGGATTTCACCAAATCCTCGTTGTGCGTGGCCAAAACCACTGTAGTGCCGTGAATATGGAACTGCCTGAACACCTCTATCAGTTGCCTGGACAGTTTATGATCCAGGTTGCCCGTAGGCTCGTCCGCAAGCAGCACCTTGGGGTTGATCACTACAGCCCTGCCCACAGCCACCCTCTGCTGTTCACCGCCGGATATTTCCCGGCACAGGCACCAGGATTTCTGATCCAGGCGCAGGCTCCTTAACACAGCCCGCACCCGTTTTTGAACCTGAGCCGGGGCCATACCCCGCACCTGGAGAGGCAGGGCCACATTGTCCCACACGCTTTGATCCGGCAATATCTTGAAATCCTGAAATACTATGGAGACCTCTCTCCTTAGCTGGTAGAGCCTTTTTTCCGGAAGGGACTTCAGGTCAAACCCCGCGATACGGGCCATCCCCCTTTGTACCGGTATGCTGCCGTGCAGAATACGCATCAGGGTGGTCTTGCCTGCCCCGGAAGGACCGGTAAGAAATAGAAAATCCCCCTTGTCCAGGGCGAAGTTGACATTCTTTAAGGCCCAGTACCTGCCAAAGGCATGGGAAAGGTATTTTACCTGGATCATTGTTTTACAGCTATGGGTTTCACCACTACTTATCCCCAGAGGCTAGCCGCACTTGGTATATCCGCAGGCCTGGCACACGAAGCACCCCTCCTGGAAGATGAGCTCCGCGCTACACTCTGGACAATAGGGCTTGTTGAGATCGTTATGCGGCCTGTCTAACCGGTAGCCTTGCAAGTACCTGTTCGCCAGAACCCAGGCCACCGCATCCGGTATGGAAAGCAACAGGCCCTTTTTCTGAAAAACCGGGTGCTCACCCCCGATGCCCTGCAACTGTTTCACCACGTCCCGGACATCTATGTTCGAACGCAGGGCCAGAGAAACCAGGCGGCCTATGGCCTCTGCCTTGGCAGTGATGGAGCGACCTGAACGACCGATGGTGGCAAAGACCTCAAAGGGTTTGCCCTCGACTTCGTTCACGGTCAGATATAGATCCCCCAGGCCGGTTTGGACCTTCTGGGTAAAACCGTACACTACTTCTGGCCTTTCCCTGACCGTGGGTTTCCCGCTGCCTGCATCCTTCTGGGACTCTTCCCCTTCCTGGGTACTAAGAACCTGGGTGGATTTGGAGCCGTCCCGGTATACTGTAACCCCCTTGCATCCCATTTCATAGGCCATCCAGTAAATCTTCCAAACATCTTCCTGGGTAGCTTGGTTGGGCAAATTGACGGTCTTGGATACGGCATTGTCCGTGTACTTCTGGAAAGCTGCCTGCATTTTCAGGTGATATTCAGGAGCCACGTCCATGGAGGTAACAAACACCTCCCTTAAGTGGGAATCCAGATGCTCCATCTGTTTAATGCTGCCCTTGTGTGCGATATCCTCCATCAGTTTCTGGCTGTAGCTCTGGGCCTTTTTCAGGGCGGCTTCCAGGTGGGGATTCACCTCCATCAAGCGCTCCCCGTCCAGGACCTGCCGGGTGAAGCTCAAGGCAAAAAGCGGCTCTATCCCGGAAGAACACCCGGCTATTATGGACAAGGTGCCCGTAGGAGCGATTGTGGTGGTGGTGGCGTTCCTGTAAGGACCCAGGTTTTGCCGGGCATACACCGAGTCTTCGTATGCTGGGAATGCACCTCTTTCCTTGGCCAATGTCATGGATGCGGACTTGGATTCCTTCTGGACAAACTCCATTATTTTTTCCCCGACCTGTAGGGCCCGCTGACTGTCATAAGCCACCTCCATCTGGAACAACAGGTCTGCAAAACCCATAACACCCAGGCCGATCTTGCGGGTGGTGTGCACCATATCGGTGATTTGTTTTAAAGGATACTTGGACAGATCGATAACGTTGTCCAAAAAGCGCACACTGAGGTGGACCGCTTCCTTTAGGCCCTCCCAATCGATACCGTCCTTGGCTTCTGGGGAATAAAACTTGTCCAGGTTTATGGATCCCAGGTTACAGGCCTCATAAGGCAGCAGTGGCTGTTCCCCGCAGGGATTGGTGCTCTCGACCTCTCCCAGAGAGGGAGTGGGATTGTCCTTGTTGATGCGGTCCAGGAAGATAATCCCCGGATCCCCGGACTCCCAGGCCTTGTGCACCAGAAGGGAAAAAACCTCCCGGGCATTGAGTCCACCCCGCTCCTCGTTGTTATGGGGTGCGACAAGAGGGTATTCCTGATCAGCCTCAGCTGCCTGCATGAACTCCTCGGTTAAGGCCACGGAGAGGTTGAAGTTGTTCAGATCCCCATCCCGCTCCTTGGCCCGGATAAAATCCATTATATCTGGATGATCCACGCGTAATATGCCCATGTTCGCACCGCGCCGGGTTCCGCCCTGCTTGACCTGCTCGGTAGCGGTATTAAAAATCTTGAGAAAAGAGAGTGGTCCCGAGGCAATCCCCCCTGTGGATCCTACCCGGCTGTCCTTGGGCCTTAGACGGGAAAAGGAGAAGCCTGTTCCTCCGCCGGATTTGTGAATAAGGGCCGCATTTTTGATGCTGTCAAATATTTCGTCCATGGAGTCGCCCACAGGCAGAACAAAACAGGCTGCCAATTGGCCCAGCTCGGTCCCGGCATTCATCAGGGTGGGGGAGTTGGGGAGGAATTTACCGTCCACAAGCATCTGATAAAATATTCGGGCCAGATCCAGGGCATCATATTGGGAGTTTTGGTATTTTGCCTCTTCCTGGGCAATACTGGCTGCCACTCGCCAGAACATGCCCTTGTAGTCCTCCAGGGCACGGCCCTCTTCGTCCCTTAGCAGGTATCTCTTGGTGAGAACGGTCTTGGCATTGGGGCTTAGAACTGGATCCGGCAAATCTTTTGGCATTTTCATAAGTTGCATAAGCGAGCCTTTAAAGCTATTTCAATAAGTTATAGTTTTTCACCGGCGGCTACTACTACAGCGAAACTTGGTTCTTTAACCATGACTCTATAAACTGCCTTACTATTATGGCAGCAACTCGTTCCCTGGGTCCGAGGATTCTGCTAAACTGGGTGTAAACTGTGTGAGCGACGTAGGCCTGTTTGCAGAATTCTCGGACCTCTGGACAATAAGTTTCGTTTTACTACCCGTTTAGATTCTCTAGGTCACTCGAGAGTTAAAAGGTTAAAAGTAAAGGCAAAAAATCAAGAGTTTAGATCAGTAATCGCTACGGACATGTAAAACCATGCCCATGGTCTACCAAAAAAGGTGCTGCCAAAGAGCTTTGGACTGGCAAAAGGGTAAAATTGAGACAAAAACCCTCACCTAACACAGCAATACCGCCGGCCACCTCGAATAATCCTTTAACTGTAACAAAAAAATATATGAAGGAAAACACTTCTTATAAGAGCCATAAATGGCTGAACTTTTTGCATTCGGCCCTGATCTTGATCGCCATGGGGCTGATCCTGTGTCTTTTGGGATGGCTTATAGCCGGAGTTCCGGGCATTTTCTGGTCCCTGTTAATTGGTCTCACCGTGATTGTGATCACCTCCAGGATGTCACCGCTTACCGCGCTCAAAGCGCACAACGCCTATGCACTGCACCCTTCCCGGGCACCCAGGATATATCAGATTGTAAAGGAGCTATCCCGCAGTGCCGGTCTGTCTTTCACTCCTACCTTGTACTTTATTCCCAGCCCCTCGATAAATGCCTATTCCGTGGGGCACAAACACAATGCGGTAATTGCCCTGACAGCGGGGATGCTTCGCTCCTTGAACAATCGTGAAATCATAGGTGTTTTGGCCCACGAAATCAGCCATATCCGTAATAACGACATCTGGATCATGAATCTGGCAGATGCCGCCAGCCGCGTCACCAATCTTCTGGCCCTCACCGGACAGTTCCTTCTGCTTTTGAATCTGCCCTTGATCCTTATGGAAGAACACCATATATCTTGGTGGATCATTGGCCTGCTAATTTTTGCTCCTAGCTTGAGCGCCTTGATGCAACTAGCCCTTGCCCGCACCCGGGAGTTCGATGCGGATATAGATGCAGCCATGCTCACCAACGATCCTCTGGGGCTGGCCCAGGCACTGGCCAAACTGGAATATTCCACCGGGTCCTGGCTGGAAAAGATTTTCTGGCCTGGTAAAAGATCTGAAATCCCTTCGGTTTTGAGGACCCACCCCAAAACTGAAGACCGGATTCAGCGCCTGGTCAGCTTGGCCCAGGATATTAATGGACGTCCCTACATGACATGGGAGCACCAGCACCCTTATCTACCTGAAGACATAAATTTCACCCGGGACAAGCTATGGCAACGCTTATTAAGAAAATGGTTGTAGCTCCTTACCATGGAGGCGCTTGCAGCAAGTCTTTTTTGCAGTTGTTTCCGCCTGAGTATCCTGGCAACATTAATGCTAAATAAAACGCAACTGCTCACCACGTTTGACCTAAACTTCCAAACCTAAATTGTTGGAGTAATTATGCTCAAATTCCTTGGATCCGCGTTGGGAATCGTTGCACTCATCTATGCTGTATTCATGGGTTTTGTTTATTTTTTCCAGGACCGTTTGGTATATGCACCTCAGACAGGCATCCATTCCACACCGAAAGAAGTAGATCTGGATTTCCAGGAGGTTTTGCTAACCACCCGGGACGATGTAAACATCCATGGCTGGTTTGTACCTGCCCGGGATGAAAAGGGTGTGGTCCTGTTCTGCCACGGCAATGCCGGAAACATTTCCCACCGGTTACCCACCCTCCAATTCTTGCGCTCCCTGGGCATGTCCACATTCATTTTCGATTACCGCGGCTTTGGCAAAAGCCAGGGTACACCCACAGAAGAAGGGACCTACCTGGACGTTCGTGCAGCTTGGAACTTCTTAACCCAGGAACGCGGATACTCACCTCAAGACATCTTTATCATGGGCCGCTCACTGGGCGGAGCAGTGGCAGCGGATCTGGCAACAGAAACCCGGCCAGCAGGAATCGTTCTGGAATCCACGTTCACGGATATCCCCAGCCTGGGACAGGACATGTTTCCTTTTCTACTGGCGCCGGACTTGCTGGCCAGATTCAGCTACGACACCCGGTCCAAGCTTGCCGAGTTCACCGCCCCAGTTTTAATCATCCATAGCCGTGATGATGATTTAATCCCGTTTCGCCACGGTCAGGCCCTTTATGATGGAGCACGAGAGCCCAAGGAGTTTCTAGAGATCCAGGGAGATCACGATACTGCCCACATAAAAAGTCAGGAAAAATATCTAAACGGGCTCCAGGAATTTTTCAACCGTCACAGGAGCGATTGAAACCAGGGGTTGGTGGCAAGTAGGCCCTGAGGCTGTCAAACCGGATTGCAACACCGGTTTTGGCAACTAAACCGTCAGGGCCAAGGGTATAACTATGGGATCCCTGCCCAGGGTCTTACGAAAAAACTTGCGCAGGACAGACCGGGATTTATCTTCCAGCTTCTTGGTTTCACCAGGGGGTATATCATCAAATACATCCAGGAGGAGACATTTGGCATCTTCCAGGATATGATCATAATGCTCTTCAAAAATAAAGCCCCGGGATAAAATCCTTGGCCCCATGATCAATTCACCGCTTTGTTCGCTGATCACCAGCACCACTATCACCAACCCTTCTTCGCCCAGGATATGTCTCTCTTTAAGCACGGCATGGCCCACGTCACCCACTCCCTTGCCATCCACCAAGATGGATTCCGCAGGAATCCTATCTTCTAGACGAACAGTATCCTCAAACAAAGTGATGGGATCGCCGTCTTCGAGAATAATGCTTTTCTCCGGAGCCACACCCTGCTCCTTGGCCAGGGCTGCATGTTTGAACAAGTGGCGGTATTCGCCGTGAATGGGGACAAAACCCATGGGCTCCACAGTTTGGAGCATGGTGCGCAGTTCTTCCTTGTGGGCGTGCCCCGAGGCATGTATGGCCCGAACCTTTTCGTAATATACCTCTGCACCCAGGCGATATAGATTGTTGATCACCTTGTTAATGGCCTTGGTGTTGCCCGGAATTATCCTGGAAGACATAAGCACTGTATCCCCGGATTTAACTCGGAGCTGCCTGTGCTCACCCAGGGCCAAACGGGTCAATGCGGAGAGCGGCTCCCCTTGGGAACCGGTAAGCAGCAACACGGTCCGGGAATCATCCAGATCCGCGATACTCTCCAAGGAACAGTAATCCTTGGGATCCACACGCAAGAAACCCTCTTCCATGGCCATCTCAATATTGGAAACCAGGCTTTTGCCGCTAACAGCCACTTGACGCCCGAACTCCCGGGCCAAATCGAAAACTTCCTGCATTCTTTGAATGTGACTGGAAAACAGGGTGACCAGGATCCTGCCTTGGGCCTGGACAAAAATGTTTCTTAGCGATTCCATGACTTCCTTTTCAGTCAAGGCCCGCCCCTCGCGTTCCACATTTGTGGAATCCGATAACAGCAATCTAACACCGTCTCGGGAAAAACGGGCAAAAGCATCCAAGTCCGTATAATGGCCGTCCAAAGGTTCTGGGTCCAGCTTAAAATCGCCGGTATGTACTATCTTGCCCACTGGGGTTTCAATACCAAGTCCCCACCCTCCTATAATGGAATGACACACCGGGAAAAAATGGAAGGTGAATTCGCCCAAGTCCAAGGACTCGTAAGCTTCCACCTGCTTCAAGGAAATATAATCCAGCAAATTGAATTCTTTTAGCTTGTTCCCCACCAGTTTCAAGGTAAATCTGGATCCGTACACCGGAGCGTCTATATAGGGCAAGAGCCAAGGCAAGGCCCCTATATGGTCCTCATGCCCGTGAGTAAGGATTACAGCCTTTAACTTGTCCTTGTTGTTCAGGATATAATCAAAGCGGGGGATAACCACATCCACGCCCAGCAAAAAGTCATCCGGAAACATTAAGCCGCAATCTATCAAAACCATGGTTTCCCGGCTTTCCAAAACCATGCAATTCTGCCCGATTTCCCCTAAGCCACCCAGGGGAATAAGGGAAACATAATTATTTTCAGTAGCCATTACCTGTCTCCGGAAAAAAATATCCTGGTTCATCAGCCTGGACTTGGCTTGCCAAGTTTACAGCCCAGTAATTATTTACAATGTAATTGATAAACATAATTGAAATCGATTTAAAACACAAGATCTAGGTTGAGCGTCCTAGCCCGCCCAAAATATTCTCACCTAGCAACTACAACGAAACTTATTGTCCAGAGGTCCGAGAATTCTGCAAACAGGCCGTAAAAACTCGCTCCAAGGCAGC
>CAZNYT010000057.1:0-15092 GCA_964577315.1 uncultured Desulfovibrionales bacterium
ATCGCTCAAGCCCTGCTCCGCATGGCGGCATGATGATTTTTCGGGAAACTTGAGATATTTCTTATGCAGAGATACGTAATCTGTTCAAGGTTCCAAATCAAGCAGATATTTATCCCAATGGATTTTGCCCTTGGTCTTTTTATACTGCCTCAGCAAAACATATAAGGCCCCTGTGCCTCCATGCTTGGGCAGCGCTGAGCAAAAGGCCAGAACAACTCTTTTCAGTGGTTCCTGGGTGAGCCATGCTTGGATCTCGCTACGTAGTACACCGCTACCCAAAGGTGAATTTTTGCCTCTGCCAGGAATTAGCAGTATGCATTTTTTGCTTTGAATGTATTGTTCTCGCATAAAGCGCAACAATTCGAATTTGGCCTGTTCACTGTTGAAGCCGTGCAGATCAAGGTGGGCCTCTATGCTTAATTGGCCTTGTTTGAATCTGCGGAAGGTCTTTGCATCTATGCCCTGGACATATCCCTGGATATATTCGTCAGAGTACTCAATGTCGAACTCTATTTCCCCGCGAACTAGTTTGTTTAGGGTTTCCAGCTCCCCATTTTCCTTGTGGCTGTTGTTTGGGGACACAGAAGTTTCTACAGGGATGTCTCTTCCTTTGCCTTTAAGGGGTTTAACATTGGACATGGCAGCATGAAATAGCTCGTTATCGCTATGGGAATCTTTTTTAGATGGTTCCTCAGGTGTAGTTTGGCTTGTTTTTTTTGAATCTTTGGGGCTGATTTTAACTTTTTTTAGCTCCTTCAAGGATTTCATAAGCTATCATTCCAATACGAGCTGGATTATAAAGGATTTTCCAACCCCTTAATCTCATGATGTGAAGTAATGTTGGGAGTGATGTCTACTTTGTTGGTGACCAGGTCGATTACTTCCTGGGCATTGTCTGCCATATAGAATAAATCAAAATCGCTTTTCTGCATGTAGGAATTTTTTACCAACTTATCTGAAAACCAATTTAACAAGCCTTCCCAAAATGTTGTATCCACCAAAATTACTGGAGAGGTTTTGATGCGTTTGGTTTGCATCAAAACAAGGGTTTCGCTAAGCTCGTCCAGAGTTCCCAGACCTCCAGGCAAAAAGATGTATGCCCTGGCATATTTGATAAACATAACCTTGCGCACGAAAAAGTATCTGAAATCGCAACGCAAGTTTAAGTAATCGTTGGATTTTTGTTCGAATGGAAGCTGGATGTGCAGCCCTATGGAAGTACCATCAGCTTCCAGAGCTCCTTTATTCCCTGCTTCCATAATTCCAGGGCCGCCTCCGGTGATAATGCTGAACCCCGATTGGGCCAAGGTGTTGGAGATTTCGTAGGCCAAATGATAATTGGGGTCTTCCTGTGTGACTCTTGCTGATCCAAACATGGATATTGCCGGTCCTACATCGTTTAGTTTTTCAAAGGCATCAACGAATTCGGCCATGATTTTAAAGAGACGCCAGGAATTGGTATAAGAGAGATCTTCTATCAAATATTGTTGAGAATTGGGCATTATAGGCTCCACGTGCTCGGAGTAAAGTTAATCGGTTCTATCTGAAAGTTGATCATGATGACCAATAGGGTAATAATTGCCGCTCTACGGATGTAACAGCAGATGTTGGAAGTTTAGAATCCTTAGACAAAACGAAGTATTATTCTTACCTTTAAAAAACGAACAATTCAAGCTTTGGCTGGGGAGGCACAAAAAACTTACCATCTATAGTGCAACTTTTGCACCCATTCGGAAGGAAAATAGCTGGTATAATCTTGTCCGATTGCTGTTAGCTCGTGGGTTTGATTCCCCATAACAATGGCATAGGGATACATAAGATGCAAAAATCGCTCGTTATTACCTTGAAAACGGTTTTTGGCAGAGAGATAAACCTTACGCCCGGATTTATCCCTGGCAATTATCTGGGAGGGGAAGAAACGCGTTTTTTCCAGGCAAGGGCCTAGGCTGGCAAATAAAGCGCTGTTTATAGCCAGAAAATCCTCTTTCCAAAGTCGGACACCCGCTCCGGGAATGGTTTCATTGCTAATGTAGGTAACAGGGGAGTTCCCCAGGAAATGGTAGCAGGATTCTTGTTTGGCATCCCCTGAGAACATATTCCCGACTCCCAGCCTGGATATAAGTGCATCGCTGGTGGTACAAACGTGTTCATTTCTTTCCAGGCCATAGATTCTTATATCTTTGAACCCGTTTTTCTTGGCTGCAATCCATTGGGCTAGGATTAATATGCCGGTTCCGCTCCCAATATCCAGTCCCAGAAAGTCAGGGCCTAGCTCATCAGGATTCAGTTGCTCATTTGACAGGTGGTAGAATAGATGGGCAGTTTTGGGCAAATCTGCTAACATGGCCAGAGCAAAACTCATTTTTAACAGCTTAAGGCGAAGATCTTTTCGGCCCCACAAACTAACGCTTCCTTTCCTGCGGTGAACAAATTGATCAAAACACAGAGTGATATCCTTTAAATCTAAAACGTTGTGTTCTGAGCCTTCGTGGATATAGGCATGGAAATATTTGACCAGAATATTTAAGATTTCCTTATCCGATACCAAGCTCTGCGGGCTTTGGGCATGCTCCAGGTCTTGGAGCAGGGAGGTGGAAGCAAGAACTCCGGGTTGCAACAAGGGAGTGTCAATGAGAGGTCGGCTCAATAATTTCAGGCAATTTTCTGCCACCAGGGAGGGCATCATGTAACCTCCATGCTACAAGGAACCATAAAAGTTATTTTTGCTGCTTTTTTTGAGTGTATTGCAGCATTTTACGGGCTTGGTTAAACTCGGGGTTTATACTAAGGGCTTTTTCAGCTGCTCGCTTGGCCTCTGACCACTTCTGCATATCCATATACAATCGCCCCATGTTAAAGTGCAGATATTCGTCATTAGGTGTTATTTTTACAGCCTGGGAGTACGCTTTTTCCGAGTCCTCCAGGCGTCCCAGCTTGCGCAGGGCCATGCCTAGACGATTGTAAATGTGCACTGAGCTGGGATTGTCCTTGTAAGCTAGTTTCAAGTAGTCCAAGGCCTTTTGGTATTCCTCAGCATCTATTAGCAAATCCGCAATATCAATTTTTAAGTCAAAATCTTGATCAAATTCGCGTACCAATTTGTGCAAAAGGGCATCTGCCTTGTCCTTGTCTCCTTCTCCATGCAACTTGCGTGCCCTTTCCAGGTCCTCCTTTTTCCTTTTCTCCATTTCCTCCAGGGATTCCTTGGCTTCGGAAGTCATTTCCTCCTGGAGGATATCTACCAGTTCCCGGACGTTTTGTAACAGTTCCTTTTCCTTGCCAGCTTCCAGCTTGAGAAGAACAGGATATACCTGACGCAAGTAGGAGTTGGTGTTCAAGGCATACAAGGCCTTGTCCAGCATTTCCTGAAATTCTTTCTTTTCACTCTGCATCAGATTGCTTTTAAGATATACTTTGAGGCCATTTTGCAGTGAAGTAAGGGCGGGAAGAATCTTGTCCCGTTTAAGCAACCCAGGAATATTGCTTAAGTCTTTTCTGGCTTTATTCAGTTCTGTAGACATGTTATGTTCCCAAATATGTCTGAGGCTTTGTGGCTTTCAAATTTATCGTTAAGGCTGATCAGTAAAAAGTTTTATGAATTACAGCTGATTATATCATATTTTACCATAAATTAAACCTTGTCTTCCATTACCTTTTGTTCCAGGATGTCTTTGTAACGCAGGCCTGCACTTTGAAAACCTTTTGTACCGAATTTCATGTTCGCCTCAAAAAGATAAAAAGAGCCACTGCTCTCACAAATGTCCATGCCTACCAGATCAAATCCACACATCTTGGCCGCTTTCAATGCCAAATCCAGGGCTTCTTCCGGGATGTTTTCCAGGCCAATGCTTCCCCCCTGGGAAATATTGGCCTTAAAGCTGCCTTCAGCAGGAATCCTTTGATAGGCGTGTACTATTTCGTTGCCTATAATCACTACGCGGAAGTCCCTTTGCACGGGAAGAAACTCTTGGATATAAGCGGGCTGATTATAAGAGAGGTAATAATTTAATTCCTGCTGATCATGAATCAGCCAAACCCCGTAGCCTTGAGAAGAAGTCCTGGCTTTTTTGGCAATAAAGGGAAATGAAAAATCGCTAGCAATTGATGCTTGTTGTTTGGGGCCGAAATAAAACCTTGTCTTGGGGGTGGGCAGCCCCAGCAGTTGAAAAAGCAAGGTTTGCTTGATTTTATCTCCCAGGAAACGATAGGTTTGTATGCTGGGGAACATCTCCTTGCCCATAATGGAAAACATTTCAGAAAACAGGGAAGTGGGAAAATATATTTTGTTAGCTTCTTGGATTTTATTCTGTTTCCAGTCCGGATAATCCTCCAAGTTGGGGTGAACTCCCAGGGTTAACACTGCGGGACAGTTAATAAGCTGGTAGCCCAAGGCGATTTTGTTGGGAAGTTTGTTGGCAGTTGATTGCATGTGCTCATTTGCGTTCGGCAAAGACAAGGGTTGGGGAACTTTGCAGTGTGTTGTTTATATACGTCAATAATATCGCAAGCCCAAATTTAGGTAAAATCCCATTTAGGCCCCTCTGGGGTATCCATAACCTCAATTCCCAGTGCGGCAAGGTCGTTCCGGATTTGGTCCGCAGTGGAAAAGTCTTTTTCTTTCCTGGCCATCTGTCTTTTTTGGACCAATGATTGGATATTCTCAGGATCAATATTCTCCCGCTTGCATCTCATGAGTTTTAAGTCCTTTAAAGACTTTTGTCCGGAACTGGTAAGAACACCTAGCACTTCCCCCCAATTGTTTATGCAGTCCAACACCCGCCACATCAGATCTTTACCGGCTTCACTCTTGCGCAAGGCCTTGTTTTCCAGCATGCGGTTGGCCACTCGGGTAAGACTGAACATGTGCCCAACGGCTTCAGCTGTATTCAAGTCATCCTCCATGGCAGAATTCCATTTTTGCACCAGGGAGTCCACCTCGTCACTGAATTCTGGCCATTGCTGTCCTTTTTTCCAGTCTTGCCTTTCCAGCTCCTTTTCCAGGACAGCTTTGGTCCAATACACTCTTTTCAAGGCCTTTTCCGCCTCCAGCAATGAGCTGTCCGAGTAATCCAAGGGACTGCGGTAATGATTGGTGAGGAGAAAAAAACGTATCACCTCGCCGTGGTAAAGGCGCAAAATATCCTTGATGACCACGAAATTCCCCAAGGATTTGGACATTTTTTCCGCATTCACCCGGACAAATCCGTTATGTACCCAGTATCTGGCAAATTCCTTGTCAAAAGCGGCTTCGCTTTGGGCCTTTTCATTCTCGTGGTGCGGAAAGGACAGGTCCTGACCACCTCCGTGAATATCAAAGGGAATCCCCAGATATTTTTCGCTCATGGCACTGCATTCTATATGCCAACCAGGTCGTCCCTTCCCCCAAGGGCTTTCCCAGTAAGGTTCATCCTTTTTAGCACTTTTCCACAAGACAAAATCCATAGGATCTTCTTTTTCTTCACCTGGATCTACCCGGGACCCGGCTTGCAGCTCTTCGATGTTGCGCCCAGAAAGGGAGCCATAATGGGGCAATGTGCGCACCCTGAAATAAACGTCCCCTCCGGAAGTGCTGTATGCATATCCTTTTTCCATCAACCGCTGGATGATATTGATCATTTCCGGGATGTGTTCAGTAGCTTTGGGCTCAATATCGGGTTTCAGTACATTAAGTTGCTCCATGTCCTCTTGAAATGCCTGGATAAATTTCTCAGCCACTTCTTGGGAGGACATGCCTTCTTCTTCTGCCTTTTTAATGATCTTGTCATCCACGTCGGTAAAATTGCGTACATAATTGACCTTATAGCCCAGACGGCGGAAGTACCGGACCAGAACGTCAAATATCACGCAAGACCTGGCATGGCCGATGTGACAATGGTCGTAAGCGGTGATTCCGCAGACATAAATGCCCACAGTTTCCTGGGTCAGTGGTTCGAATTCTTCTTTTTTCCTGGTTAAAGTATTGTATAGAAGCATGGTATATTGTCCGTATTTCAGTTTTTTGCATCAAGATATTTTACAGCGCTTACCATTACCACGGCTTTGATTCCCTGTTTAGCTCCTGTAAACCCCAGACCCTCCTCAGTGGTGGCCTTGATGTTTATTCGTTGGGATTCAAGACCAGTGAGCCCCATCAAGTTGGATCTGATGGTATGCTTATGAGGAGCAAGCTTTGGTGTTTGAGCAATAATTGTGACGTCAATATTGGTGATCAACAAATTTTGGGCCTGAGCCAAATGCAAAACCTCGTTCAAAAAAATTGAGCTGCTCAAGTCTTCGTTTTCCGGATCGGAATCAGGATATAAATCCCCAATATCTCCCTGGCCTAAACAACCCAGGATTGCGTCCACCAAGGCATGAATCAGCACATCTCCATCTGAGTGGGAGTATATGCCCGGAGCACCTGGGATGGGGACGCCTCCTAAGACTAGGGCTTTGGGCCCTCCAAAACGGTGCACATCGTAACCAAAACCGGTACAAGGATAGGCGGAGTGGGCATTAGTTTCAAGCACTTTTAAATCCTCGGAGGTAGTGATTTTTAGATTTGTTTCTTCTCCTGATACCACCTTGACCTTGTAGCTGAATCTTTCAAGCATGGCTGCGTCGTCTGTAACCGAAAAGCCTTGTTCCTTGGCTTGTTCATGGACTCTAAGTAGTAGATCCTTGCAGAAAAATTGAGGGGTTTGTACAGCTATCAGCTGGTCCCTGGGCAAGGTATCTATTACCAGTTTTTCTGGGCTTAGCTCCTTAATGGTGTCCTTGCATGGAATTCCTGGAATCACCCCTCCCAAATTTTCCACGTGGGCCTGAACAAGGCTATGAATCAGGCCCGGAGAAAAAAAGGGCCTGGCAGCATCGTGCACTAAAACATGTGTGCATTCCCGGGGCAAGGCTTGTAAAGCGTTGTATACAGATTCCTGGCGCGAGCTCCCTCCGGCTACGCTTTGTAACGGAATGCCCAAAGAGTGTTGGTCCTCAAGCTCAGTTAGCTGCTCGTTGTAAGATTGTAATTCCAATGGAGGGAAGGCGATAACTACTCCTTGCACTTTAGCGCTTTGAGCAAACGAGATTAAGCTTTGCCAGTAAAGGGGGAAGCCTTGGTAAAGAATAAATTGTTTTTTCTGTTCCTGGCCCTGGCTCTGTAACCTGGAGCTTTGTCCTGCTGCCAGAAGGATTGCCCAAATATTCATGCCCCTGCTCTTTTGGCGTGAGGTTTGTTGAGGTTGGGGTGGATCAAAGGATGTCTTTTCAGCGGATTGCTGCTTGGGAATGTTTCAGGATAAAGAAGGGAGTTGGACGATAAGCCGGGTTCTGTTGGTTTTTTCCTGCACTCGCTTTAAACGAAACCCATCCCTCGGATCTTGGTTTAAGACAGAGAGTGCTGGAAAAAACCGGCCGTCATTCATCTGGGACCGGGATTGCTCCCGGTCTCTAGCGGCCTACCCGAAGGCTTCGGCCGGGCCAGCCTCAAGCGCCTTCCTATTTGGCCTTGCTCCGGACGGGGTTTGCCTAGCTTGCTGTGTCGCCACAGCAACTGGTGGGCTCTTACCCCACCGTTTCACCCTTACCCCGCACTTACTTTTATTTACGGATTTAAGGCTCTTGGCTGATCTGTAGGGAAATAAATTCCTTTATAATCAGACAGAACTCCAAGAAATCTTTGATAAAAGTAAGTGCCGGGCGGTCTGTTTTCTGTGGCACTTTCCCTGGGTCGCCCCAGCTGGGTGTTACCCAGCGTCCTGCCCTACGGAGCCCGGACTTTCCTCCCTCCCGCACTTAATTCGCTTATGTATACAAGTTACTGGATGCTTGAAGTGTGTAATCTACTTATACAGCTTGGTTCTGTACTCAACAAAATAGGTAAAGTAAGTGCGGGACAGCGACGGCCTGTCCAACTCCCGAAAATAATATAATACTAAAAAAAGTTTAAGCAAGTAGTTCTTTTGCCCTGGATCCCGGGAGTTAGTCGTTTTGATTCTCGGAGTAGTGCTCTTCCCAATAGATAAGTCTTTGACAGTTTGGGCAACTAAGGATTTGCTCGCCCTTCTGGATTTCCACGAATGATTGTGGGGGGATGCTGATGTAGCATCCGGTGCACACGCTTTGTTTTACTGAAACAATTACTGGGTTGTTCAAGCGATCTTTGATAAAATTGTATCTGGACAATATGGGTACCGGTACCTCAGCGCAGGCCTTTTCCCGGGCGTCTTCCAGTTCATGTATACGTTCCTGGATTTCCTTCAGCTCCGTATCTAGATTTGCTTGGTGAGTATTCAATTCTTGGCGCAAGGATTCTATCTGGGTGTTCAGTTCTTCCTTTTTGCTTTGCTGAGTTTGTAAGTCCTCAGTGAGATTGGTCAGCTCCTCTTCTCGAAAACGGTTCATTTTTTCCAGATTATCCATCTCGCGCATCATGGCATGGTACTCTCGGGTGTTGGTGACCATCATGAGCTTGTTCTTGCTTTTCTTGATTTTTTGAGAATCTTCGTCAATTTCATGTTCCAGCTTCTTTTTTTGAGAGTTCAGCATTTGCAGCCGTTCATCTAATTGGGATTTTTGTTCCTCCAGAGAATCCAAGTCATTCTGTAGTTTTTCCAAATGCTTGGGAGCTTCCTCCATTCTGTTTTTTAACTCAATCAATTCGGAATCAATCTCTTGCAAACTTACCAATTTTTTTATTTGTTCAATGTACTTACTCAACTTGATCCTCCCCTGAATAAGTTTTTAAGGTATGAACATCAGTCGTATTAAAAGGTGTTCTCCCTTGAATGAAATGAAAATCTAAATGGGAAATATTTTGACTTAAGGTTCTGCACCAGTCCTGCATCATTTTTTCTTCCAAAATAAAGTGGCCCACGTCCAGGACTAGTCCCTGGTTTTGTACGTCCTGAGCCTGATGATATTTGAGATCTCCGGTAATAAACACATCCGCACCCAAGTTGAAGGCTTGGGCTGCCAGGTCTCCGCCCGAGCCTGGACAATAAGCGATATTTTGGACAAATCCCGGGGAGTGGCCCGCATAAGTAACACTTCTTATCCCCAGGGATTGTTCCAGTAGTTCCATGAAATGGGAAAAAGAAACCTTTTCAGGCAAGCTGCCCATCAGGCCCAACCCGTAGACTTGTTCGTGTTCAGGGCTCAATTTACGAGAGAACAGAATAGGTCCCACAAGCTCCTCTAAATGGGTCAAGAAGCTGTCTGCGCAATCCTTGGGCAGAACAACCCGGCTTACTTTGCCTTGGTCTTCAGTAACTTGCAGTAGCTGGAAAAAAAGGGGTAAGTTCTGACTAGATATATTCAAGGCGGGATGGAAATAGATGCATTCGCTTGATCTTTTGAAAGTGGGCATAATTACCCGGGTCTTTTCCAGCTTCAGCTCTCTGCCAAGCCAGCTCACAGCTTTTTTGGGATTGGTGTCCAGAGAAGTGTGTGCACTGTATAAATGGATATCTGCTTGCAATAAAAGTTTCAATGCATATCGAAAGGAATCGTTTTTATCAGGAAGTTTGGGGGAGATGGACAAGGGGTGGTGGCAAAGCAGAAAATCGCAATCCAGGGCTGTTGCTTGTTTAATAACATCAGGTAGCGGATCTAGGGCTACTCCCACAGTATTTATACTCTTTTTTTCCGCGGCAACTTGGATGCCGGAGTTATCCCAGTCCAAAGCCAGCCATTTGGGAGCGTCTTGTTCTATGTTCTCAATGAAATCCTCGACCTGCATGCAACCTGGAACCATTAATTAGTTCGGAATCTGGTACAATAAGCTGTAAACCTAAAAAGACACAAAAAAAGGTGCTTCCTTAGACCTCTTCGCAGGAAGCACCTTTTGGATGCGCTCTCAAGCCCTATAACGAGCAATTTAGTGAAGATATGTTTGACGGTTATCAATTTTGCTCCTCTGGAAAATGGTGGGCCAACCAGGATTTGAACCTGGGACCTTCCGGTTATGAGCCGGTGGCTCTGCCAACTGAGCTATTGGCCCATACGCTTGAATAAAATATATTTATTAATATTTTTTAGGATACAAGTCAATACCTGAGATGGGAGTAAGTATCCTGGGAAAAGAAAAAGCCTCGGGAAAGTTATGCCTCAAGATGGAAAAAATGAATGCTTTTCTTTCTGCGAACTGGCTCTAGTCAAGCCTTTAGCGTGACAGGCGTGAAATATTCTCTTCTTTACGTGCAAGGAGCAGTTAAGTTCACAAGATTCCGCTCTAGCTGGATTGTCCATCTTTTTGGGTGCAGTGCCACCGGCTCGGCTTTGGGAAAAGCGTGCAAGAAAGATTCGGTGAACAGTTTATGCGAACCCTAGGATAAATGGGAGTTAAAAGAACTTGGTTGGGGAGATGGTATATATGTGGTCAGAAAGCGATGGAAGGATTTTTTTAACTGGCCGGCCCTCTCTCCCAAGAGAATGGGCCGGCCAGGCTTGGTTAGAAACACCTGTTAGAATCTTGGATTAACTAGCTACGCTAAACAGAAGGAAGAACAAAACCAGGAGAATGGCCATTCCAGCAAAGCTGAACACCAGTACTTTGCCAAAGCTTACACAATTATCTTCTTTAGCTGTAGCATCTGAGCCAACACCCTCTTGGGGCACAGTTTGGCAACTGGGGCAGCTATTCTCTTTAAGTTCGGATCCGCATTCGGGGCACTCATTAGAAGTCATAAAAAACCTCCTACTAATTAGATTTTTGAGATAATTTACATTTGGTATGAAACAACTGTACTGCGCACCTTTTGAATGTGCGTAAAAAATAAATTTAGTCTTATTACCCATAACAAATTTATCAGTCAAGTATTTTTTTCATGTAAAGAATTGTTATGCAGGCAAAACTTTCTTTGCATCTCCTTTTTACGCAGAATTATAAACTTATTTCATATTAATTTTTTATGGATTAGCTATCAAATATTTTCAAATCCATACTTTTTAAGGCGGCTAAAAGTATAATAGACATGTTTTGGTAACAGTGTTGCGCTTTCAATAAATTTTGAAAAAATGCAGGCGTTAAAAAATATATTTATGGGATCGTTGTAAAATCCGAGTTTGAGATGGAATACTTTGTCCCCAGTCAAGGAACAAGCCAGTAATGAGCACGGGCGGGGAAAAAGTAATAGTTAATCCCCGGAGTTATTCAAGGCGGCTGAGTTCCCAGCCACCCAGCCGGTGGAAAAGGCTGCTTGCAGGTTGTATCCCCCGGTATCGGCATCAATATCCAGGATCTCTCCAGCAAAATACAGGCCTTTTATCTTTCTGGATTCCATGGTCTTGGGATTAACTTCCGCGAGCTTGACCCCTCCAGTGGTGACTATGGACTCCTCAAAAGAGCGGTGCCCGCAGATCTCCATGGATAGTTCCTTGCACCACAAGCGCAGGCTCTTCTGCTCCTCGCTGGTGACCGCGCTGCCCCTTTTATCCGGATCTATCCCGGTATGCTTCAAAAATACCGGGATCATCTTCAGGGGCAGGAATTCTTTGAGAATATTGGAGATCTTTTTTTTGCCTTTTTCGTGCATCACCCGGGCTATTCTGGATTTAATCTGGGAATGACTGACTGCCGGCTTTAAGTCTATCACCAGCTTTACTTTTTGGTTCTGGTTTAAAGCCCATACGGCTGTTTTGCTCAAGGAAAGGATTATGGGTCCGGATATCCCGAAGTGAGTAAATAACATTTCCCCAAAAGCGGAGGCCTGCTTTTTGCCCTGAATAAAGATATGGGCCTGTACATTTCGCAGGCTGAGCCCTTGCATCTCCTGGGCCATGCTCCCCCGGGTCTCCAGGGGTACCAGCGCGGGGTAAACCGAAACAATGGTATGTCCTAATTCCCGGGCAAGTATATAGCCGTCCCCGGCGGAACCCGTAGCTGGATAGGAGGCTCCGCCAGTGGCCAGGATAATCTTGTCTCCCTCTATGAACTTGCTTTCCCGGGAATTGTCCTGGACAACCACGCCCTGGATCCTGTGGTTAACCAACCTGATTTCCTTAACCTGGGAATCGGGCCTTATTTCCACGCCGCATCCCTTAATCCAATCCAAAAGGCTGCGCACCACAGCCCCGGCTTCCTGGGCAGCCGGAAAGACCCTTCCCCCCCGTTCGGTAATCAATTCCAGGCCCAGCCCATGAAAAAAGGAGATAAGATCCTGGTTGCTGAACCTGCCCAGGGAGAAGCGCATGAATTTATACTTATCCCCGAAGGCTTGCGAAAAGTCCTGGGTTTCTCCGGTGTTAGTAAGGTTGCAACGCCCCTTGCCGGTTATTCCCAATTTCCTGGCTGGCATGTGCTTTTTTTCCAGCAGGATTACCCGGGCGCCCCGCATAGCGGCCTGGCCTGCGGCCATAAGGCCAGCCGGGCCTCCTCCGATTACCAAGATTTTGTCTGGGTTGCTTCCTTTCGCCATGGTATGCTCTCATATGGTAGTGATACAGTTATTATACGGATCGCCAATAGTTAACATACTGAACACAAGGATCATATTTTTATGCCTTTGAAAGAAAAGTTCAAACATAAAGTAACTGTTCACCGTATTTAACCAAAATATTCACCAGGTCTTTTTGCGTGCTTGCGCCGGGAGGCTCATCGATTTTCTTGGCGAGGCTTATGGGGGAATCCGGACCGCATGAAAAACGCGGAATAAGACTGAACCAAAAGCCTCTATTTTGCATCTATCCCAAGAAGATGCGCCTGCAAAAAGTCGGATCATGAATTATTCAGCAATGAATCAAACTCATAACTCTTTGCTTTTACTGACTACTGACCCCTGTCTCCTGACTCCTGTGACTGCAAAAATGACTTTTTGCAGTCACATCCAAGAAGGTGCACAGAGCCAAGAGTCCAGTAGGGGCAGGAATGCCCCAGTAAGCCGAGCCTAGGAAAGCGCGAGCCGGGTACTCGGCACGCAAATAGATTTGGTTAATAGTTACAACATAAAAGACATGCTATCCCGGGAGTATGAAACAGGAAAATTTGACAAAGTAAGAGCTGGGTCTTGCCAAGTTGGGCTTAACCGGGTTAAATTTCTGCTTTGAGCTTTGTAACTTGCCAGCCCAAAGTTCTCTGGAAACATCTTGTTTTGTTGACCATCTACATGGTTTTACATGTCCGCAGCGATAACTGATTTAACCTATTGAGTTCTTTGCCTTTACTTTTAACACAACGAAACTTGGTTCTTTAAACATGGCTCTATAAACTGCCTTACTATTATGGCAGCAACTCGTACTCCAGGTCCGAGGGTTCTGCAAACCGAGCGACTTAGGCCTGTTTGCAGAATTCTCGGACCTCTGGATAATAAGTTTCGTTGTAGCTCTAACCTTTTACCTTAAACGGTTTAACTCTCGAGTTTGTAAAACATGGTGAATAGTTGTAAATCATCTTGAATGCAAACTGGAACGCAATTATTCACCACATATTTTACCAAAATATTCACAGGTCACGTAAAGAAGAGAATATCTCACGCCCGGGCCTGCCAGCCCTAGAGGCGCAGAGCTCGCTGAGAGATAAGCAGGAGAAGAATTTAATATTCATATCCACCGAGCCGGTGTATATGAATAACAAGCTCCCCCGCAGGGGCGAGAGCCAAAAAGATTTGGTGAATAGTTACACTGGAACAAGAATATTAGCTTTTTCCTCTGGAACACACGACCGTGCTTTGCCGGAAAAGAAGCAAAGTTGGACCCGGGCTTGGCTTAAACATCAACTACAAGGAATTACTCATGAAAAAGATACTTAAATGGGCTTCTATTATTCTGGGAGGGCTGCTTGTCTTATTAATAGCCTTAATTCTAGTGCTGCCCCACGTAATCGATTTCAACAAATACAAGGGGCAGATCGAAGATGGAATCTACCGGGCCTCTGGCTACGAGGTTACATTGGAAGGTGATATCGATCTGTTCTTCATTCCTTGGCTGGGAATTGACGCTGGAGAGGCAAAAGTAGCCAATCCCCCGGGATTTGACCCGGAATATCTGGCTTCAGTGAATGATCTTCGGATCAGGCTCCGGGTTCTGCCTCTTATTCGGGGCGAGATCAAGATGCAGCGGGTGGTGTTCCAAGGGCTAGAGCTGGATCTAATCATAGATGAAGAAGGTAGGCCTAATTGGTTAGTTCCCGAGCCGGAACAGGAACATGTAGAGTCGGGGGGGATTGCCCTGGCCCATGCCCGGGAGCAAAATCCGGAACCCAATGAACCTGAGGGATTCACCCTGCCGGATGTGGATATAGCTGGAGTGGAGATATCTGAGTCCAGTATTTCTTTCCGGAATCTGGCTTCCGGTCAGCAGGTACAAATTACGGACCTGAACTTGCTCACCGGGCGCATAGTCCCGGATCAGCCCATTGATTTACAGACCGATATGAGGTTCAAGAACTTCGACCCTGTATTGGAAGGTGCCTTGGATATGAATGCTCAGGCCCAGTTTGCCCAGGATCAGGGCAGGGTGGATCTTTCTGAGGTGGATCTGGTTCTGGATCTGGAGGGGGAGCCTTTGCCTGAGCCCATAGAAAACGGCGAGGTGCGGGGAGATGTGCTCTATTTCCTGCAGGAGAACCGGGTAGAGGTTTCCGGACTTTGGGTGCATGCCTTGGACATGGAGCTTCGCGGTGAGCTTAGCGGAACGGATTTGGATACCCTGCCCAGGGTGACATTCGATTTAGAGGGTGACAATCTGGACCTGGACCGTTTTCTGCCTGAGGAGGAGTCCGGCTCCAGCGGATCCAATCCTGGGAACAATCCCGGTTCCAATCCGGAAGAGGAGGGTATGGATCTCTCTTTTCTGCACGAGTTCGTCCTTAACGGTAATATCAAGCTAACCAACCTCAAGGCATCCGGTGCCCTGATAGATCAGCTGGAGGCCCAGGTGGCCTCGGGTGACGGTGAGCTGGAGCTTTCCCAGATACGGGGCAGGCTGTACGACGGTTCCCTGGAGGGTCAGCTTAACCTCCGGGAAGAGGAAGGCGAGGCCTACGTAAAGACCCAGCAGTCCATGAGAGACGTTCAGATAGGTCCTCTGCTCCGGGACGCAGCTGACCAGGACCTTTTAACCGGCAGGCTGGATCTGGACGCGGACCTGGATACTTTCGGGACTACCCCGGATCTTTT
>CAZNYT010000058.1:0-14793 GCA_964577315.1 uncultured Desulfovibrionales bacterium
TACGGCCTGTTTGCAGAATTCTCGGACCTCTGGACAATAAGTTTCGTTGTAATAGACCCCGGGAATCAAAAAATAAAGTGTTTCAGATCATGGACAACTTTTCAAGGAGGTATTCATGTCCCAATTTGTAGTGGAAATATATCTTCCGTACCTTTCCTGCGCCTGCAGCCCTGGGGCTCAGGACAAAAAGACCCAGAATCTTCAGGAGACACTGCTAAAGCTCAAAGAGAAATACGACATAACCTACCAAGTATACGCCCTGAATCAACACCTGCAAATATTCAAGTCCAAGCCGGAACTGGTTTCCATCCTACAAAACCAGGGCAAGAAAGGTTTGCCTGCCATATTCATCAACAGCAACCTTCAGTTTCAGGGCAAACACCCGGAATACACGGAACTGGAAAACGTGCTCCAGGATATTGGCACGAAAGTTGAATAAGTTACCTCAAAAAACACCCGAGGTAAAATTGTTCTTATGTACAAAGCCCTGATTGCAGTCCTTGTTTTATTCCTGGCTGGTTGCTCCTGGATGGAGAGGCGAGGCGTGGAACCTCATCTGGACCATATCCAGATCTACAGGACACCTGCCCTGAACAAGGCCAAGGAAGACATACCAGTCCATCCCGTGGAGGCCCAGGAACAGGAGTTGTCAGCAGTATTCTTCCCATTTCACGTCCAGGAACGAGCCGGAGGCAACCCGAACGTGGGGCGCAAAGTGGGACACGTCTTTTGGCGCACCTGGCTGGGCCAGGAAGTCTTTGACCACATGTCCTACGAGGACAATCCGGAAAGACCCGGGCGAACCAAAGCCAGGGAACTGGCCCAGGAACAGGATGCAGATCTCTACGTCCTGGGACAAGTGAGCCGGTATATGGAGGGCGGCAGCCGGGGGGACACCACTATTGCCCTGTTAGTAAACATTTATTCCACGGAAACTGAGGAACTCATCTGGTCCATGGCCCATTCCGGACGCATGGAAAACAGGCGGGACATGGATTTTGTCCTGATCAAGCGCAAGACCTGGATGCCCGAATCACCGGAATACGTGGTGGTCAATAATTTGGCTCATGACCTGGCTCAAACAGTCAAAATCTGGTCCCGGGGCGAAGAGGGGGAGATCCCCTCCCCCAGCCCGGATTATTGAACACCGGGAAAGACCCTGAATTACTCGGAAAAGCCGCGCTCTCCCTGCACCTCCATCCTGGCATTGAGAAACCCCATGATATCCTTCAAGGAAATCATGCCCAGGAGCCTGCCGCTGCTGTCCACCACCATCATCCTGCTATGGCCCAGGCTATTCATGCGGGACAAGGCATCCACCACATCCACATCAGGGTGGATGGTATTGTGCCCAGAACAAGGCAGCAAGGCATCTCTCACCATGGTATTGGGCCAATCTTCGCGGTTAATCCCGCCCACTTGTTTCGTAGTAATGCACCCCTTAAGTGTCTCCCCTTCCAGCACCGGGAACATCTTGAAATGGTGCTGGTAGATATAATCCTCCACCAGTTGATTCAGAGTAATATCCGGGGGAACTGCCACCGGCCTCTTCATAAGGTGCCCCACCTTGGTCCCGGACACAGTGCTTTTCAGCATCATCTGGCGATAGGCATTCTGGGCCACGAACCGGATAAAAAGCCCGATTATAACGAACCATACCCCACCCACAACATTGCCGGTTAATATCCGGACTATACCCGCCCCTATCAACAACAGCCCGAACATGGATCCCATATTGGCTGCAACCCGGGTAGCCCAGCGTTGATCATTCTTCCAGTACCACAGCACTGCCCGCAACATTCTTCCCCCGTCCATGGGAAAGGCCGGGATCATGTTGAACAGGGCCAGGACAAAGTTGATCACTCCCAGATACATAAAAAGGGTGACTACCGGTGCGGAAAAATCCATGATCTGCCCCGCCTGCAGCAGGACATAGAAAGTCATAGCCAGAAACATGCTGGCCAAGGGACCTGCTATGGCTATGAGGAACTCGGCCCAGGGAGTTTCCGGATCCTCCTCCATCTCTGCCACCCCTCCGAATATGAACAGGGTTATTCCGCGGATGGGTACCCCGAAGTTGCGGGCTACCCAAGAATGCCAGAACTCGTGAAACAGGATGGAAAAAAACAGCCCCAGGGCCCCGATCACCCCTAAAGTCCAATATGTTTTAGAGCTCAAGCCTTCCACGAAATGCGGAAAAAAACCCACTGCCAGGGACCAGGTCACCAGAAGAGCAATAACTGCCCAGCTGATATCCACCTTGATCTGAAAACCGAAAACCTTGAACAGGTTAAGACTTTTACCAAACATAGATATTCCTGCTCATACCCTTGAAGCCAAGGGCTTCGCCTACCCGAAAAAAAAAGGGTTCAAGGATTTGAAAAAAGCACGTCTTTATATTAGTTTAATTCATTTGTAATTACTCTTTTACCAAGTGTAAACTCAAAATAGGAGGACCGCCATGAAAAGCTTCCGCCAAGAACTTTGGATGAACATCCCGGCGCGCATGGATTTCGAAAACATCACCCCCCAAGTGGAAAAAGCGGTTCGTGAGAGCGGTGTCCAGGAGGGCTTTGTCCTGGCCAATGCCATGCACATTACCGCCAGCGTATTCATAAACGACGATGAGTCCGGCCTGCACCACGACTACAAGATCTGGCTGGAAAAACTGGCTCCCCATGAACCCGTGTCCCAGTACAAGCATAACGTGGGCGAGGATAATGCAGATGCCCACATGAAAAGACAGGTAATGGGCAGGGAAGTTGTGGTGGCCATAACCGAGGGCAAGCTGGACCTGGGACCCTGGGAACAGATCTTTTACGGGGAATTCGACGGCAGGAGAAAAAAAAGGGTTCTCATCAAGGTCATAGGGGAGTAGCCTTCGAACTCAGACGTCAGAGGTCACGTCGGACCCGGGCAGTGTCTGGTATAAATACCTTTCAAGGGGTGCTGATTATGCAACAAAAGTCAAGAATCCTTTTCCTGTGCACGGGCAATTCCTGCCGTAGCCAAATGGCTGAAGGCTGGGCCAACCATTTGCTATCCGAGCACTTCCGGGCTTATTCCGCCGGGATCCAAAAAAGCGGGATGGACCCTCTTGCGGTGCAGGTAATGTCCGAAGCCGGAATAGACATTTCTCATCAAGATTCCAAGCTGATTGAGGAGTTGCCTGAAACGGAATTCGAGTACGTGATAACCTTGTGCGACCATGCCCGGGAAAGCTGTCCCTTTTTTCCTGGATCATCTAGGAAAATACATCAGGGCTTTGAGGACCCTCCCATGTTGGCCGTACAAAGTCCCTCCCGGGAAGAGGCTTTGAAGCACTACCGTAGGGTCCGGGATGAAATAAAGGAATACATTGCATCCCTGCCCCAGGAACTATTATGATTGACCTGGGAACCAAAATTTGTATACCTGAAATTCACCAAGTTAAATTTCCTGCACAATTTATGCAAATTTCTTCACTAAAAGCACAATACATTGGGTGCTTGAGAGTTAAAGGTTAAAAGTACAGGTAAAAACCAATCTGAGAATCTTATTGCAGCTGGGGACATTTAGAGTTTTATAGATATGCAATTATATCAAGATGTTATCAAAGAGATCAAATGTCCAGTTGAATAGAAAGGAAGGGATTATGGGAAGCAAGGAAAGCAAGCAACACCAAAACTTCAACCCCCAGGAGACCGCGGAGTTCCTCAGGAACCTGGCCCAGGCCGTGGAGAACAAGCAACTCACGTTCAACGGCAAAGCCCTGGATTGGCAAGACGTGCACAAGCTGGAGTTTACTTTCATACCCCAGGGCGAACAGATCCTTCTCAAGAGCAAGTTGGAGGAATTCTCTTCCAAGCACTCCAAGGCCCAAAAAGAACACAAGCCTAAGGCGACTAAAAAACAATTCAAGACAGGCCCTCGTGCCAAGCGTTCCAGCCTTAAAAAAAGGATCCTAAGCAGTTTTCAGGGGATATGGGACACTCCCACAGAGCAGCAGAAACACCCTGTCCAGGAAGCTCCAGCAGAACAAGTCCACCCCCGCAAAAGCAGGTCCCAGGGCAAAGAGGGCTATAAAAGGCTTAAAAAACGAATGAAGCAAACCTTTACCACTATCTTCAGACAGGCTCACAATTACCAATTGCCTCCGGAAAAGGAAATACAGTCCTTTGTCCGGGACTCTGAGGCCATGGTCCAGTTTCCCGGATACGGGGACGAGTATTACAACCAGTACCTGGAAAAAGTCCGGGAAATGCATCAGGCTCACCAGAACCAGGATATCCACGGCCTGCTGCAGACCATCCAGGATTTGAACCAACTGCAAATGAACTGTCACAAGCGGCATAAATAAATCATGGCACTGGATATGGAACTTACTCCGCAAGAATCAGCTACCCAAAAGCTAGATCCGGAATATGCATCCCCGGACATCACGGAAATGGACCAAAGAATCCTGTCCCATATCATTTGCGTGGAACTTACCCCCGAGGAGATGCACAGGATCATCACCCCGCAACACACATATCCTCAGCAAAAAACAGTCCTGGCAGTACATTGGCACCCGGAATACATCCCCATGGAACTGATCCGGAAAAGGATTGAAAACACTTTTCCCAACAAGGAAAAGGAATTAATCATTCCCACCCAGCACAACCAGCTCATGACATATGACGGTGAGTATCACGGGGTAGAAGTGGATTGTTACTCCCAGGGATTCAACCGCAAGGTCCAGCTCCTCTTGCACTTCAAACTTGACGATCTAAGCCGGGCCAATGTCTTGCAGGCAATGCTCAGGCACACCTTCGAATATCGCTCCAGGCAACTCTTTGAGCTTTTGGATACTCTTATGGATCCCAAATGGGAGGATTATTTGCAATTAGCCGCGGAAAAGACCGGGGTAGAAACCAGCGTGGTTCAGTTTGCCCGGATTCAAACCCATAAGCTGTACCGGCTGCTGCTGGAAAATGAAAGCAGCATCTCCAAAGACTTTTTAAAAAACAAGCTTCTACGGGATTTCATCGACGGTCAAAAAAGCATGTATCCGGAGCATTTCATCCACAAGGTCCAGGTTTTTATCAAGGCGGTCAAGAAAATAGTCAAGGAAAACTTCAACATGGAGTATTTCTATCGCACCTCCGAGGTTATCGAGGAAGCCAGGTGGATCGGAGGAGGAGTGGTCATCCCCCACCCGGAGCAATTTTGGCCCATACTTCTCTGCGATTACGACATAGACGGATACGAGGTCTGGAATCCCGAATCCAGGGAATACACCGAATTCCTGATCAAGGTGATCAACCGCCAGAACAAGAACCGCAGCAAGTCCTTGAGACGACTCTTGATTTTCATGGGCGACGATACCCATATGGGGGAAAAGATAAAGGACACCAGCCAGATAGATGCCTCCAAGTATTACCGGGAAATAGGGGTGCAACCGGCCTGGACAGACCTGGGCATCAAGAAGTCCCTGAGCATAGGGGACTTTGACCGGGAGAAAGTACTGGATGAATACCTGGCCAGGCTGGAGGGTTGAGGCCCTGAAAAACGGGACATCTCCAACATCCCCGTCTTGAAGGCTGCTTACAGTTCAGGACATATTAACCATCCCGAGAGACAGACTTATGAGCCAGGAACAAAAATTCACCATGGAGTCCCTGGAGGACCAGGAAACCATCTGCAAGTACCTGGAAGCCCTGCAGGAGAGCTTTCAGAAAGGCAGCATCAATCTCTCCAACTCGGAAAAAAACCTGTACATGGAACCCAGGGGTTTGATCAAATTCTTTATCAAGGCCAAAAAGAAAAACGGGGAAGTAAAACTCAGCCTGGGCTTTAAATGGGCGGAAGACCAAGATATGGAGTCTGCTTCCCAAGATGCGGACAAACATACAAACAACCCCCAGGAATAATCCATGCCCTACTTTAGCGATCTGGAAGAAAAAATCCACTTCATGATCCTGGAAGCGAACAGGCAACTGGACGATACCTTAAAACTCATCCAGGATCCCCAGCCCTCCCGGGTGGACAAGGTCAGGTCCCGGGACGACCGGATAGACAATTACAAGGCTATTATCGAAAACATGTGCTTTTCCAGGATCCACGGCAAGGAGACCTTGAGCAAGCAGCAGGTGGACTTTATTCGGGCCGTGAACATCATAAGCACCAACCTGGAACGTATCAGCGACTTTGCTGTCAATATCGTGGGGCAGCTTAGCTACCTCTCGCGCGTGGATTTTTTGCAAGGATACAACTATCAGCCCTTTTTCCAGCAAATATCCAGCTCCTTGGACATGGTGGTCCAGGGATTGTTCAACCGGGATCTGAATCTGGCCCTGGGCATATGCAAGGCCGAATTCATGGTGGACAAGCTCTTCAAGCGCTGTTTCGACCAGATCATCGAAGAACTGGATTCCGGAGAGGACAAGCACGACTTGATCACCTCCCTGTTTATCTTCAGGTATCTGGAAAGAATGGGGGATGCTGTTCTTAACATCGGGGAGGCGATCATCTTTTCCGTATTCGGGGAGAAGCTCAAGATTCATCAGTATCAAGCCTTGATGGAAAACCTGGATTCCATAAGCACAGATATTTCCATCCACGAGGTGGGATTTGAATCCATCTGGGAATCCAGATCCGGATGCCGGATAGGCAAAATCCTGGAACCCTCTCAAAGGAGCGGGCAGGCCGTCCTTTTCAAGGAAGGAAAAGTCCAGAAGATCTCCCGGGAAAAAGAGAACATCGAAACCTGGCAATCCATATTCCCCAACCTGGTTCCCAGGATCTTCAGCTACACCCAGAGCCAGGATCACGCGTCCATGCTCCTGGAATTTCTGCCCGGATGCTCCATTCAGGAGGCGATTCTGGCCAGGGACAGGGAAACCCTGGAAAATGCCCTTTTCCTTATCCAGGAAACCATGTCCCTGGTCTGGAACAAAACCACACGCCCGGAGCCGGCCAACGCAGGTTTCGTTTCCCAGTTGAAACAGCGACTGGATGACGTGCTCACGATTCATCCCGAATTCAATTTTTCCCAGGCCAATATCGGTTCCCTGACCACCCTTTCCCTGGACAGGATCATGGAAATACTGACCGAAATCGAGAACGAGCTCCAGGCTGAGTTCAGCGCCTTCATCCACGGGGATTTCAACACCAACAACATCATATACAATCCCAGGGACCAGCAGATATACTTTATTGATCTCCACCGCTCCTGCTACGGGGACTACATCCAGGACGTAGCGGTATTTCTGGTTTCCAACTACCGCAAACCGGTTTTCGAGACCCAGGTTCGCGAGATCATCCACTGGCTGAACCAGGAATTCTTTGCCTTTGCCCAGGGGTTCGCCCGGGAGAAAAAGGATAAGACTTTTCACGCCCGCTTGGCCCTAGGTTTAGTGCGGTCTTTTCTTACCTCCACCCGTTTCGAGCTGAACCAGGAATTTGCCCAAAGCATGTATCACCGTGCCCTGTACCTGGCGGAGAAGCTTATTTCCCACCGGGGAAAGCCTTGGGAAGAATTCTCCATAACCCAGGACGTGTTCAGGTATTCCACGTTTTGATTCCAAACGGCCCCAAAAAACAGACCCATGCAAACATTACAAAGAGATAAAAAAATTGCGGTTATAGGCAATCCCGGGACCTGGTCCACGGAAAGACTTGCCCAGTCCCTGGAACAAAAGACCGGATTCAGGTGCGTTGTGGATATCTCCTCCACCGCCCTGGATTTAAAGCACAAGACCCTTTATTACGGAGACCTGGATCTGGCTGAGCTGGACGGGCTGGTGATCAAGAAGATCGGACCGGTGTACTCTCCGGACATGTACAATCGCATGGAGATGCTCCGTTTTTTGTGCCACATGGGCAAGCCGGTGTTCTCCAGGCCAGAATCCATCCTGCAGGCCATAAACCGCCTGAGCTGCACTGTTAATCTCCACATGGGCGGAATTCCCATGCCTCCCACGGTAATCACCGAGGATCTGGATCAAGCCTGCCAAGCGGTGCACAAATTCGGGAAAGCGGTGTTCAAGCCCCTGTACTCCTCCAAGGCCAGGGGCATGCTGGTGCTGGAGGACGGGGAGTCCTGCCGCTCTGCCATATCCGAATTCCAGGCAGAGGGTAACACCACCATGTACATTCAACAAATGGTCCAAGTACCGGGCCGGGACCTGGGAGTGGTATTTCTGGGAGGTGAGTATCTGGGTACTTATGCCCGGCGCAAAGGAAATTCCTGGAACACTTGTACCTCCAGCGGCGGGAAATACGAACGCTGTGAACCGGACCCGGAAATCGTGAGCTTGGCCCGAAAGGCCCAGGACCTGTTCCGACTGGACTTTACCAGCGTGGATGTCGTGGAAACGGACCAAGGCCCCATGGTATTCGAGGTATCCGCCTTCGGCGGATTCAAAGGGCTGTATCAAGCCTGGAACATGGATGCAGCAGACCTGTACTCCGATTACATCCTGAAACAAATAGATGCCAGATAGCCAGGAATGCAACAGATCAAGATCTCTCGCTCCGTAACCCTTCCGGATCCTGTAAAGCTGAGCAGGTATCGCAAAGCCCCGGAATTCGGTCCCAGGATACTTTTTTTCAGCGGCGGTACTGCCTTGAACGTTTTAAGCCGGGCCTTGGTGGAATACACCCACAATTCCATCCATTTGGTGACCCCCTTCGATTCCGGGGGAAGCTCGGCAAAGCTGCGTCACGCCTTCCATATGCCCGCCATTGGGGATTTGCGCAGCAGGCTCATGGCCCTAGCGGATCAAAGCATCAAGGGTAACCCGGAAATCTACAGCCTTTTTACCTACCGTCTACCCGCGGAAAGCGACAACAAAAAACTCAAGAGCATGCTTTACCGTATGGCCGAGGGTCACCACACCCTGGTCAAGAACATCCATGAACCCATGCGCAAGATCGTGCGCGGGTACCTAGCTTCCTTTATGCAAAAAATGCCGGATAATTTCGATCTGCGCGGGGCCAGCATCGGGAACCTCATTCTGACTGCGGGCTATTTCAGCCATAACCGACACATGGATCCGGTAATCTTCCTGATTTCCAAATTGGCTGAGGTCAGGGGAGTGGTTAGGCCCATCATGAACAAGTACCTGCACTTGATCGCCCATTTGGAAAACGGCCGCACCATCCTGGGACAGCACCAACTCACCGGCAAGGAAACCCAGCCCATAGATTCCCGCGTCCAGGACATATATTTGAGCACCAGCCTGGAAAAACCTGCTCCCTTACAGCCCAGGGTTAAGGAAAAAATCCGCAAGCTCATCCAGGAAGCGGAACTCATTTGCTTTCCCATGGGCAGCTTTTACTCCAGCATCATAGCCAATCTCCTTCCCCGGGAGGTGGGCTCCGCCATTGCCGAAAACCACTGCCCCAAGGTATTTATCCCCAATACTGGACATGATCCGGAACAAAAGGATACCACCCTTTGCCAGCGGGTAAAAATACTGCTCTCTTACTTGCAGCAAGGCAACAGGAAGCAATTTCCCAATAAAAAACTCCTGAATTTCGTGCTGCTGGACCGGGACCCATCCCTGTATCAAGGAGGGGTGGATATTCGCTGCATCCAGAAAGTGGGAATGGAGGTGATCCGGGATGATTTGACCCACCCGGAAAAAAAACCCTACTTGGATGAAAAATCTCTTATTGAGAGATTGCTTTCCATGGTGTAATATGTAGTGTTGGTGAAGCAATCGGAATCCCATGCCAAGATGGATGCTCGTTACACCAAACCCTATCCAGGAGGAGAATATGAGCAAGAACGTACTCAGCTTCAAGGGCATTGTCGGAAATGAAGACACCATTTCCTGCCTGGAAAAATTCTTGGACGCGCTAAAGCAAGGCCAGGTTTGCCTGCAGAGCGGTGAGCAGGAAGTATTTTTAACCCCCAGCGGGAATGTAAAGATGGAGGTCAAGGCTGAATCCAAGCCCCCCAAGCAAAAGCTAGAGATAGAGCTTAGTTGGAGAGAAGACGAACAGGCGGAGGCAGAGCCCTGCTCCCTGAGCATCTCCAGCCGGAAACCGGCAACCCAGGAGGATTCGGAACAAGCCGATCAGGAGGCCAAGGCTTCCAGTTCCCCGGCTTCTTCCGGGCCAACTATCGCTGCCGGTCAGGGTCCCGATACAGAAGAACCCAGATCCTAACATGAACACCCGGGATTGGTGCACTATACTTGCACCAATCCTGCAACCTCACCCGAGAGGAGGTGGCTATGTCCCAGACCATCATAATATACGGCAAAAAGAGCTGACCCTACACTAATAAGGCCCGGGAGGCCCTAAAGGATCACAAGTACATAGATGTGGTGGAGGAGCCGGAACAACTGCAGAAAATGCTGGAGGTTTCGGGTGGCAAGCGCAAGGTCCCAGTTATTGTGGAGGGTGAAAAGGTAAGCATCGGATATGGCGGATCCTGAGGGGTTTAATGCACCGGCTGGAAGCCGGTGAAACCCGTTCCCTGCCCGGAACTATTCCCAGATCCCCTGCACCTCCCCGCTCCTGGCTCGGAGATATTTTTGCACCGATTCTGGCACCAGCCAGTCTATGCTTTTGCCCGCCAGCCATCTAGCTCGGATCATGGAAGAGCTGACATCGATTCTAGGAACGGACAAGTACCTGATCTCCCTTCCCTTTTTCACCTGCCAGATATAATCCTGAACCTGAAAACTCTCCCAGAAACCGGAGATAAATTCCGCAATCTCTGCGTCCTCACCTTCCCTGCCTATGACCAGGAGATTGCTGAGATAGGGAATCTCCCTACCCCGGTGCCAATTGGGCATGGTGAGAAGATCCCCGTCCCCGAGGATAAAAAAAGGTTCCTGCCCGGGATACTCCTGAACATAGGACTCAAGGGTATCCAGGGTATAGGAGGGACCGGGGCGATTTTTCTCCATGCAGTTCACTTCCAAACTGGACCATCCCTGGATGGAGGATTCCAGCATGTCCCGACGCATGTCAAAGGGCAACACCCGTTTTGAATCCTTATGTGGCGGGATATAAGCAGGCACGAACTGCACCCGGTCCAGGCCGGCCTGCTCCAGCATCTCGAGGCCCAGGCGCAGGTGCCCGATATGGACGGGGTTAAAGCTGCCCCCCAAAAGGCCAATGTTCTGGTTCCGGACTTGTTTCTCGGACACGTTTTTCTCCTCACTCGCCATTTCGGGAAAATTACAATTCCAGAAGCCAGTGGTCGGTGGCCAGTAGTCGGTAATCAGCGGTCGGTGGCCAGCTTCGGCCAAAGTTTTGAATTTATTGCTTAGTGCATGTAATTTGGGATTTTCTTCATACCATTAGGGCGTTCTTGAGTTCCTGGATCCGGTCCCGCACCCGAGCGGCCTCCTCGAACTCCAGGTCTTGGGCCAGTTGGCGCATCTTGCGTTCCAACCTCTTGATCTCCTTTTCCATAGCCTGAGGATCGCTGCCGTAGCGGGCGGTATCCTCAGCCACCTGTTCCAGGCTTTCCGCCTGGGAATAATTGTGCATCTCGTACAGGGTGTTGGGACCGGACTTGGTGATGGTAGCCGGAGTAATGCCGTGCTCCTGGTTGAACTGCATCTGCTTGGCCCGCCTGCGCTCGGTCTCATCCATGGCCTGACGCATGGATCCGGTGATTCGGTCTGCGTACATCAGCACCCTGCCGGAAACATTGCGCGAGGCCCGGCCGAAGGTCTGGATCAGGGACCGCGTGGAGCGCAAGAAACCCTCCTTGTCCGCATCCAGGATGGCCACCAGGGAAACCTCGGGCAGATCCAGGCCCTCCCGCAAGAGGTTGATACCCACGAGCACTGTAAACTCTCCTGCCCGCAGGGACTGGATTATGGCTACCCGCTCCAGGGTATCTATGTCCGAATGCAGATACTTGGCCCTGATCCCGCGCTCCTGGAGATACTCCGTAAGATCCTCAGCCATGCGCTTGGTCAGGGTGGTTACCAACACCCTCTCGTCCCGGTCCTGCCTCTTGCGGCACTCGTCCAAAAGATCATCCATCTGCCCCTGGGTGGGCCGGACTTCCAGCTCCGGATCCACCAGGCCTGTGGGCCTTATGATCTGCTCCACCACTATGCCCTGGGATTTATCCATTTCCCAGGGCCCGGGGGTGGCTGAAACGTATACGCACTGCCCCATCCTTTCCTGGAACTCCTCAAAGCTCAGGGGCCGGTTATCCAAGGCCGAGGGCAGCCTAAAACCGTAGTCCACCAGGGTCTGCTTCCGGGACATGTCCCCTCCGTACATTCCCCCGATCTGGGGAATGGTGATATGGGACTCATCCAGAAAAAGCAGATAATCATCCGGGAAGTAATCCAGGAGACAGGCCGGTGGCTCTCCTGGCTGGCGCCCGTCCAGGTGCCGGGAATAGTTCTCTATCCCGTTGCAGTAGCCCAGCTCCTGGATCATTTCCAGGTCCAACTGGGTCCGCTGCTCCAGCCTCTGGGCCTCCACCAGCATATTCTGTTCCTGGAAATAGGCCAGCCTGTGCCTCAGCTCCTCCCGGATATCGTTCATGGCCCTTTGTAGGTTATCCTGGTCAGATACGTAGTGGCTCCCAGGATAGATAACCGTCTTTTTAAGCCGGTTCTTAACCTCCCCGGTCAAGGGATCGGTTTCGTACAGGGCCTCTATGGTATCCCCGAAAAACTCCACGCGCAGGGCCTGTTCCGAGCGATAGGAGGGGATAATCTCAAGTACGTCCCCACGCACCCGAAAGGTACCGCGGTGGAAATCGTACTCGTTGCGGTGGTAATGCACCTCAACCAGCCTGGACATGAGATCGTCCATGTCCATGGTTTGACCCTCTTCCAGGGGAATGATCATCTGGGAGTAGTATTCCGGGGAACCTAGCCCGTAGATACAGGAAACCGAGGCCACGATGAGTACGTCCCTGCGGGTGAGCACTGCATGGGTGGCTGAATGCCTGAGCTTGTCTATGTCGTCGTTTATGGAGGAATCCTTCTCTATATAGGTATCAGTGGTAGGTACATATGCCTCGGGCTGATAATAATCGTAATAGCTGACAAAATATTCCACCGCGTTTTCCGGGAAAAGCAGTCGGAACTCGTTGTAAAGCTGGGCTGCCAGGGTCTTGTTGGGGGCCATGATCAGGGCGGGACGGTTGCAGCGGGCGATGACATTGGCCATGGTAAAGGTCTTGCCTGATCCGGTGACTCCCAGCAAGACCTGATGGGGTACCCCCTGGTCCAAGTTGGTGCAGAGCTCCTGTACCGCCTGGGCTTGGTCCCCCTGCAGGGTAAAATCGGAAGCAAGCTTGAACTGGCTCATGTTTAATCCGTTCTATACATTCAAAATTATCTTAAACTGCAAGCATATTCGCATGCACTCATTCCCTGTCCTTGACCCTGGCCCCAACCCGGCCATCCAGAACGGTAATGGTCAAATCCTCCCCGGACTCCGCCTCCTGGACACTGCGCAGGAACCTCCGGGTCCGATCCACGGTGACCAGGCTATATCCGCGCCGGATGGGACCGTAAGGATCCAGGGAATCCAGTTTTTCCTGGAGGAATCTCAACTGGTTGTTTTTCTCCTCCCAAAAACCCCGGGCCCGGCTTAAAAGCTGCTCCTGCAGGTAATCCAGCTGTTGCTCCCGCACTTGCCAGTAATCCGGTCCAAACTTGTCTTTAATCCGTCTCTCCATCTCGTCAACCGCTTGCTCGTATCTCTCCAGGAAAGCCCGACCTTCCCGGTGCAGGGACTGCTCCAGAGTGGCCAGTCTTTCTTCCAGGCGCTGCAGTTGCCTCTCCGGGCTGAGCCAGGTTAAGGCCCGGCCGAGATTCTCCAGCTTTTCGGACTTGTCCTGCAGAAAGCGCTGGTAGGACCGGATAAGAAGGGTTTCCTGCTCATCCAGGCGGATCCAGAGATCCTTTCTAGGGGGCCACAAGTGCTGGGGCACGTGGCTGGGGGTGGCTGCCCGCTGATCCGCCACCAGGTCCGCTATGGTGGTGTCCACCTCGTGTCCGATACCAGTAATAACCGGAATACGGGCCTCGAAAACGGCCCGGGCAACTTCCTCGCTGTTGAAGGCCCATAGGTCCTCCAGGGAGCCGCCCCCGCGCATGAGCACCAATACCTGGACCCGGTTCTCGGCGCAGGCCGTGTGAATGGCCCGGACCAGGTCCGCGGGAGCAGCGTCTCCCTGGACCAAGCTGGGATAAACGATTATTTCCGATCCCAGCCCCATATCACCGGCCACCCTCATGAAATCCTGCAGGGCCGCCCCGGTGGTGGAAGTGACTATCCCCACCCGGTCCGGGTTGAAAGGGATTTCCTTCTTGTATTTGGGATCGAACAGGCCCTGCTCCTGCAGCTTGGCCTTGAGGGCCTCAAAGGCTAAAAACAGATCCCCTAGACCCTTTTCCTGGACCAGCTCAGCTATTAGCTGGTACGTCCCGCGCGGGGGATACACCCCGATTCTCCCGGCACAGATCACCTCCTGGCCGTCTTCCAGGGTAGCAGCCGGATCCCGGTTCTGCTTGCGGCTAAAGGCATGAGTGTTCTTGAACCAGACCACTTGCAGCCCGGCATGATCGTCCTTGAGTGTAAAATAGATATGCCCGGACCCGGGTCGGCTCAGGTTAGACACCTGCCCCCGGACCCAGATGAAGGGGAAATGCATCTCCAGGGTTTCCCGGATGGCTGAGGTAAGTTCTGATACCTGGAATACGTGGGCCATACTCTAATCCGGAACGCAATTATTTATCATTTTTTCCTGGCAACTATAACTACAAGGAAATTTGGCTCTGTAACCATGGCTCTATAAACAGCCTTACTATTATGGCAGCAACTCTT